>NZ_AP027291.1:3027052-3329757 GCF_030295745.1 Mycolicibacterium sp. TUM20985
GACCGAACTCGGCGCGGGCGAAGGCGTCGAGCGTGCCGCGAAGGTTGGCCATCGTCAGTCCGCGGTCCACGGCCAGACCCTCGACCTGGTGGAACACCGGCGTATGGGTGGCGTCGAGCTCGTCGGTCCGGAAGGTGCGGCCGATCGACACGATGTACACGGGCAACTCGCGTTCGAGCAGCGCCCGGATCTGCACCGGCGAGGTGTGGGTGCGCAGGACCTGCCGCGATCCCTCGGGTGCCACCTGGAACGTGTCCTGCTCGCTGCGCGCCGGATGGTCGGGAGGGAAGTTCAGCGCGTCGAAGTTGAACTGTTCGGATTCGACCTCGGGTCCCTCAGCCAGCTCCCAACCCATCGCGATGAAGACGTCGGCCACGTGGTCGGTCAGGATCGTGATGGGGTGCCTGGCACCGATCGGTCCGCGCGTCGAGGGCAGCGTCACGTCGATGCGTTCGGCGACCAGCGCCGCGGCGTCCCGTTCGGCGCGGAGCACCTCGATCCGGGCGTCGAAGGCGCTCTGCGCGGCGGTCCGGGCCTCGTTGACCCGGCGGCCGGCGTCCGCGCGCTCGGTCTTGGCCAGTGTCCCAAGCGCCTGGCGTGCCAATGCGATAGGCGACTTGTCGCCGAGATGCTCGGTCTTCGCGCGCGCCAAGGCGTCCAGATCGCCCGCCTGGTCGAAGGCCTCGCGGGCGGCGTCCACGGCGGTGGTCAATGCCTCCTGCGACAATTCCGACGAGCCCGGCTGATCTACCACCCGGCGATCATAGCGACGGACGAGGTGTGAGCCGCGCTACCCTCACGCCGTGATCATGCGATCCGTGATCGTGGCCGGTGTCTGGTTCGTCGCCGTGCTCACCGCGCTGGCGGCCACCTTCGTGTCCTGGTGGTGGGCGCTGCCGGCGCTCGTCCTGTTCGGGCTGGCGGCCCTGGGCACCTGGGACGTCGTGCAGACCAGGCACACGATTCTGCGGGTGTATCCGATCCTGGGCCACGTCCGCTTCTTGATGGAGCTGCTGCGCCCGGAGATCAGGCAGTACTTCATCGAGTCGAACACCGAGGCCACTCCCTTCGACCGGGAGACGCGCGACCTCGTCTACGAACGGGCCAAGGACACCAAGGGTGACGAGCCGTT
Organism: Mycolicibacterium sp. TUM20985; assembly: GCF_030295745.1. Lineage (NCBI taxonomy): Bacteria > Bacillati > Actinomycetota > Actinomycetes > Mycobacteriales > Mycobacteriaceae > Mycobacterium > Mycobacterium antarcticum. The sequence continues at coordinate 3,028,185 of NZ_AP027291.1, forward strand.
CGGCACAGAGAGCGACGTCGGCGCGATCGGCTACGAATTCCTCCGGCACTCCATCCGGGCTCGCTTCGCGGAGAACCTCGACCCGAGGGTGCGCGTGGGCGGGGACGACTGCCTGCAGCCCTACGACATGGCGATGCTCAACGTCTCGGCGATGAGCTTCGGCGCCCTGTCGGCGAACGCCATCGAGGCCTTGAATACCGGCGCGGCCCAAGGCGGGTTCGCACACGACACCGGCGAGGGTGGCATCAGCCCGTACCACCTGCGGGGCGGAGGCGACCTGATCTGGGAGATCGGCTCGGGTTACTTCGGCTGCCGCGACGCCGACGGGCACTTCGACCCGGTGGCGTTCGCCGAGAAGTCGACGCTGCCCGCGGTCAAGGCGATCTCCATCAAGCTGTCGCAGGGGGCCAAGCCCGGGCTCGGCGGCGTGCTCCCCGGCGCCAAGGTGAGCGCCGAGATCGCCGCCACCCGCGGTGTGCCGATCGGCCGGACGGTCATCTCGCCGCCGTCGCACAGTGCCTTCACCACTCCCACGGAGTTCACCACCTTCATCGCGACGTTGCGACGCCTGTCGGGTGGCAAGCCGGTCGGGTTCAAGCTCTGCGTCGGCGCCCGCACGGAGTTCCTGTCCATCTGCAAGGCGATAGTCGCGACCGGGATCGCACCGGACTTCGTCATCGTCGACGGCGGCGAGGGGGGTACCGGAGCGGCTCCCCAGGAATTCGAGGACCACGTCGGGATGCCGTTGACCGAGGGTCTGATGCTGGTCCACAACAGCCTGGTGGGCACCGGGCTGCGCGACCGGATTCGCCTCGGCGCGTCGGGCAAGGTGGCCAGCGGCGTCGACATCGTCAGCCGTGTGTGCCAGGGCGCGGACTTCCTGATGTCGGCCCGCGCGATGATGTTCGCCGTCGGCTGCATCCAAGCGCTGAAGTGCAACACCAACCGCTGCCCCACCGGCGTCGCCACCCAGGACCCCTCCCGCGCCCGTGCACTCGACGTCCCGGACAAGGCGACGCGGGTGTTCAACTATCAACGCGCGACGGTCGCCAGCGCCGCGCAGATCGTCGCGTCCATGGGTCTCGACGGTTTCCACGAGCTGTCGCCGGCGATGCTGAACCGGCGCGTCGAGGGCCAGCGCACCCGGACCTACGCCGAGATCTACGACTGGCTGATGCCGGGTGAGCTACTCGAGGATCCACCCGACGCGTGGCGTTCGGACTGGATAGAGGCGTCCGCCGACCAATTCAGCTGAGCCTGCGCGACGGCCATGCCGAGGATCGCGCCGGCGAGACCGCAGACCGCCGCCAGCACCAGCGTCCCCTCGCTCGCGAGCACGAGGAAACCGAACGGCGCACCAATCGCCAGCAGTGCGAACAGGTTCCACGTCCACCCCCGCGGCGAGCCGAACCGCGTCGCCACCACCATGCCCACGACCAGGGCTAGCAGGTGCCCGACGGCGGTGAAGTCCCGATCGACGCCGACCACGGCCAGGGCGACGGCCAGCCACCACCCGATCCACGCCGGACGCCACCGACTGGGGATCGCCGGGGTGAGCGCACCGAGGACGGCCGTCGCGCCATAGCTCATTCCCACATCGGTGGCGTGTGCAACGCTCGTCGGCAGCCACCCGCGGCTGACGGCCGCGGTGAGCCCGACCGCCACCAGCAGCGTCGCCCCCACGTGGCCCGCAACGAACACCACCACCAGTCGGCCACTGCACCAGAGGAGTTCACCGAGGGCGAGGAGACACACCAGGCCCGGCAGCCAGTAGAGGATCGGTCCTGCGTCGACGACGAAGGCACTTCCGAACAGGGTGCCGACACGGCCGTGGCTCAGGTTGTGCAGATTGGTACTTGCGTGCCGGATGACCTGGTCCTGCATCCCGGGGCCGAGCCTCGGCAACGCGATCGCCACGGCGCTCAGCGCGAGGGCATAGGCCATCGTCACCCGGACCCGGGCAACCCCGGACAACATTGCAGGCAGCACCGGCATCGACTATGCCTCCGACGCCTGCCCGGCGACGGCATCCCCGCCTGGCAACTCCCTGCGAGTCTTCACCCAGTACATGGTGAGATCGTCGGGCACACCCGCCACCTTCGGCGAGAAGAGTTGCTTGCGTACGCGTTTGACGCTGATGGCCAACGCCTCGAAGTCCTCCTCGGAGATCCCCGCCAGGGTGGTGTTGGACACGATCAGCCCGCCCCTGGTAGCGCGGTCCATGACGCGGGCGGCCACGTTGACGTCGACGCCGAGCCAATCGGAGCCGATCCGCTGCGGGCGTCCGGTGTGGATACCGGCCCGCATCACGGGCGTATATCCGCCCACCTCAACGGTTTTCACGGCTTCGAGGGCGTCGAGCACCGCTGCCACTGCATTCGAGGGTTCGGGGAACACGACCATCGCCCCGTCCCCCATCCGCTTGACGATCCGCCCGCCGGCCTTCAGCAGTGGTGGCTCCGCGACCTGAGTGACCCGTCGCAGCATCTTCAGAGCCGCGTCGTCCCCGGCGCGGAGCGACCAGTCCGAGAACCCGACCAGGTCGGTGAATACCAGCGTGACCTCGTGGTTCGCCGGCCGGCCCGAGACCCGTTCGGTCAGCGCCTGCCATACCTGCAGGCCCGCCAGGCTCACCTCACGCGATGCGGCGTAATGGTCCAGGATGCGGTCGGCGGCACGCGCGGCGGCTCGCGGACCTCCGACTCCCGCCACGGACAGCGGATCTCCGAAGTCCGGATCACCGGGCAGCACCCGACGGGCGCGTTTGACGAAGTCGACGACACCGGGACTGCGGTTGGTGTTCCGCAACCACGACAGCGGGCCACCGGAATCCTCGCCGGACCGTTCGGCGAACGATTCGACATCCACGGCGTCCAGCCTAGGTGGGCCACGACGCGCGGGTGCGCCTCGTTGGACAACGGGCGTTGTCATGCATATCGTGAAATAGACGCACGGCCGGGAGTGGGCGACGACGAAATGACCACCGAATCGACGACGACCGACGATCCACTCGGCCCCGACTCCCTCACGTGGAAGTACTTCGGGGACCTACGCACGGGCATGTTGGGCATCTGGATCGGCGCCGTCCAGAACATGTATCCCGCGCTCGGTGCTGGAGTAGATGACCATTCGATCCTGTTGCGGGAGCCGTTGCAGCGGGTCGCGAGGTCCGTCTACCCGATCATGGGGGTGGTCTACGACGGCGACCGCGCGGCCGGCACCGGAGCCCAGATCCGGGGATATCACGAGACGATCAAGGGCACCGATGACTCGGGCCGCCGCTACCACGCGCTAGACCCGGCAACCTTCTACTGGGCGCATGCGACGTTCTTCATGCTCATCATCAAGACGGCCGAATACTTCTGCGGCGGATTGACCGAGGCCGAGAAGTGTCAGCTGTTCGACGAACACGTCCAGTGGTACCGGATGTACGGGATGAGCATGCGACCGGTGCCGGCCAGCTGGCCCGACTTTCAGCGCTATTGGGACACCACGTGTCGCGACGAGCTCGAGATGAACCGAGCGGCGCTGGAGATCCTGTCGATCCGCATCCCCAAGCCGTGGTTCATCGCGATGCCGACTCCGGTGTGGGATCAGCTGTTCAAACCGATGGTTGCGGGCCAGCGCTGGATCGCCGCGGGCCTGTTCGACCCCGCAGTCCGCGAGAAGGCAGGCATGCGGTGGACGCCCGGCGACGAGGTGGCGCTTCGACTCTTCGGCAAGCTGGTGCAGATGGCGTTCGTGGTCGTGCCCGACGAGATTCGGCTCCATCCAAGGGCATTGGCGGCCTATCGGCGGGCGTCGGGCCGCTCCCCCGCCGACGCCCCGCTGGTCGAGGCGCCCAGCTTCACGGGTCCCCCACGCGATCGACGTGGATTGCCGGTCCACTATGTGCCTGGTGGCAAGTCGTTGTTCGAACGCGCCGGATCTCTGGTGCACACCACGTTCTCGCTCGCCGGCCTGCGCCCCGCCCGCGGTCGGCAGAAACCCGGAAAGGCAGCCTGAACACATGCTGGAATGGTCAGAGGTCGACGTCGCCGTGCGCGATGCGGTCCGTGAGTTCGTGGACAAGGAGATCCGGCCCCACGTCGACGCGCTGGAGAGCGGCGAGATGGAGCCCTACCCGATCGTCCGAAAACTGTTCTCGGCCTTCGGTATCGACGTCATGGCCAAGGAATCGCTGGAGAAGCGGCTGGCCAAGATGCGCGAGGGCACCGGCTCGTCCGGTGCGGCGGCCTCGGGCGGCATGTTCGGCGGCGGCGGTGACCAAACGGGAATGGGCTTCGCGCTGATCAGCGAACTGTGCCGGGTCAGCATGGGCGTGGTGACGGGGATGGGCGTCAGCCTGGGTCTGACCGTGCCGACGATCGCCTCCCGCGGCACACTCGCGCAGCAGGAGCGCTGGCTGCCCGGCCTCGTCACCTACGAGAAGGTCGGCGCGTGGGCGATCACCGAGCCGGATTCGGGCTCCGATGCGTTCGGCGGCATGAAGACCTATGTCGTACGCGACGGTGACGATTACGTCCTCAACGGGCAGAAGACGTTCATCACCAACGGCCCCGACGCCGACGTGACCGTCGTCTACGCCAAGCTGGACGAGGGCGATGCGGGGGTCGACAAGCGCGACCGCAAGGTCCTGACGTTCGTCCTCGACAAGGGCATGGACGGGTTCGTGCAGTCGAAGCCGTTCCGCAAGATGGGCATTCACAGCTCCCGAACCGGTGAACTGTTCTTCCACGATGTCCGGCTCGGCCGGGATCGACTCCTCGGCGAGACCGAGGACAACGAAAAGGGTGACGGTCGCGACAGCGCCCGCTCCAACTTCTCCGCCGAACGCATCGGTGTCGCCGCGATGGCGCTCGGGGTGATCGAGGAGTGCCTCAGGCTGAGCGTCGACCACGCCAAGTCGCGGACGCTGTGGGGCCAGGAGATCGGCCAGTTCCAGCTCATCCAACTCAAGCTGGCGAACATGGAAGTCGCCCGAATGAATGTGCGCAACATGCTATTCCGCGTCATCGAGGCGGCGCAGACCGGCGCCTCCATCTCGCTACCCGAGGCATCGGCGATGAAGTGGTATTGCTCGCAGGCCGCCACCGACGTCGCAATGGAGGCCGTTCAGCTGTTCGGTGGCAACGGCTACATGACCGAGTACCGCGTCGAGCAGCTGGCCCGTGACGCCAAGTCGCTGATGATCTACGCCGGAAGCAACGAAGTGCAGATCACCCACGTCGCGCGGGGTCTTCTCAGCGATCCTCGATGATCATCTGGGCGGCGCGACCCGCCATGGCCATCACCGGTCCGTTGAGGTTGCCCGCCATCATGATCGGCATCGCCGAACAGTCCACGACACGTAGACCGTGCACGCCCCTGACCCGTAGCCGGTCATCGACGACGTCGCCGTCGCTCGGCCCCATCGCGCAACTACCGACGGCGTGATAACCGGTGTAACCGCCGTCCAACGCGGAGTCGACCAAGTCATCGTCGCTCTGTACGTCCACGCCAGGGAACATCTCGTGGTCGATCCGGTCGGCGATGGGCGACTGCGCGAACAACTCCCGGGTTCGGCGAATGACGTTGGCCGTGGTGGTGCGGTCATAGGCGCTGGTGAGGTAATTCGGGTCGATGCGCAGCGGCGCATCGGGATCGGCCGACGTGATCGTCACGCTGCCCTCCGACGTGGGCCGTAACGCGAATCCGAGGCACGACAGTCCCGGTTCGCGTTCGATCGAAATCGGTGCGCCCGTCTGATACGCGGGAATCGTGAAGGGCCCCAGCAACAATTGCCCGTCGACGCGGTCGGCGTCTGCCCGGCTCTTTAGAAAGGCCAAGACCTCGAAGGTCGGGGTCGCCAACATTCCCTTCCTGGTCGCCACGTAACGCGCCGCAGCCGACGCCTGGCCACGTCTGGAGGACAACCGGCGGTTGTAGCCGAGGTCTGCGTTCAGCCGGAATCGGAGGACGAAGCAGCGGTGCTCCCGCACCCGCCGTCCCACGTTCTCACGATCGACGCGAACGGGGACGCCGGCGTCTTCGAGGACGTCGCGGGGTCCGATGCCGGACGACTGCAGCAGCTGTGGGCTACCCATACTGCCCAGAGCGCAGACGATCTCACGGCTGACCCGGAACTCGGCGGTGGAGCCGTCGGCCATGCTCACCTCCACGCCGACGGCACGATCGTTCTCCAGGATCAACCGACGGACCGTGGCGCCGGTGAGGACGTCCAGATTGTCGCGCCGCCGGGCGGGTTTCAGAAAGGCGTCGGCGGCGCTAACGCGCCTCCCGTTCCTGATCGTCGCCGGTGCATACCCGATCCGGGGACCATCGGATTCGTTGACGTCTTCCATTTCGGTAAGCCCCGCCCGCGCACCCGCGGTGATGATCTCGGCGCACATCCGGTCCGGGCCACCACGTCCCACCGAAACGTGCAACGGTCCTCCAACACCGCGGGTCGGCGACGGCCCGAACTCGTGGTCCTCGAAGTCCTTGAAGATCGGCAGGACGTCTTCCCAACCCCAGCCCTTGTTGCCGAGGCGCTCGAGCTCGTCGTAGTCGGCTCGATGGCCCCGGTTGTAGACCATGCCGTTGATGGAGCTGGACCCGCCGAGCACCTTGCCGCGCGTCCAGAACTCCGACCGTTGGTTGGGGCCGAAGGGCGTAGTGCGGTAGCGCCATGCGTACTTCTCGTTCTCCATGAGCGTTCCCGAGCCCTTGGGCACGTGGAACATCGGGTGCCGATCGGCGCCACCCGCCTCGATCAGCAGCACCGTCGTGCGGGGATCGGCGGACAAGCGGTTGGCCAGGACGCATCCCGCTGAACCGGCACCCGCGATGACATAGTCGTACCGGGTCATCGGGGGCCTCCGCAGCGACTGGAGTGACGTTACACAAAGTGCACGAGTTGTAGCGTCGAACAGTACACCCGGGCGTTAGTCGCGGCGGGCGCTTCGCGAACTCTGGTATAGGCAGATGGCTGCTGCCGCAGCGACGTTGAGGCTCTCCGCGCTGCCCGACATCGGAATGCGGACCCGAGCGTCGGCGAGCGCCGCGACGTCGCTCGGCAGCCCGTGGGCCTCGGCGCCGAACAGCCAGGCCGTCGGTGCAGACAGGTCGGCATCGTCGAGGGAGACGTCACCGTCGAGGGTGGTGGCGAGGACCCGTAGCCCAGCACCGCGAAGCCCGTCGACCAACGCTTCGGTGTCGGCCACCTCCAACACCGGCAGCGCGAAGATACTGCCGGCGGATGCGCGCAGGCACTTGCCGTTGTAGGGATCGACACCGTGCCCGGCGAGGACGACCGCATCGGCGCCCATGGCGTCGGCGAGGCGGATCAGCGTGCCGGCGTTCCCGGGCTCGGAGGTGTCGACGGCCACCGCGACCAGACGCGGCGAGCCCGCCAGCACGTCGTCCAGGCGGGATGTCGGCATCGAGCAGACCGCGACCAGTCCGACGGGAGTCACCGTGTCGGACAAGGACTTCGCCGCCTTCTCGGTGACGACGTGAACGGATGTCGAACCGAGAAGGGCGTCGAACCGAGCGAGCGCGGACTCCGTCGCGAAGACGTCGGTGACCAGTCCCCGCACCAACGCGGCCTCGACCATGTTGGCGCCTTCGGCCAAGAATAGGCCGGTACGTTTACGGCCCACGTGCCGCAGCAGCTTGGCTGCTGCGACCACGCGGGCCGAACGTTCGGTGAGAGGTTCTATCAGGCGGCCTCGCCCGAGGGCGCGTTCACGTCCTCGGGAAGGGCGGCCTTGGCGACCTCGACCAGAGCCGTGAACGCCGCCTCGTCGCTGATCGCGATCTCGGACAGGTTCTTGCGGTCGACCTCGACCCCGGCCAACCTGAGGCCCTGGATCAGCCGGTTGTAGGTGATGCCGTTCGCGCGGGCCGCGGCGTTGATCCGGGTGATCCACAGCTTGCGGAAGTCGCCCTTGCGCGCCTTGCGGTCACGGTAGGCATAGGTCAACGAATGGAGCTGCTGCTCCTTGGCCTTGCGATAGAGGCGCGACCGCTGGCCGCGGTAGCCCTTCGAGGCCTTCAGTACGGTACGCCGCTTCTTCTGGGCGTTGAGTGCGCGCTTCACGCGTGCCATGGGGTGTTCCTAAATCTCGTAGGGGAAAGCTGCGGTCAGCCGTTCAGCATCTTGTTCACGCGGCTGGCGTCGTTCGCCGCGACGACCGTGCGTCCATCGAGACGACGGGTGCGCTTGGTTGCCTTGTGCTCGAGCAGGTGGCGACGACCGGCCTTCTGGCGCACGATCTTTCCGGTGCCGGTCTTGCGGAAGCGCTTCGACGCTCCGCTATGAGTCTTGGCCTTGGGCATGAGTCCTCAGTTCTCGTGGTGGATCAGTTCTATGGTGACGCTGGTGGTGCGTCCGCAGGCGGTGCGACCGCGGGCTCGGCCGGGGCCGGTGCCGGTGCCGCCCGCTGCGCCTGCGGGGCCGCGGCATCGTGAGCGGCTCTGGCCTTGGTCTTCGCGCCACGGTGTGGTGCCAGCACCATCGTCATGTTGCGGCCGTCCTGCTTGGCGGACGTCTCGACGAAGCCGAAGTCGGCGACGTCGGCGCCCAGCCGCTGCAGGAGCCGGTAACCCAGTTCGGGCCGCGACTGCTCGCGTCCACGGAACATGATGGTCACCTTGACCTTCGAACCCGCTTCGAGGAACCGCACTACGTGACCCTTCTTGGTCTCGTAGTCGTGGTCATCGATCTTGGGCCGGAGCTTCTGCTCCTTGACGACGGTCTGCTGCTGGTTCTTGCGAGACTCGCGCTCCTTGAGTGCCGTCTCGTACTTGAACTTGCCGTAGTCCATGATCTTGCAGACCGGGGGCTTGGCGGCTGGAGCAACTTCGACGAGGTCGAGATCGGCATCCGCGGCGACGCGGAGTGCATCTTCGATGCGCACTATGCCTACCTGCTCACCGTTGGGTCCGATCAAGCGGACTTCAGGTACACGTATGCGCTCGTTGATGCGGGTCTCAGTGCTGATGGGGCCTCCTATGTAGTCTTGGCGGGGCCCAGCCATCAGCAAGAAGGCCCTGCACATTGCAGGGCCCGATGCCGACCGATCACGACTTGCGTCGCCTGCGTGAAACGCAGAACACGCACCTCTCGGTGTGTGTGACCGGACCGCTGTACCTAGGTGGCCAGCGGTGGGAGCGGGACTCCACTTGCTGTCCTGGCGTATGCCGGGACGGTCGCGCGTGCAAGTCTAGCAGGCATGACCGATGTCCCTAACATCCGCGAACTGGCCGAGATTCCCGCCGTCGAAGTGATCACCAGAGCGGCCGTGATGCTGATGAGCGCCGCCGCCGAGAAGTTGGGACTTTCCGAGGACGATCCCGAGGAATCGCCCTACCGCGACCTGGACGAGGCACGTCGTCTGATCACGGCGCTGGCCGGGCTGGTGAAGGCGTCCGCGGAGTACCTGGGACCGCATGCCGGTCCGGTTCGCGACGGCCTCAAACAACTTCAGTTGGCGTTCCGCGAGGCCTCCGCCTTTCCCGACGAACCCGGCCACGGCCCAGGAGAGAAGTACACCGGCCCCGTCTGGTAACCACGTTCGACCCATTTCACGGCCAGAGCGAATATCCTCGCGGCCTATGACGCTGACCACGCCGAAGCAGCATCGAACGTCGACCTTCCGGTGGGTTCCCGCCGCCGCCGGTTGGCTCGTCGGCGTGATCGCGACCCTGTCGCTCATCGCCAGCATCTCACCGCTGGTGCGGTGGACCATCAAGGTGCCGCGCGAGTGGGTGAACGACTACATCTTCAACTTCCCGGACACCAGCTTCGCCTGGGCCTTCGTCCTGGCCCTGCTCGCGGCGGCGCTGGCGGCCCGCAAGAGCCTGGCGTGGTGGATCCTCGTCCTCTACATGGTCGCCGCGATCGGCTGGAACGTCGCCGACCTGTCCACCGGGCCGGAGTCGGTCACGGAGGACATCGGCGAGGTGATCGGCCTCGGGTTCCACGTCGCGGCGATCGCCTTCCTGGTGCTGGCGCGCAAGGAGTTCTGGGCGAAGGTGCGGCGGGGGGCGCTCTTCAAGGCCGCTGCGACGCTGGCGGCCGGCATGGCGATCGGCATCCTGATCGGCTGGGCTCTGCTCGAGATGTTCCCGGGGTCCCTGGACCGCGACGAGCGACTCCCGTACGCCGCCAACCGCGTCGTCGTGTTCGCCGGGGTCGACGCCGACGCCTTCTCCGGGCATCACCCACACGTCTTCGTCAACGCCTTGCTGGGGCTGTTCGGCGCCCTCGCGTTGATGGTGGCGGCCGTCGTGTTGTTCCAGTCGCAGCGGGCCGAGAACGCGCTGACCGGCGAGGACGAGTCGGCCATCCGCGGCCTGCTCGAACTGTGGGGCAAGAACGACTCCCTCGGATACTTCGCCACCCGTCGCGACAAGTCGGTGGTGTTCGCCCCCAATGGGCGGGCCGCGATCACGTACCGCGTCGAGGTCGGCGTCTGCCTGGCCAGCGGTGACCCGCTCGGCGACCCCCGCGCCTGGCCCGCCGCGATCGATGCGTGGCTGACGCTGTGCCAGTCCTACGGTTGGGCGCCCGGCGTGATGGGCGCGAGCGCTACTGCGGCGCAAGCGTTTCGGGAGGCCGGCCTGAACGCGCTGGAACTCGGTGACGAGGCCATCCTGTACCCGGACAAGTTCAGACTGTCAGGATCCGACATGAAGCCCGTGCGTCAGGCGGTCACCCGGGCGCGACGCGCGGGGCTCACCGTGCGCATTCGCCGCCATCGTGATCTCACGCCCGACGAGATGGCCAACGTCATCCGGCGCGCCGACGACTGGCGCGATACCGAGACCGAACGTGGCTTCTCGATGGCGCTGGGGCGACTAGGTGATCCGGCCGACGGCGACTGCATGTTGGTGGAAGCGATCCAGCCGGGCGACGACGGGCAGGACACTGTGGTCGCCATGCTGTCGCTGGTGCCCTGGGGTACCAACGGCGCGTCGCTGGACCTGATGCGGCGGTCCCCGCAGTCGCCCAACGGCACGAACGAGTTGATGGTCAGCGAGCTGTGCCTGCAGGGCGAGGACATCGGCATCACCCGCATCTCGTTGAACTTCGCGATGTTCCGCTCGGCGTTCGAGGAGGGCGCCCAACTGGGCGCGGGCCCGGTCGCGCGGCTGTGGCGAGCGCTGCTGGTCTTCTTCTCCCGCTGGTGGCAGCTGGAGACGCTGTACCGGTCCAACATGAAGTACATGCCCGAATGGGTACCGCGGTTTGCCTGTTACGAGGATGCGCGCCTCATCCCACGCGTGGGAGTCGCGTCGGTGATCGCCGAGGGCTTCCTCATCCTGCCGTTCAGTCGTCGGACCAAACAACACACCGGCCAGCACATCTCGGCACCGGAGAACCTGGTCAGGTCGGGCCGGCTGCAGCACGACGGCAGTGCCCCCGACCTGAGGGGCCTCGAGATCGAGGGTCCGCAGGACGAGGTGGTCCCCCGGCTTCCCGAACAGGTGCGAGTCCGGATGGCCAAGCTGAAGTCCCTGCAGGACAAGGGCATCGACGCCTATCCCGTCGGAAGGGCGCCGAGTCACACCGTCGCCCAGGCGCTCGAGACCACGACCGGGCCGGTCACGGTATCCGGACGGGTGCTTCGCCTTCGCGACTACGGTTCGGTGTTGTTCGCCGACTTGCGCGACTGGTCCGCCGAAGTTCAACTGCTGTTCGACAATTCGCGTCTGGCCCAGGGCAGCACGTCCGACTTCACCAAGGCCATCGATCTGGGGGACCTCGTCGAGGTCACCGGCAGCATGGGCGCCAGCAAGTCCGGTACGCCCTCGCTGCTGGTGGACGGCTGGCGGCTGATCGGCAAGTGTCTGCGCCCGCTCCCCGACAAGTGGAAGGGGCTCACCGACCAGGAGGCCCGCGTCCGTACCCGCTACGTCGACCTCGCCATCAACACCGAGTCCCGCGACCTGATCAAGGCCCGCAGCCACGTGCTGCACGCAATTCGAGAGACCTTGTTCGCCAAGGACTTCCTCGAAGTCGAGACGCCGATCCTGCAACAGATCCACGGCGGTGCGAACGCTCGCCCGTTCGTCACGCACATCAACGCCTACGATCTGGACCTCTACCTGCGGATCGCGCCGGAGCTCTACCTCAAGCGGCTCTGCGTCGGCGGGGTGGAGCGGGTGTTCGAACTGGGCCGTGCCTTTCGCAACGAAGGCGTCGACTTCAGCCACAATCCCGAATTCACCCTCCTGGAGGCCTATCAGGCGCACGCGGACTACAACGTGTGGATCGACGGCTGCCGAGAACTGATCCAGAACGCGGCGATGGCGGCCAACGGAGCTCACGTCGTCATGCGCCCTCGGGAGGATGGCAGCCTCGAGCCCGTCGACATCTCCGGTGAATGGGCCGTCAAGACCGTGCACGGCGCGGTCTCCGAGGCGCTCGGCGAGCACGTCGACACCGAGACGGACCTGCCCACCCTGCGCCGCTACGCCGACGCCGCGAAGATCCCCTATCAGACCCACTGGGACCCCGGCGCCGTCGTGCTCGAGATGTACGAGCACCTCGTCGAGGACCGCACCGAGAACCCGACGTTCTACAAGGACTTCCCGACGTCGGTGTCACCACTGACCCGGCCACACCGCAGCCTGCCCGGCGTCGCCGAACGATGGGACCTGGTGGCGTGGGGCGTGGAGTTGGGCACCGCGTACAGCGAGCTGACCGACCCCGTGGAGCAGCGCCGCCGCCTCCAGGAGCAGTCCCTGCTCGCCGCAGGCGGTGATCCCGAGGCCATGGAGCTCGACGAGGACTTCCTGCAGGCGATGGAGTATGCGATGCCGCCGACCGGCGGGCTGGGCATGGGCGTCGACCGGGTGGTCATGCTGATCACCGGCCGCAGTATCCGCGAGACGCTGCCCTTCCCGCTGGCCAAGCCTCGGTAGGAGCATTCACAGCCAACCGTCAGCGAAGGCATCCACCATGGCGTCGTGACACTGTGGTCGGCAGCCGGAGACTTTCGGCAACAACACCTCTCGCTCATGCACGGCTGGCTGCCGTGGACGATTCAAGCCGTCACCGTGGCGGTCCTGCTGGCCGCGATCGGCTGGCGCACACGCCGCTGGCGCCTGGTGTGGCTGCCCGTCGCGGTCGTCGTCGGCATCGGGGTGGCGACGGTGGCCTACTGGATCATCTCCTCACAGGGGATCTCGGACGACCCAGCTCCCAAGTTGCTGTGGGTTTGGCTCGTCGTGACCGGCGGTGCGGCGGTGTTGTCGGTCGTCGGCTGGCGCGACGCCCGGTGGTGGCGTCGAACGGCATCGGCCGCCGGGCTACCGCTGTGCCTTCTTTGCGCGGCGCTCGCGGTGAATCTGTGGGTCGGTTACTTCCCCACCGTCCAGACCGCGTGGAACCAGCTGACCGAGGGTCCCCTGCCCGATCAGACCGACCAGGCGACGGTCACGGCGATGCAGATCAGGCACCAGATCCCGGCCAAGGGTGTGGTGGTCCCGGTCGACATCGGCGCAGGCGCGTCGGGTTTCAAGCACCGCGGCGAGCTGGTGTACCTGCCGCCCGCGTGGTTCGCGACGAACCCGGCACCACATCTGCCGACGCTGATGATGATCGGTGGCGAGTTCAATACCCCCGGCGACTGGCTACGGGCGGGAAATGCGATCAAGACCATCGACGACTTCGCCGCGGCCAACGGAGGCAATGCTCCGGTGCTGGTCTTCGTCGACACCGGCGGCGCATTCAACAACGACACCGAATGCGTCAACGGTTCGCGGGGGAACTCCGCCGATCACCTCATCAAGGACGTGGTGCCCTTCATGGAGGCCCACTACGGTGTCAGCACCGACCGGGCGAACTGGGGCCTCGTCGGCTGGTCGATGGGTGGCACCTGCGCGGTGGATCTGGCGACCATGCACCCGGACATGTTCAGCACCTTCGAGGACATCGCGGGTGATCTGGCACCCAACTCCGGGACCAAGCAGCAGACCATCGACCGGTTGTTCGGTGGCAACGCCGCGGCATACGCGGCGTTCGATCCCACCACCGTTATCACCCGGCATGGCCCCTACACCGGGCTATCGGGGTGGTTCGACATCAACGGATCGGGTTCGTCGGGTGGGCCGACGGTCATGAACGCAGCCAACGCGGACGGAACCGGGCTCGGCGGCAAGGATGCGGCCACCCACGTGAGTGATCAAGCGGCCGCGGCGAACTCACTGTGTGCGCTGGGCGCGGCCAACGGCATCAGCTGCGCGGTGGTGATGCAACCGGGCAGGCACGACTGGCCCTTCGCCGAGCAGGCCTTCGGCGCTGCGCTGCCGTGGCTGGCGGGCAAGGTCGGCACACCCGGAGTCCCGGTCATCGGGCTGCCCGGCCCGCCGCCGGTCCCGTCGCACAGTCAGTAGTCGGATTCGGCTGCCAGGATCTCGGCGAGGAACGCATCGGGCCCGGGCTGAGCCAGCCGTGACCTCGCGACGTCGCGTACTCGCTGCCGCAGGGCCGCCGCCTCGGTGGCGGCGACGGAGCGGTCGTGGCCGACGGTGATGCGGGTCGTCGACCAGTCGTGGTCCCAGGCCTGGTTCTCGGTCAGCGGCGTGCCGTCGTCATGCGTGACGGTCATCGCGGCCGTTCCGTTGGCGTCGAGGACTCCGCGGCCGCTCACCGAGTCGGAGTGCAACGCGACGTCGATCCCACCCGCGGACGCCGCACCGGTCAGCGCGACGCGAACGGTGGCGATCACCGATGCGTCGGCCGGCTCCACCGACCAGTCGATCGTGTGCTCCGCGGCGTCGAAGATGCCCGGCGGCACGGCGACCCAGTCGACCGATGCGACGCCGCGGGCCATCCCGTCCGGAGTGCGGTCGGCTCGACCGGCCGCCAGCGCGTAGTCGTCACGGCGCTGATCGGCCGCGGCGAAGGAAGGTTCGGGCAGCCCGGTCGACCACGCGCCGACGTCGTCGGCCAGCTCGGCGCAGGCGTGCACCAGCTCCTCGACCCGCGGGTCGCCGCCGAGCTCGAAGGCATGCAAAGCCGCCCGGTGCGGGGTGAGCAACCCCTCGACGTCGGAATCCAGGGTGTCCTCGGTGAAGAACTCCTGCGCCGCGCTGACGAGGACCGCCAACTCCGCGTCGAGCAAGGCGCGGTCCAGACGCACGACCCCGTCCCGGCTGCTCTGCGGCCACCACCGACGTAGCCAGAACCCGATGGCGAGACGCCGCAAGGGTGCGACCGCGGCGTCCTGAAGGTCCACCTCACCCGGTGCGACACCCGAGGCGATCGCGGCGTGCCCCGCGGGACCGACGACACGCCACAGCCAGTCCGCGGCAGCGACGTCGGTCACCGACATCCGCACCGCCGATGCGCCTCCCGGGTCGTCGACGGTCCACTCCAGAATCGCGCCGCTGACCTCCAGCACCGCCACCGCGGGCACGTCGGCAACGGGTGGACCCATGACCCACAGGCCCGATTCGGCCACGAACGTCACGTGAGCACCTCGTACTCCTGAAGCTCCAGCATGGACTTGATGCGTTGACGGTGATCGAGACTGACCGAACGCGCGACGCCCTCGAGCAACATCCTCAGCTCGTCGACGTCGTCACAGGGCTCCTGCCAGACGTCGCGTCCGTGCAGCCGGGCCCACAGCCTGCGCAGGTAGGGCCTCGCGAAGTGCGACAGATCGTCGATCACCTGGCGTTGCCGGGGATGAATCGGTCCACCGTCGACCAGGTAGCGACGTGCGTGCAGCACGTAGGCCTCCTTGCGCAGCCGGGCCGCGATGCAGTCCGAGAGCGCGTAGCGGGACTTCGACGCGCCGCTCAACGGATCCAGACCGACCGACAACTCGATGCCGACGACGAGCGCGGCCTGCTTGTCCTCGGCGAGCAGCCCCCAGGGAGCGCACGCCCGGTCGACCTCCTCGGCGCACAGCTGCGGAATGTCGGGCAGCTCATCGCGGTCCAACGCACGGCGCAACGTCGCCCTGACCCGGTCGACCACGCTCCGATTCAGCGGCGGGTCTCCCTCGGTTCCCCACTGCATGGGCGGACGCGGTTGCGGTGCAAGCGAACTCAGCCCGATGTCCACGATCGACCAGGGCAGCTCTGCGTCGCGGAGGCGAGCCTCGGCACCGAAGTTGTAGGGCGTCGCGTCGGCGATCAGCGCCGACCAGACCCGCTGCCTGGCCATCTCGGCGTTGTGTCCCCCTGCGGCGCCGAGCACGGTGGTGAGGCCGGCCAGGAACGGCCCCGTGATCGCGCCTCCGGGTCGGACGTCACACCAGCTGCGCTCCAGCTGACGGGACAGCTGCGCCACCACCTGCTCGTCGCCCACGAAGCGGTTGAGCACCTCGATGCCGGTGCGGTCCCGGTCGTCGTGCAGGCCGCGCAGCACCGCCGCGGCGGCGGCACGGTCGTCCGATGCCGGGACGCCCCTGTTCACCGCCAGCTCGAAGCACACGGGGAAGTACAGTTCCTGCGCGTTGCCCGCCGTGATGCGCAGCTTGCGGCGTTCGAGCTTGAGAAGCGCGAACCAGGCTGCGGCAGCACATAACTGGGGTGCCCGCTCGACCACCAATTGCCGCATGGCCGCAGCCGTGGACGGTGCTACGACGGGTGCCGAGAACTGCGGGTTGGCCCGCAGCCGAAACACCAGCGGGTCCAGAATGCGCTTGACGGTCCTCCTCAGTGGAGCGCCATCGATGCCGCTCAACACCTCGACGCCCGGCCCGATCGCCCGCCAGGCCTCGTCGATCACCGCCCGGCGCGGCAGTACGGCACCGGCGTCGGGGGCCAGGGCGCCGGTATCGGCCACCAGGCGGCGAGCCGTGGTCATCGGCTCACAATAGGCCGTCCCTCCCCGAACCCGGCACCCAAAAGTTGGGTTCGGTAGGGACTGCGCGACCGGATGCTGATGGCATGTCCGACGCCCTGCTGTTCACCGTTGTGCTCGCTCTCGCCGCCGCGATCGGCACGCTCCTATGCAGAGCGCTCTCGCGCGCCCTGCGTGCCGCGCCGGAGCCCCTGCCCGCCGGCACATCTCCGGGGGTCGGCCTCGGCACCGTCCGCACCGTCGATGGCCTCATCACGGTCGATGTCGAGTGCATCTCGGGACAGCACTTCGTCGGTCGGCTGGGTCGACCCTCCGACGAAGCGGCGCTGAACGGGATGCGCCCCGGCGTGCTCCTTCTGGTGACCTTCGATCCGACCATGCGCGAACGGCTTTCGCTCGCCGACGACATGGCGGCGGTACGCACGGCGTTCGATCAGATGCTCGTGCGCAAGGGGCTGGTGACCAGTGCGCAGATGGATCTGATCAGGAACGGGACCAAGTCGAGGTGCGTGGTGACCGCGATGAGGGCGACGGGCGCCGCCCGCGAGGACTACCGCGAGGTCGAACTCGACCTGATGGTTCGCCGACCCGCAGGCGGACAGTTCCCCGCACACGAGACCGCGCTGATCCCCGAGTCGGCGATGACCAAGGTGGCCCCCGGATCCGTCGTCGACGCCTACTACCGCAGCACTGACGAAACCGCCGTCGCGGTCTCGGTACCGCCCGCCTGACCGATCAGCGAGCGCCGTCGACGGCGAAGGTGACGAGTGCCGCCCAGTACAGCGGGCTCGCCGTCGCGTCGCCGGAGCGCCACTGGCGCAAGCATTCTCGCTGCCACTCGTTGATCGCAGAGCCGCCGTGGTGCTCGTCGTGAGCGTCGTCCACCGCGATGACGAGATCCGCCATGGGATCGGCCGAACCGCCGATCGAGTGCCGGTACCCCGCGGTGGTCGGCAGTGACCACAGCGTGGCAGTCACCAGTTGTGCACCGCACAGGATCATCGCCGCGACCAGTCCCGTCGCCTCGTCGAACCGGTAGTCCCCGCCGGACGCGCACGCGACGAGCGCCACCCGGGGCGGCATCGGCATCCGGCGTCCCATGATGGCCGCCGCCGTGAGGGGCTCATCCTCCGCCAGGTGCAGCGCGGCCTGATCCGCCCGCCCGGACCGGTCCTCGGCGACGCTGGCGTGACCGACGTACAGCAGTCGGCGGGGCTCCTCGGCCAGCATCGCCGCGAACCAGTCCCGGTCGGCGTCGGTGCGGCGGAACAGTTCGGTCGAGGCGGCCACCTTTGGTAGGACCCGCTGCACGTCGTCGGCGAAGTGCTCGGCCAGCCGCGTGTGCGCCGACGGCCGGCCCAGGACCGAACCGAGAGCCGAGTCCGGACGTTGGCCCGGCACCCGCGGATCGAGTACCAGTAACGGCAAGCGGTGCCGACGATCGGCCCACGCCGTCCGTGGCCGCACGGCGTTGACGATGTTGGGCGGGACGGCCATCAGCACGTCGGCGAGCTCCACCAATCGGTGCGCATCGGGCCCGTCGTCGGGCGGGGCCAGGAGTACCCACGGCACGCGCCCCAATCTCGCACTCGGCGAGACGAACAGCGCCGTCCCCGACGTGGACCCGCAGTCCCTCAGCAGATCCCAGGCGGCGGCGGAGAGGATCGCCGCACCGAGACGTCGAGCAAGCGACAGTTCGGTGGCCGCGGTGGCGAACGAGCCCTCCGTCAACGCTCTGGCCAGTGCGTCGGCGACCGGCTCCCCCGCCGTCGGCTCGGGCAGCGCTTGGCCGAGTTCGTCGAGCACCGCGTCGACGTCGACCCCCTTGACCACCCAGGTGAGCGTGCGGGCCGGCTCCCCGACCACCCGCAGACTGGCGTAGGTGGCCACCCCGACGTCGGCGAACCGCAGGATCAGAGTGGGGCTCAGGACCCCGCCTCCCATGTCTCCCATACCGCTTCGGCCGCGGTGACGCATTGCCCGTACCGCTGCTGTGCCAGTTCCCGGTAGTGGTCCAGCACCGGGCCGGTGGTCGGGTCCATGCGCAGCGGAGGAAGGGGCCCCAACCGGGTCAACCCGGTGCCGTCGGTGATCGGTGGCCCCGCCGCCACCAGGGCCAGCTCGTCGACGTCGGTGATCGGGGCTGCCGCCGTGGACACCGTCGACCACTCCGTCATTGCGGAATCCAACGGTTCTGCACTGAAGGTTCCACGGGCACTGTGATATTCGATGAGCTGGCTGACGAGGTCGGAATTCTCCCAATCCGACGCGACGGCGAAGGCGCCGGCCAGCAGCGGTGCCGACACGCACGTGGCCCACTGCGCCCGAGCCTTCGCGTCGGCCACCGAGTACCGCACCGAGTCGACGGCCAGCGACGCCGGGACCTTGAGTTCTGCGGCCCGCTCCAGCTTCTCCATCGCCGAGCGGTGACGCGGCGAGCCGGCCTCCACCCCGGTGATGACACCGGAGGACGAGCGGTACCTGGCCTCGGCGGCATCCCAGTCCAGATCGGGGTCGCCCGCACCGTCGAAGCCGAGGTCGGCCAGCGCCTCGGCCCGCCATACGTTGCCCAGGTGATCGTCGAGCCTCGCGTAGGCCAGCCAGCTGCTCCGCGGCGAGGAGTCCAGGCAGGCGCGGGCCTGCGTCACCATGTCGATGGCCTCGGCGTAGCGCCCACTGAAGATGGCGATCCAGCTGCGCTGCAATAGAATACGATGAATGTGCAGTGGCTTCCCCAGCTCGCGCCAATGACGTTCGGCGTGCTCCCAGCACTCGTCGGCGGCCTTCAGTACACCCGCGGACATCCTGGTGAGCCCGAAGAACAACCAGCACCGCGAGACGTCGTTGGCGCGGGCATACCGCGCGATCACCGGATACGCCTCGTACATTCGCGCCTCGGTGCCCGCCCGGTCGCCGGCCGACCAGCTGGCTGCGCCGCGCTCCAACTGGGCTCGCGCGGTGGCCAATTCCCAACCCCGCGCCTCGGCTCGGGCCTCCGCCCGGCGGAGCCAGGGTGCGGCGTCGTCGAGCCGGCCGGTCTCGATGCAGAATCTGGCGTACCCGAGAGCGCCCAGAACCAACAGGTTGTCGGCGGATTCGCCGGACCGGGAGGATGTTTCGACGTGCTCGATGACGCTCTTCCATAGCGACACCGACCGCACGTGCAGATCGTCGTCGCACAAGCCCTCGGCGCAGACGATTCGCGCCAGGGTCAGCAGATAGTCGTGTTCTTCGGCGAAATCGTCGTCTCCGTCGTCCAGGGCGGCGAGCGCGACCGCCGCTCCTTCGTGGTCTCCGTTGGCAGCGGCCAGGCCCGTCTCGAGGAATCCGGCCCGGCGTCCGTATCGGCGGATCAGGTGGCGCATCTCGACCGTCGTCATGGTCGATGCGGCAGCCTCGTCCGGCGCTGCGGTGCCCTCCAGAATGGACGAATACACCGCGAGGCAATCGCGGATGCGACGGGCGCCCTCGCGGACGCCGTCATACGCCGTGCGGACCAGATAGAGCTCGCCGAGTTGGGCCAGCGTCTCGAGCATCCAGTCGTCCCGGTCGGCCGCCTCGATCTGGGGCATCAGTGACAGCAGCAGTTCCTTGGCCTCCGTCTCCTCGGAGGCCAAGGCCAGGTGGCGGGCCCGCTCCAGCTCCCCTGGGATCGACACGGCTGCATCATAGGTCGCCGTGGACGCCCACGGCGCAAGTCGGAACTGGCGAAAGTGGCGAAAGTGGCGGACGTGCCAGGCACGTCCGCCACTCCTCGCGGGATGACCTCTCAGTTGCAGGTCACCTTGATCTCGAACTTCTTCGTGATCATGCCCGCCATCGGGTTCTTCATATCGGCGCCCTGTGCTTCACCGGTGATGGTGTAGGTGCTGCCGTCGACCGCGACGTCCGCGGACCCGCTCTTCATGCCACCCATCTGGGCGACGGCGAGCGCGTTGCCGTCCACGACCAGGCCCAACGACTCGACGACCGGCGTCGCCTCGTCCGTCATCACGACGCCGACGCCCTGCTGCCCGCCGACCGCGCCACTGGCCACGTTGATCTTCCCCGCCGCCTTGACACAGGTCACCGACTTGAGGTCCAGCCCGGACAGGTCCTGACCCTCGACCTTGACCTCGGTGTTGCCGCTGGTACTCACCTGGGCGGCGGTGCTGGCGGCGGGCGTGCTGGACGCGGGCGTCGACCCCTTGTCGTCCGAACAGCCCACCAGAACCAATGCGGTTGCCGCGATACCGATGCCCGCCGTCACGATCTTCTTCATCAGGAGTTCCCTTCATTCGCTCCGCCCCGATGGCGTCGTCGTGAGGCAAGTACAGGCGAGCCGAATTGCTACCGATCCCAACAATCGACGGGGGTACGGTGAGCACGTGGCCGAACCGGATGACGAGATCATCGACGCGGAAGTCGTACCGGACCCGCTCCCGGCGGCACCGCTCGATACCGGCTACACGCCCGAAGGCGTTCCGACCTTCGACGGTGTGAGGGAGAAGATCGAGACCCGCTACGGCACCGCCATCGGATCCGCGGAGTTGGCGTCGGAGACCGCCGAAGGCCGTGACGTCGAGGAACGATACGAAGCCCGGCAGCGCGCCGCGCACGATCGGCTCGAGGAGATCAGGGCGTCGATGCGGGACCAGCCCGACGGGAGCTGACGTGCTGCGGTCCTTCACCGTCCAGGAGCGGCGGGCGAGGCTGGCGCGCCGCCACTTCCTCGCCGAGCCGACCGACCTGACCGTCGCCGGCCTCGCCCGCACCTTCGTGGGGCTGCACGCCACCGATCCGGCCACGCCGTATCTGTCACTATGGGCGCGCCGCAACGGGTTTGGCGTCGGTGATCTCGACGCCGCCCTGTACGACGATCGCGACGTGGTCAAGCACCTCGCCATGCGGCGCACGCTGTGGGTGTTCGACGTCGACGACCTGGCGGCCGTGCAGGCGGCGGCGAGCGCTCGGGTGGCGGGCAACGAGCGCAAGAGGCTGATCGCCGACGTCGTCAGGGCAGGCATCGCCACAGACGGTGAGGCGTGGCTGGCGGCGGCGTCGAGCGCGGTCCTCGAGCACCTGCACGAGCACGGCCATGCCAGTGCGCGTGAGCTTCGTGCGGCCCTGCCCGAGTTGGCGGGCACCTACGACCCGGCGCCCGGCAAGAGTTGGGGTGGGCCGGGGCCCATCTCACCCCGGGTGCTGACGGTGCTGGGCGTCGAGGGGCATCTGCTCCGCGGGCCCAACGAGGGCCGCTGGACGACGTCGCGCCCGAAGTGGTCTGCCGCCGTCGAGTGGCTCGGGACGATCGAAGCACCGATGGATCACGACGCAGCCCGGGCGCACCTGATCGAGACGTGGTTGCGGACGTTCGGACCCGCGACCGTCAACGACGTGAAGTGGTTCTTCGGACACACCCTGACGTGGGCCAGGGAGGGTCTGCGCGACGTCGGCGCCGTCGAGGTGGACATGGACGGGACCGCCGGGGTCGCGTTACCCGACGACCTGGAGGCCGACGCTCCGTGCGAGCGCTGGTGCGCCCTATTGCCCGGCCTCGACGTGACGACGATGGGCTGGCAGGACAGGGGCTGGTATCTCGGCGAGCATCTGGCCCAGGTGTTCGACCGCAACGGCAACGCCGGCCCGACGGCGTGGTGCGACGGTCGGATCGTCGGCGGCTGGACTCAAGACGGCGACGGCCGCGTCGTCGTGCAGCTCCTCGAGAAGCTCGACGCCAGGGCGTCGAAGGCGTTGGCGCGCAAGGCCGATCAACTCACCGAATGGCTCGACGGGGTGCGGATTGCCCCTCGCTTCCCGTCTCCGCTGTCCAAGGCGACGTAGCGCTCAGGAGACCTTGCGCCGCCTCTTCGCGGGCGCCGGCGTCGGCAACATCTCGGCAAGGAACTGACCGGTGTAGCTCTCCGACACCGCGGCTACGTCCTCCGGGGTGCCGGTGGCGACGACCATACCGCCCCCGCCGCCGCCCTCCGGACCCATGTCGACGATCCAGTCCGAGGTCTTGATGACGTCGAGGTTGTGCTCGATGACGATGACCGTGTTGCCCTTGTCGACCAGGCCGTTGATGACCTTGAGCAACTTGCGGATGTCCTCGAAGTGCAGCCCGGTGGTCGGCTCGTCGAGCACGTAGACCGTGCGTCCCGTCGACCGCTTCTGCAGTTCGGCGGCCAACTTCACGCGCTGGGCCTCACCTCCGGACAGCGTGGGTGCCGGCTGCCCGAGCCGCACGTAGCCGAGCCCCACGTCGACGAGGGTCTTCAGATAGCGGTAGATCGACGTGATCGGCTCGAAGAAGCCCGTCGCCTCCTCGATCGACATGTCGAGGACCTCGGAGATGGTCTTGCCCTTGTAGTGCACCTCGAGCGTTTCCCGGTTGTACCGGGCGCCGTGGCAGACCTCGCACGGCACGTACACGTCCGGGAGGAAGTTCATCTCGATCTTGATGGTGCCGTCACCCGAGCACGCCTCGCAGCGGCCGCCCTTGACGTTGAAGGAGAACCGACCCGGCTGGTAGCCGCGGACCTTCGCCTCGGTGGTGGCCGCGAACAGGGTCCGAATCTTGTCGAAGACACCCGTGTAGGTGGCGGGGTTGGACCGCGGCGTGCGTCCGATCGGCGACTGGTCGACGCGCACCAGCTTGTCGAGCTGGTCGACTCCGTTGATCCGGGTGTGGCGACCGGGAACCTGACGCGCGCCGTTGAGCTTGTTCGCCAGAACGGACGCCAGGATGTCGTTGACGAGCGTGGACTTGCCGGACCCCGAGACGCCGGTGACCGCGGTCAGCACGCCCAGCGGGAAGGACACGTCGATCTCGCGCAGGTTGTTCTCCCTGGCGCCGACGACCGTGAGCTGCCGCTTGCGATCGATGGGACGCCGAATGGCCGGCACCTCGATGCTCTCCTTGCCGGAAAGGTAGGCACCGGTGATGGATTCGGGGTTGGTCAACAGGTCGGCATACGTGCCGCTGTGCACGATGAGGCCACCGTGCTCACCCGCCGCGGGACCGATGTCGACGACCCAGTCGGCGTGGGCGATGGTATCGAGATCGTGTTCGACGACGATCAACGTGTTGCCGAGATCCCGCAGGCGGACCAGCGTGTCGATCAGCCTGCGGTTGTCGCGCTGGTGCAACCCGATCGAGGGCTCGTCGAGCACGTACAGCACACCGGCGAGCCCGGAGCCGATCTGAGTGGCGAGCCGAATGCGTTGTGCCTCACCGCCGGAGAGCGTGCCTGCCGCGCGGGACAGCGTCAGGTAGTCCAGGCCGACGTCGAGCAGGAAGCCCAGCCGCGACTGGACCTCCTTGAGCACCTGGCCCGCAATGGCATGCTCACGCGTGCCGAGCGTGAGCCCGTTGAGGAACTTTGAACAGTCGGCGATCGACAACTCGCAGACCTGCGCGATGGATTTCGCGTCGTCTCCCGCGGCGAGGCTGACCGCGAGGATCTCCGGCTTGAGGCGCGTGCCCTCGCAGACCGGACACGGGACGTCGCGCATGAAGCCGTCGTAGCGTTCCTTCATCTGTTCGGACTCGGTCTGCTCCATGCGGCGGTGCAGGAACGCCATCACGCCTTCGAAGTCGGCGTAGTACGAGCGAGTGCGGCCGTACCGGTTCTTGTATCGGACGTGCACCTGCTCGTCGCAGCCCTCGAGGATGGCCTTGCGCGCCTTGGCGGGCAGCTTGCGCCACGGGGTGTCGACGTCGAATCCCAGTGTCTCGCCGAGCCCTTCGAGCATCCGGGTGAAGTAGTCGGCGTTGTGGCCCATCGCCCAGGGTGCGATGGCACCGTCGGCGAGGGTCAGATCCGGGTCGGGCACCACGAGGTCGGGGTCGACCTCCTTGCGGATGCCGAGACCGGTGCACTCCGGGCAGGCGCCATAGGGCGAGTTGAACGAGAACGACCGCGGTTCGAGGTCGTCCACCGCAAGGGCGTGCCCGTTGGGGCAGGCGAGTTTCTCGGAGAATCGTTGTTCACGATGCGACGCATCCTCGTCCGCGTCGACGAACTCGAGCACCAGGATGCCGTCGGCGAGCCCGAGCGCCGTCTCGACCGAATCGGTCAGGCGTTGCTTGGAACTGGCCTTGACGCTGAGGCGGTCGACGACCACCTCGATGTCGTGCTTCTCCTGCTTCTTGAGCTTCGGCGGATCGGTCAGGGTGTGCACGACGCCGTCGACGCGTACGCGGCTGTACCCCTGGGCGTTCAGCTTCTCGAACAGGTCGACGAACTCGCCCTTGCGCGTCCGCACGACCGGAGCGAGCACCTGGAACCGGGTGCCCTCCTCCATCGCCAACACCTGGTCGACGATCTGTTGCGGCGTCTGCCGGGCGATGCGCTCACCGCACACGGGGCAGTGCGCGGTGCCCGCGCGGGCGTAGAGCAGCCGCAGGTAGTCGTAGACCTCGGTGATGGTGCCGACGGTCGAGCGCGGGTTGCGGTTGGTCGACTTCTGGTCGATCGACACCGCAGGCGAAAGACCCTCGATGAAGTCGACGTCGGGCTTGTCCATCTGGCCAAGGAACTGCCTGGCGTAGGCCGAGAGCGACTCGACGTAACGCCGCTGTCCCTCGGCGAAGATGGTGTCGAAAGCCAACGATGACTTGCCCGAACCGGACAATCCGGTGAAGACGATCAACGAGTCGCGTGGCAGGTCGACGTCGATGCCTCGCAGGTTGTGCTCGCGCGCTCCCTTGACGATCAGGCGGTCAGCCAACTGATCCCTCTCTGGTTCCATACCGCTGTCCAAACCCCGCGACAGCGCTCCGCACCATGCTATGTCCAGGGTCCGACACGTCCCGAGTCACGCCCCCGCCGAAACGGCTACCGTGACGGACATGACCGTCGTCGACGACAACTACACCGGCCATGTCGAATCTGGTACCGCTGCGCGGCGCACCCTCCCCGGCGCGACGATCGTGAAGGCGTCGGTCGGCCCCATGGACAACAACGCGTACCTCATCACGTGTTCCGAGACCGGTCAGACGCTACTGATCGACGCCGCCAACGATGCGCCGATCCTGCTCGACCTCATTGCTCGGCACGCGCCGACGCTGTCCCTCATCGTCACCAGCCACCAGCACGGCGACCACTGGATGGCGCTCGAGGAGGTGGCCAAGGTCACCGGCGCGCCCACGGCTGCCCATCGGCTGGACGCCGAGCCGCTACCCGTGCCACCCGACCGCATCCTCGCGCACGGCGACACCATCGACATTGGCGCGCTGACCTTCGACGTCATCCATCTGCAGGGCCATACGGAGGGTTCGGTGGCGCTGGCGCTGAGCGGGCCGGCGGCGGGCGACGCCGTTCAGTTGTTCACCGGTGACTGCCTCTTCCCCGGCGGCGTCGGCAAGACGTGGCGCGACGGTGACTTCGACCGGCTGCTCGGCGACGTGTCGATGCGGTTGTTCGACGTCTATCCCGACTCGACCGTCGTCTACCCGGGCCACGGTGACGACACCACGATCGGGAACGAACGGCCGCACCTCGCGGAGTGGAAGGAACGGGGCTGGTGATGGTGATGGTGATGGTGGAAGGTGCCACGCGATGAGCGGATGGCCGAAACCCGACAAGACCGGACCCGGTGAGGAGTCGGTGTGGGATTACCCGCGACCGCCGAGGCTCGAGGAGTTCCGCGGCTCGATCACGATCGAACTGGACGGTCAGACCATCGCCTCCACCGATCACGGATGGCGGGTACTGGAGACCAGCCACCCACCCACCTACTACCTGCCGCCCTCCGCGTTCGCGGACGGCGTGCTGCGTGAGGCGCCGGGGTCGTCGTGGTGCGAATGGAAGGGCGTGGCGTCCTACTACGACCTCGTCAGCGGTGCGCGCGTGGCCGAACGAGCCGGCTGGACCTATCTGGAACCGACGCGGGGTTTCGAACCGCTGACCGGCGCCATCGCCGTGATGGCGGCGCAGGTCGACCGGTGCACGGTGAACGGCGAACAGGTCGAATCGCAACCGGGCGGCTTCTACGGCGGCTGGATCACCAGTTGGGTCAAGGGCCCGTTCAAGGGCATTCCAGGATCGAGGGGCTGGTAGCCCCCACCGTCAGGAGGTGTGGACGATCAGGACGTCGGACTTGGACCGACGCGCGACGTTCGCGGGCACCGAGCCGAGC
Source organism: Mycolicibacterium sp. TUM20985 (assembly GCF_030295745.1). Taxonomy (NCBI): domain Bacteria; kingdom Bacillati; phylum Actinomycetota; class Actinomycetes; order Mycobacteriales; family Mycobacteriaceae; genus Mycobacterium; species Mycobacterium antarcticum. The sequence continues at coordinate 3,055,120 of NZ_AP027291.1, forward strand.
AGTCGGCCTGCGATCGTGCTCAGCCCCACGTTGCCGACGACGAGGAGGTCGGCCTTGATCTCTTCGGCCAGATCGACCAGGGCGTCGACCGGAGCGCCGACGACGGCCTTCTCCTCGACGTCCTTGGCGCCCGCGGCGTGGGCCCGTTCCCTGGCCTCGCGCAGGATGGCGTAGATGGGCGCATTGCCCGACATCTTGTAACCCTCGTCCTTGAGGACGTCCGCAGCCCGCGCGTCCTCGCTCTGGGGGAAGTATGCCGTCGCCACCACGAGCTTCGCCTCCGCTCCCGCAGCGATCTGGGCGGCCCGATCTACCGCGCGCAGCGATGAGTCCGAACCGTCAGTGCCGACCAAAACGGTCTGATAGGCGCCCATTCATGCCCTCCAGTGTCGATTGCCAAGCCACCCGAGACAGTAGCCCGTCGCTTACCGACAGGGGCCGATTCGCTCGGATGACATGCGTACTGCCGGAGCTGATCCTAACCGGAGCTCGCACCGAGGCTACTCAGTTGGTGACCAACGGTACCCAGATCGATGCATCGCGCGGCGGATCGCATTCGCTGTCGCCACGTGACCTGGGTCATCGTTGTTCCGATGATGGAGCCTGAAATGCTTTTCGCGCAATGACTTTCAAAGACGACACCGAGCCGGTCGCGCTGCCGAGGATCCAAGGTGGCGGGCTCGGCTGCCTCGACGTCGACGGGGAGTGCGCCGCCGGTGTCGGAGAACGTGTCGCGGTGTCACGGTTCGTCGTCGCACCGCCCGGGCCGGTGCCGGAGATTGCTGAAGGATCTCCTTCCACGCCCGCGGCAGGTCGGTGGCTCCAGATCAGGGCCTAACCGGTCCGTGGTTTGCCGAAGTACAACTCCTGGGTGGCGATGCACACCACCTGGCCGGTGCGGTTGTACATCGTCGCCGTGGCCAGTCCGCGGCCACCGATCCCGCTGGGCGAGAACTGATCCGACAGCACCCAATCCGACAGGTCGACCGGTCGGTGGAACCAGAGGGCGTGGTCGATCAACGCGTTGTACGTCGTGAGCGGCGTGGCGCGCCGCATCGCGATCGCCGTCTCTAGCATCGTGGTGCCCGAGAGGTACGTCAGAAGGCAGCTGTGCAGCACCTCGTCATCGGGCACGGAATCGGTTGGGCGCCACCACATCCGGATGCGGGGTGAGGGCTCGGGCAGCTCGATCGCGAGCCGGGGCGGCGGGTCGACGTAGCGAAGCTCGAAGGGCTGCGGACGCACCCAGTGACCGTCGAATTCGTCGGCGTAGTCAGCCAGTTGGCTGGCGACGGGAAGCACTGACTCGGGATCGGGTGTGTCCGGCATCGGGGCGTGATAGTCGACACCGTCCACCGGCGTGCTGAACGACGCCAGTGCCTCCAGCAGCACCTCGCCGTCCTGTCGCGCGGTGACCTGTCTGGTGGACAACGTCCCACCGTCGCGAGATCGCACGACGTGAAAGTCGACAGGACGCCGGGCGTCACCGGCGCGCAGGTAGTACACGTGCACGCTGTGCGGCGTGCGACCCGGCGCGGTGCGACTCGCCGCCATGAGCGCCTGGCCGGCGATGTGCCCGCCGACGATGTGGTGGGCGGGGTTGTCGAGTTGGGCGGCCACGAAGACGTCGTCGGTGATCTGATCGACCTGCAACGTGGCGATGACGTCGGCGAGTGCCGGCGAACGGTAGGTCACCACGGCATCATGCCGCAGCGCGGACCGTCAACCCCGGCCGCATCGTTGCCGCGCGGTCTGGTTCAGTACGCGTCCGGATTCTGCTGTATCGCGAGCGGCACGGGGTGTTGGTAGAGCCGCGAGGCGTTCTCCCACGTGACCTTCCGGATGATCTCGTCCGGGAGGCCGCTGATCTGTTCTGCGATCGTGCGCTGAGTGTGCGGCCATGTCGAGTCACAGTGTGGGTAGTCGGCTTCGAGCAGGATGTTGTCCGCGCAGATCCGCTCGTACTGGATGAACGACGACTGGTCCTCCACCGCGCAGAACCAGAAGTTCCGCGTGAACACCTCCGCAGGTGTCAGGGTCTCTCCCAGATCGCGCCACGTCCCGTACATCTCGTGGTAGCTGAGCATGTGGTCGAGCCGATCGAGAAGCCCAGCCACCCAACCGATGCCACCCTCGGACATACAGATCTTGAGATCCGGATAGCGGGTGCACACGCCGGAGTAGAGCCAGTCGACTGCGGCGGAGATGGCGTACGCGAAGAAGAGCACCCCCTGAACGTCGGGGGGCGCGTCATCGGTGGTCGACGGCGACGTGCCCGAGGACCCGATGTGCAGATTCACCACCGTCCCGGTCTCGGCGCATGCGGCCATCAGCGGCTCCCAGTATCCGGAGTGGATGGTCGGCAGGCCCAACATTGCCGGGTTCTCACTGAACGTCATCGCGTGGAAACCGCGATCGGCGTTCTCGCGGATCATCGTGGCGGCGACCTCGGGATCGAGCAGCCACGGCAGTTAGCACGGGATGATCCGGTCGGGGTAGGCACCCGCCCACGCCTCGAGGTGCCAGTCGTTCCACGCCCGAACCGACGCCATCGCAAGGTCGCGATCGCTTGTGACCTGCTGCAACCGCTGACCGGCGAACCCCGGCAGGAACGACGGGAAGTTCAGCGACGCATACACGCCATTGAGGTCCATGTCCTTCACCCGCGCATGGATGTCCCAGGCACCGCGCCGCATCTCGTCGAACCGGGTCGGCTCGAAACCGTATTCCGACACCGGCCTACCGACCACCGCGTTGAAGCCCACGTTGGGCAGTGACTTTCCGTCGTACATCCAGGTCTGCCCACCGCCCTCGGTGTCGACCACCCGCGGGGCGCGGTCGGCGAACTTTCGCGGCACCCGCCCCTCGAAGGTATCCGGCGGCTCGACGATGTGGTCGTCGACCGAGATCACCGTGTACTGCCGCGCCGCCCTTTCGGGCTCAGGCAGGAACGTCACCGTCCGCTCGGCCCCGGTCCCCGCGGTGGTGAAGTTCAGGTTCGCCGACATCTCGTCGATGGAGGCCATACGCCTATCTCCCTCTCTCGTCAGCGAATTCGTTCAGTCGAGGACGCTGCGGTCGGCCTTGATGGTCATTCGCGTCGCTCCAGCCCAGTACACGTCGGCTGCCCGCTCGATCAGCGACGCCTGCATCCCGACCATGTCGCCCCGATCCATCTGCGACGGGGTCCGGCCGGTGAGCAGCACGTCGTAGGCCAACCGGCACACCCGCTCGATGGACACCGCGCGGTACACCGCCTGCGCCAGGTTGCGTCCGGTCGCGATCACGCCGTGATTGGCCAAGATGACGAGGTTGGCCGAGCCGACCTGCTCAGCCAGCTCACCCGCCCGCCACGGCGCATCGATCTCGCCGTCGTAGGTGGGCACCAGGTACATGTCGTCGAGGAACAGCGCACCGGTTTGGTGAACCAGTTCCGGCAGCATGCCGAGGGCGGCGATCAGACTGACGTAGTAGGGGTGGTTGTGGATCACCACCCTGGCGTCGGGTCGCTTCCCATGCAGTTCGGTATGGAGGTGGATGGCCGGGGTGACATCCCAGCGGCCGCGGACCACCCGGGCGTTCTCGTCGACGACGCAAATGTCCGACGCGGTGAGCTCCTGCCACCACAAGCCCCATGGATTGACGAACATGTCGGTCCGATCGTCGGGCTGCCAGGTGATGTGCCCCGCCATGTTCTCCGCGAACCCGACGTCGGCGAGGTGACGGAAGGCCACCGCCAATTGTTGTTCGTCGTTGAGGTCCACGCCGATGGGTGGCACCTTCGTGGGCGCCCACACACCCAAGCCGCCCCGTCGAACCCGTTCTTCGGTCATGGCTCGACTCCCGCTCGCTCCGGTCCTCGCTCGTCCCTCGCTGCGATCCTCACTCCCGCTCGTCTTCGGAAGGTCACGGCTCCAGTGTCGATCGGATGAGGTCGCGAAGTTGGCCTTTGGCGATCTTGCCCCCCGAGGAACGCGGCAGTTCGTCCAGGACTTCGAGCCTTTCTGGCAGCAGTCCCTTGGACACGCCGAGCCCCAGCAGGTGCTCGACGAGGGCGGGCAGGTCGAGCATGACCGCATGCTTCAGCTCGACGTAGACACACACCCGTTCGCCGAAGCGGGGGTCTGGCATCGCGACCGCCGCAGCCACCGCGACGGCCGGATGGGTGGCGACGACCTCCTCCACCGCGACGGCGCTGATGTTCTTCCCGCCGCGCAAGATGAAGTCGGACGTCCGGCCGGTCAAGCTGAGATAGCCCTCGGCGTCCAGTTCGCAGATGTCACCCATCCGCATGCCGCCGTCGGGGGTGAACAATTCGTCATGACCCACGCCGTCGAGATAACCGAGGCTGGTCGCCGGGCCATGGCAAACCGGTTGTCCTCGACCAGATTCCGTGACGTCGAGGTCACCATCGAACAGTCGGACGTGCATCTCGGGGACGATCCGTCCTGCGGTCCGAAGGCGGCGGTGCAACGGATCCGCCAGTGTGGTCGCGCTCAACATGCCGGTCTCGTTGGAGCCGTAGAACTGCAGGATCGTCACCCCCGTCAGCTCCTCGAACTGGGCGGCCTGCGCGTACGGCAGCGGCTCGCCACCGGTGAACACGATGCGCAGGCTCGTCAGATCATGCTCGCGTGAGGCCGGATTCGCCAGGAGCATCGCTAATTGCGTACTGACGCAACATAATACGGTTGCATGGTGACGTTCGACCGCGGCGCAGGTGGCGACGGGGTCGAAGCGTTCGATCCTGACCGTCGTCGCGCCCAGATGGATTGGAGTGGTGTGGGAGGTCCAGATTCCGAAGCCGAACGGTGTGGGAATGACCGGAAGGAACACGTCGTCGGCGGTGAGCTCGGCGTTCGCGACCGCCTTCTGATGGAAGTAGTACCAGCGATTCTGGGTATGCACGACGCACTTGGGCGTGCCGGTGGTGCCCGACGTGGAGTTGATGAGGAAGACGTCGTCGGGGCCGACCGGTGAAAGGCGGCTGTCGACGACCGGTTTCGAGTCGGGATCGACGACGAGCTCGTCGGAATCGAGTCCGAGGACGACGGCACGCAGGGCCGGGTCGGCTGCCGCAGCCGCCTGCGCCGCTGCCGCTCCTCGGTCGGTGTCGCTGACGAGCAGGGATGGCGTTGCGGCCAGAAGGATGTTGGTGACCTCGCGGACGCCGGCCCGCGCTCCTAGCCCTATCGCCACTGCGCCGCAGCGCTCGATCGCCAGCAGCAGCACGTGGATCTCGGAGCTGTCCCGGTGCCACACCGCCACGCCGTCAGCGGGCGTCACCCCCAGGCCTTGCAGTTGGCGGGCCAGGTTGGTGGCGGCCCGGTCAACCTCGGACCACGTCAGGACGCGGTCGGGTGAGTGGAGCGAGAAGTCGACGAACGCCCGCTTATCCGGAAATGTCGCGGCATTGCGCCGTACGCAGTCCGAGAGCGTGGTGTCCGACCACCAGCCGGCCGCTCGGTAGTGCGCGGCCTCGGCACTGTTGACGGCGCCGACGACCATCGCCGAATCATAGGGAAATGAGGGGTCGGCGTCTGCCAAGTGCGAATGAAACCTCGTCGCGGGCGTACTGCGACGCGTTCGCGAAGACTCTTCGAAAAAAGTGTGCGAACCGTGGCCGCTCGCGCCCCCTAGCAGGTGAACGCAGCCAAACCTGGCGGCGACACCTCGAAGGAGTACGACATGACCACCACGATCACGACGCGCCGCGGCAGGTCCATTGCCGCCACGATGCTCGCTGCGGCAGCCATTACCGGCGCCCTCGGCACCGCGGTGCCCGCCGACGCTGCCCCCGCCAAGTACATCGCCATCGCGTACTCGCCGGCGAGCGGACACATCGGCACTGGTCAGAATTCCAACCTCGATACTGCCGTGGCGGGCGCGCTGAGCCAGTGCGGTGGGCACTGCGCGGTCGAGACGTGGTCCAAGAACGGATGCGTCGCGATCGCCGTCAGCGGTCAGTATCACTTCGGCTGGTACGGCTCGAACCTGAGGGATGCCCAGCAGGGCGCCATGCAACGAACCGGGCCCGGTTCGTACGTGGCATGGTCCGGTTGTGTGAAGTGACGAACTGGTCGGCCCGCCGTCCGTCCGAAGGCAGGCCGACCCGTTCTGGTGAACGATTTGGGCGGTGCCCGCGTGTTGTGAGAGACACGTATTCTCACAGCGACCTGACAGGAAGATCGCATGACCGTCGCACCGGCCGAATTCGATGACGCACCCGACGATGCCGAGCTCGCGTCGGCCGCCGCCCAGGGCGACCGAGCAGCCTTCTCGGCGATCTATGACCGATACGCCGATCGGCTGTACGACTTCTGCGCGGGTATGTTGCGCGACACGGATGCGGCGGCCGACTGCGTGCAGGACGTGTACGTCGACGCGGCGACCCAACTCGTTGCTCTGCGTGATCCGAGCCGATTGCGGCCCTGGCTCTACTCCATGGCGCGCAACCAGGCATTGAAACGCATTCGGGCCCGTCGTCGCGAAATGCCAACCGATGAGCTGCCCGAATTCGACAGTGGCGAGCCTGATTTGGCGACGCTGGCGGCCCGCAGCGAACTAGCCGACCTCATCGCCGATGCCTGCGGAGGGCTTTCGGAGCGGGACCGCACCGTCTTCGAACTGACGTACCGGCACGGTCTCGACGGCACCGAACTGGCCGACGCGCTCGGGGTCAGCCATACGAATGCGAACACCCTCACCGGGCGGCTGCGCGACGGCATCGAGCGATCGCTGGGGGCGTTGTTGGTGTGTCGCGGCGCGAAGACCGACCCGTCGCGCTGCCCCGAACTGGCGTCGATGCTCGACGATTGGGATGGCACGTTCACCGTTTTGATGCGCAAGCGCGCTGCTTGGCACATCGACGGCTGCACGGTGTGCGAAGAGGAGCGCCGTCGCAGGGTCAACCCGGTGGCCCTGCTCGGCGGCGTCCCGGTCTTCATCCCCGCGCCCGCCGCGTTGCGCGAACCCACGCTGACCGCAGCCTCCCGTCGGCTGCCCGCCGCCCCACAGCCAACCCGGGCGGTCGTCAAGCCGCACCTTTCGGGGTCGCAGGGGCGTCAGGTACGGACCGCACTGGTCGCGGTATTCGTCATCCTCGGCATCGCGGGGGTGGCTCAGGTGTGGGCGCCGATGCTCGTTCGAGAGCAGCCGGTGAGTCCGGTCAGCGAGGTCGACCTGGCGTCCACGGACCCGCTGCCAACCAGGACGCCGCTGAACGGGTCGGCCTCCTTGGCCCCGAGTGTGCCATCGACCACCGCGGCGCCGAGCGAACCGGTTCGACGTCCGACCACGACGGTGGTCACGACTGCGGAGACCACTGCTGCACCAACGCGTACCACTGACAAGGCCGCGCCGACGACATCGACGACACGAGTCAGCTCGTTCAGCCCGACCAGGTCTTCGTCTTCGACCGAGCGGACAACCCAAACCCGAACGCGCACGTCGACTTCGACGGCGACCGCGACATCGACGGTGACCAGCTCGAGCAGCAGTAGCGCGCCGCCAACGCCCACCACCATGACCAGTGACCCGATCGAGTAGCGTCTGCGCCAGCGGCGAGATCGAGCGAGTGACGGGATTTGAACCCGTGTGAACGGCTTTGCAGGCCGGTGCCTAGCCACTCGGCCACACCCGCGATGTCGATGACGATGCCACGGGTCCTCCAAGGCGACCATGGTTGGAATCGACGTGATCGCTAGTCGTTGGTGTTCCCCCGGCGCACCTCGAACGTCCGGGGCCCAAGCTCTCGTCGACGCCATGCCCCAGCAGTAGACGTTCGTCACACGAGCGGGACGCCCGTAGCAAGCCCACCCCGGGGCCAGCCCTCTGGAGAATTCTCCCACTCCTCCTGCCGTCCGTATGGCGTCAAATCCAAGAACGGATAGCCGGCGGACGAGTGGTCGAGTCCGCGCGCAAACGCCGAATAGGTGTGGAACACCTCGTCGCCACGGCGAAGGAAGACGCTGGCCCCCGGCCAGTCGCCACGAAGGTCCTCGTCGGACCAACCCTCGGCGTGCAACTCCGCAAGGGACTTGTAGTTGTATTCCACTGGCGCGCGGGAAGAATCGAGCGTCACGTGGAAGTCGTAGGTGAAGTCGCCGTCGCGCGACGAGTACCACGGAAACGTCCACCCGTGCTGGTCGCGGTAGCGGGCGATGCTCGCGTACGGGGCGCGCGACACGCAGGCGAAGGTCACGCCCCTGGACTCCAGCAGTGCCCGATCCTTCGCGGTGAACGTGAGATCAGCTGCCGCGGTGCAGCTCGGACAACCCCGATCTTCGGCGTCGATCCACATGAAGTGGTGAACGTACAGCTGCGGCCTCGACTCGAACATGTCGAGCAGCCGCACTTCGCCATCGGGCCCTTCGAAGACGTAGTCCTTGTCCACCTTGACCATTGGCAGGCGCCGCCGGTCGGCGTTGACGGCATCCCGAAGGTGCGTCACTCTCGCTCGCGCGCCAGTAGTCGTCGGCGGGCGGCCAGCCATTCTTCGCGGCTTACGGCGTCGGGGTACGCATTTGGTGTCATGAACGGGTAGACCCGCCGACCGTCGAAGAATCATCGCGGTGCAGGCCCAACGCGATACCTTGTCCGCATGGATATCTGGCTGGCGGATCCGCCGTTCTTCGGCGGCCCGGGTCAAGGCACCCGTCAGATCATCGAGCTTTTCGTGGCGTTCGGCCTGACGGCGCTCATCGGTCTCGAGCGCGAAGTCCAAGGCAAGAGCGCCGGGCTACGGACGCAGACCATCGTCGGCACCGCGGCGGCGTTGATCCTGCTGGTGAGCAAGTATGGCTTCCAGGATGTGTTGGTCGACGGGCTCGTCGTCGTCGACCCGTCCCGCGTCGCAGCGCAAATCGTTTCGGGCATAGGCTTTCTCGGCGCCGGGATCATCATCTTTCGGCGTGGCTCCGTGCACGGCCTGACGACGGCGGCCGCGGTGTGGGAGTCCGCGGCCATCGGCATGGCGGCCGGGGCGGGCTTGCTGCTCCTGGCGTGCACCGTGACAGCGATGCACTTCCTCATCATCCTGGGGTTCATGCCCGTCGCGAAGCGCCTCGCCGCCCGACTCAGCGGTTCGGTGCGCTTGCACGTCACCTATGTGGAGGGCCGCGGCGTGATGTCGGCCATCTTGCAGGCGTGCGACCGACGCAACTGGCAGTTGGCCGAGCTCGAGTCGGATCCCACCGGCGGCGTGCTGCTCACCCTGTCCGGCAACGGCATCCTGGGGGCGCCGACCCTGCTGGCGGGCATCGACGGCGTGACGGCGATCCGGCAGCTCGACGACGATCCCGACTAAGCGGTCACCCGGTAGCGGCTGGCGCGGTACGAGGCGATGACGCCGACGGCTGCGAGGGCTGCCATCACCGCGAACATCCACCTCGCACCGGCGGCATCGCCGCGATCGGTCAGGTTGACCACGATGCCGGCCAGTCCCGCTCCGAATGCGCCACAGATGAGCTGCACGGTGTTGATGGCCGCCGCTGCGGTGCGTCGCTCGGCGGGATCGTCGCTGCTGCCCATGGCCCAGGCCGACAGATGGGGCCACGCCATCCCCACCCCGGTGCCGGTGACGACCAGGGCCAGCACCCATACTCCGATGACCGGTCCTGGTGCGTCCTCGACTTGGCTGGCCGCGGCGAGCCCCAGCCCGATGGCCATCACCAGCGGCGCGACGGCGACCACCCGTGCGATGACGCGGGTCTTCGTCAGGGACGCGCTAGCGATCTCACTGAGTGTCCATCCGACGGCCACCGAGACGCCGAGGAAGCCGGCCGCCACCGGCACGAGATGCGCCAGCCGCTGACCGAAGAACGGCACGTACATGTCCGCCATCGTCGCTGCCATCAACACCCCGAGCGTGAGGTAGATCCACTTCAGCGGACCCGGCCGAAAGGCCATGGGCGGCAGTACCGATGCCGTGGTCCGCCGATCCACGACGACGAACACCCCGACGAGCGCCACGCCCAGCGCGAGCAGGCCGCCGGTCGCGGCGAGGTTGCGCACGATGCCGGCCACACTGACCGCCAGCGCGGCCACCCCGAGCAGCAGCAAGGACCACACCGGTATGCGGTCGGCGCCGGGCCGGTCCGCGTCCGCCGTCCGACCGGGAAGCACGAACGGCACCAACGCCGCCATACCCGCTGTCAACAACGCGAGCAAACCGAACGCCCAACGCCAGGAACCGAATTGAGCGAACAACCCACCGGCTGCCGGGCCCACCAGGGTGCCGACGCCCCACATCGCCGACACGAGCGCGGACGCCTTGGTCCACAGCGACTGCGGTAACGCGGAATTGATGACGGCGTATCCCAGACCGGCGAGCAGCCCACCGGCGGCACCCTGGACCACGCGACCGAACAAGAGGAACTCCATGCTCGGCGCCACGGCGCACAGCACGCTGCCCACACCGAACACGCCAAGACCGGACACGTAGGCCCATCGCGGCCCCAGCTTCGTCAGCACCGAGCTCACGGTGGTGGCCGCCACCACCGATGCGACCAGGTAGACGGTGGTGACCCAGGCGTACAGACGCTCGCCGCCGATCTCGGCGACCGTGCTGGGCAGCAGGCTGATGGTGAGGAATTCGTTGGTGGCATACAACGCCACCCCACCGGCCAACACGGTCGAGGCCCCAAGGTTCTTCGGCCCCAACAGTTCGGCCCAGGTCCCGGCCGGGGTGCTCTCGGTCTGCGTCACGCCGCCAACCGTACGAGCTCAACCACGGTTGAGATCAAGCGTCATCCGATCATCTACTTCAGGCCTGCGGCGTCCATGCCCCGAAGCTCCTTCTTCAAGTCGGCGATCTCGTCGCGGATGCGCCCGGCCAGCTCGAACTGCAGATCCCTTGCCGCAGCCATCATCTGCGCCGTGAGGTCCTTGATGAGATCGGCGAGCTCGGCGCGCGGCATGTTCGACGTGTCCCGGCCTTCGAAGATGCCCGCGCTGACCGCACGACCGGGTTCGCCTTGCGCGCGTCGTCCGCGTGAGGAGTTGCGTCCGGACCCACCCACGTCGACGGTCGCGTCGGTGTCGTCGGCCTCCCGGTAGACCTGGTCGAGGATGTCGGCGATCTTCTTCCGCAGCGGCTGTGGGTCGACGCCGTGCGCTTCGTTGTAGGCGATCTGCTTGGCCCGGCGCCGATCGGTCTCCTCGATGGCCTGCTTCATCGAATCGGTCATCTTGTCGGCGTACATGTGTACCTCACCCGACACGTTGCGCGCCGCACGCCCGATGGTCTGGATGAGGCTGCGCGCCGATCGGAGGAAGCCCTCCTTGTCGGCGTCGAGGATCGACACCAGCGACACCTCGGGCAGATCGAGACCCTCGCGGAGCAGGTTGATCCCGACCAGCACGTCGTACTCGCCGAGCCGCAACTGTCGAAGCAGCTCGACCCGACGCAGCGTGTCCACCTCCGAATGGAGGTAGCGCACCCGGATGCCGAGTTCGAGGAGGTAGTCGGTGAGGTCCTCGGCCATCTTCTTGGTCAGCGTGGTGACCAAGACACGTTCGTCGAGTGCGGTTCGTTTGCGGATCTCGCCGATGAGGTCGTCGATTTGCCCCTTCGTCGGCTTGACGATGACCTGCGGGTCCACCAGGCCGGTCGGGCGAATGACCTGTTCGACGAACTCGCCGGCCGACTGGCTGAGCTCATAGGGACCCGGCGTCGCCGACAGGTACACCGTCTGCCCGACGCGTTGGGCGAACTCCTCCCACGTGAGCGGCCGGTTGTCGACCGCCGACGGCAACCGGAAGCCGAAGTCGACGAGGTTTCGCTTGCGCGACATGTCGCCCTCGTACATGCCACCGATCTGCGGCACGGTGACGTGGGATTCGTCGATGACCATGAGGAAGTCTTCGGGGAAGTAGTCCAGCAGCGTCGCGGGCGCCGTACCTGGTCCACGGCCGTCGATGTGGCGCGAGTAGTTCTCGATGCCCGAGCAGAACCCCACCTGCTTCATCATCTCGACGTCATAGTTGGTGCGCATCCGAAGTCGTTGCGCCTCCAGCAGTTTGCCCTGACCCTCGAGTTCGGCCAGGCGCGCCTCCAGCTCCTTCTCGATGCTGGAGATCGCCATTGCCATGCGCTCGGGCCCGGCGACGTAATGAGTGGCGGGAAATACGCGCAGCGAGTCCACCTTGCGCACCACGTCACCCGTCAGCGGATGCATGTAGTAGAGCGATTCGATCTCGTCGCCGAAGAACTCGATGCGCACCGCGAGCTCCTCATAGCTCGGGATGATCTCCACCGTGTCGCCGCGGACCCGGAACGTTCCTCGGGTGAACGCCATGTCGTTCCTGGCGTACTGCACGTCGACCAGAAGCCGCAGCAGCCCGTCCCGAGGCACCTCGTCCCCCACGGACAACTCGACCGAGCGGTCAAGATACGACTGCGGGGTACCGAGGCCGTAGATGCACGACACCGACGCCACTACGACCACGTCGCGACGTGACAGCAGGTTGTGCGTCGCGGAATGCCTGAGCCGCTCCACGTCGTCGTTGACCGAGCTGTCCTTCTCGATGTAGGTATCGGTCTGCGCGATGTACGCCTCGGGCTGGTAGTAGTCGTAGTACGAGACGAAGTACTCGACGGCGTTATTGGGCAACATCTCCCGGAGCTCGTTCGCCAGCTGGGCCGCGAGCGTCTTGTTCGGCGCCATCACCAGCGTGGGCCTCTGCAGCCGCTCGATGAGCCAGGCCGTCGTGGCCGACTTGCCGGTACCGGTGGCGCCCAACAACACCACGTCGCGCTCTCCGGCGTTGATCCGACGCTCCAGTTCTTCGATGGCAGCGGGCTGATCCCCGGCCGGGGAGTACTCGCTGACGACCTGGAACTCGCCGCCGACGCGCACGACGTCGTCGACGGCGCGGTATTCCGATTTCGCGACGACGGGGTACTCGGTAGCAAAAGCCATTTCACCAGGGTAGAACCAACCACCGACAACTGCGATTCCCCGGTCGCTCCGCTCGCTACGCTCCTTCTCATCCACCCGCCAAAACGCGAGACCTTCGACCTCGCCGCCCGCACGAACACCGATCCCAAGGGCATCGTGCGGGACGTCGACGTGTACGCCAAACAGCCGTGGGGGCTGTACATGGCCAGGCCAACGCCGGGCCGGGCGCAGTTTCACTACCTGGAGTCATGGCTGTTGCCGTTGCTCGGACTCAGGGTCTCGATCTTTCACTTCAACCCCGGCTACGAACGTGATCAGGACTTCTACCTCGACGTCGGCAGTTTCACCGTCGACGGTGACGTCTGGCGTGCCGAGGACTATTACCTGGACCTCGTCCTCCGGACGGGCGCGGGAGTCGAGCTCATCGACGTCGACGAGTTGCTCGAGGCGGTCCGACAGGGCCTACTGAGCCCGGCGACGGCGACGGCGGCAGTACAGACCGCGGTTGCCACCATCGACGGGCTGGCCCGCCACGGCTACGACCTCGGGCGGTGGCTCGCGAACCGCGAAATGGTCCTCACCTGGCGGGGAGCGTAAAGTCTGCGTTCATGGGCATGACCATGCGCGGGTTGACGGCGGCGGTTTCGACGACCGTTCTGCTGCTCGGCGCACAGGTGCTTCCGACCATCGCCCAGGCCGACCCGGGCGTTCCGCCCTCACCCGGTGCCACTGAGCAGTCGGCGGGCACGTTGCCACCGCCATCCGATCCAGAGACTCTAGATCTCGGGCCGGGTCCGTACAACGTGGTGTACCGGGCCCGCGTCGACGGCGTCTCCCGCGGTGCAACGATCAGCTACGCCATGGCAGACGACCAGGTCAACACCGCCAATCCGACGATGGTTCCCGGGCGCACCTTCGAGGCGACGGGCGTGGTGTCCCAGATGCAGAAGGCAGGCATGCAGGTGTCCATTCAATGGCCCTACTCGGCCAGCCTGCACTGCGAGATCCTCGCGAACGATCAGATCGTCGCGGCGGCCGACCAATTCGTCGCGCCGCGGTTCACGCCCCAGCACAACGACCCCGGTTACGGCGTTCTCAGTTGCGGAACGGTCACCAACTTCCCGACCGGCAACACTGCCCCCGTCGATGCCCCTGCGCCCGTGGAGCCTGCTCCGGCCGCCTAGCGTCGGGTCAAGCGCGCCAGCCCGTGTTCTCGGCCCACTGCCACGCCCGTCGGTACGCGCCGTCCACCCATGGTTCCTTGCCGTCCGCGTAGTCCGCGGTGGTGGGATGGCTTGCCGCTGCCTCCCGCTTGACCTCGAGATACTCCTCGCGGACAGCCGGCTCGGCGACGAGCCAGTCGCGGAACAGCAGGGCGAACTGCTGCCCGGGCCAGCCGTCGACGCGGAGATGGACGTTGGTGGGCCGACCCGGGTCAGCTGAGGCGTGAAAACGCTTGCGCCACATGGCCTGGTCCTCGGTGTGCGCGACATCCGTGGTGACGTCGGGAACCTCCGGATAGCCTGCGGTCAGAAGTGCGTCCCGCAGTTCGTCGGCTACGTCGAGCGAGGACACCGTCACCTGGACGTCGATGACGTCCTTGGCGTCCAAACCCGGGACGGCCGTCGAGCCGATGTGGTCGACGCGCACGGCCCGGTGCCCGCAGGCCGTCTTCAGACGGTTGACGATCCGGCTCGCTTGGGCGGGCCAGGACGGATCTGCGGCCACGACAACGGGTTTGGTCGCGGCTGGCGTACCGGCGTCGAGGTTGTGTGCGAACGGTAGGATCCGGTCGCGCCACAGTGCGAGGGCGCGTTCCTTGAGCTCGTCGGGGCTGCCCGAGTTCTCTAGCCAGACGTCGGCGACCAACCGACGATCAATCTCCTTGGCCTGCGCCGCGATCCGCGCCCTGGCGTCGGCTTCGGTGAATCCCCGGTATTCGATCAACCGCGCGATCCGGACGTCCTCGGCGGCATTCACGATGACGACCAGTGGGAACATGGAGGCCATTTGCGACTCCACCAGCAGCGGGATGTCCTCGATGATCACCGCGTCTGCGGGCGCGGCCTCGATCAGCTCGGCGCGCCTCGTGCCGACTAGCGGGTGCACGATGCCATTGAGGGTGGCCCGCTTCTCGTCATCGCTGAACGCGACCGCGGCCAACGCCGGGCGATTCAACGCACCGTCGGGTTGCAGGATCTCCGGGCCGAACGCCTCGACGAGCGCGGCCAAACCCTCCGTGCCGGGTTGGACGACCTCCCGGGAGATGACGTCGCCGTCGACGACGATGCCGCCGCATTCGGCGAACGCCGTGGACACCGTGGACTTGCCGGCGCCGATACCGCCGCTGAGGCCAATGCGAAGCACCGCCCCATCCTGTCAGGGGCCGCGCCGAGACGACGAACGCCCCGGCTCAGCGGCGGGTTCACACGGTCGTCGCAACACTCTCGATGTGAGAGGTTGCGGCGATCGTGTCGTTTTCGGAGGACTGTGGTGAGTTTGGGGATCGGCTAGCAAAGCTCGTTGATGCTGGTGTGCCGGTCGTGGATGCGGCGGGCGCGCTGGGGATCTCGCGGCAGCGGTGTTATGCGATTCTGCGTGCAACGGGCCGGCCGATGGGGCCGCCGCGGAGTCGGCCGACGGTGGATCCGCAGCAGCTGGTGGCGGTGTTCACGGCGACCGCGTCGGTCAATGCAGCGGCGAAGTCGTGCGGTGTCTCGCATTCCCTGGCCAGGCGCCTGCTGGTGGCCGAGGGCCTGGTAGGCGATGTGCGTCAGCCGGTGGGCAAGCCCGATGCCAAGAGCCGGTTCTTCGAGCTGCTGTCGACGGGCTGGTCAGCCAGTAGGGCTGCGCGCGAGGTCGGGGTCAACGAGCGCACGGCCCGCGATTGGCGCGATGGGATCCGCCGAGTGGGCAAGACACGTGTTCATCCCGATGGCACGGTCACCGATTACGCGACCGGCACGCGGTACACACGGCCGGTGAATAGCACCATGTCCCGCAGGATGGGCGAGGCCCACGCACCTGAAGTCGACGACCGGTACCTGTCGTTGCAGGACCGTCTCGCGATCGCCGACGGTCTCCAGGCCGCCCTGACGCTGACGGTGATCGCTGCCGGGATCGGCAAGCACACTTCGACGGTGTCGCGTGAAGTTCGTGGACGCAGCATCGGCGGGTTGTATCTGCCGTATCGAGCGCATAACGCCGCCGCGGTCGACCGGGCCCGACCCAAGCAGTCCAAACTGGTCACCAACCAGAAGCTGCGCCAGGCGGTGGACGATGGGCTCTCGCTGCGCCACTCGCCCGAGCAGATCTCCCACCGCCTCGTCAAGGACTTCCCGGACGACGAAAGCATGCGGGTGAGCCACGAAACGATCTACCAAGCGTTGTACTTCCAAGCCCGCGGTGGTCTGAAACGTGAAGTGGCTCAGGCACTTCGATCAGGCCGCACACGTCGCAAACCGCACCGCGCACCGGGTGCGCGTACCCACCGGTTCACCGACCCGATGATCATGATCTCCGAGCGGCCGGCCGAGATCGCCGACCGCGCCGTGCCGGGGCATTGGGAGGGAGATCTCATCGTCGGTGAACTGAACAAGACCGCGATCGCCACCCTCGTCGAGCGAGCGACTCGCTACACGCTGCTGGTGCACCTGCCCGACGGCCACGATGCCGAAGCCGTCCGCGACGGCCTGATCGCCACCATCTCGACGCTGCCAGCACATCTTCGAGGATCGCTGACCTGGGACCAGGGCGCAGAGATGGCTCGGCACAAGCAGTTCTCGATGGCCACCGACATGGCGGTCTACTTCTGTGATCCGGCCAGTCCCTGGCAGCGCGGTACCAACGAGAACACCAACGGCCTGCTGCGTCAGTACTTCCCCAAGGGCACCGACTTGAGCGTGTTCGGGCCCGAGGACCTCGAACACGTCAGCCAGCAACTCAACGGCCGCCCACGCAAAACGCTCGGCTGGGATACTCCAGCCGAGCGTCTGCGTGATCTACTAATGACCACTTAACCAGCAGTGTTGCGACGACCCCTAGAAAACGCCCGCGAGCCGGGGCGTCCTTCGGAACTACGTGCTAGGCGTTGCCCGCGAGCTTCTCGCGCAGCGCGGCCAGCTGAGCATCGCTGGCCAGCGTTCCGCCGGTGGAGGGCTCGCCCGAGCTGGACGAGGTCGACGAGGAGCCATTGGCGGTGGCGGGCCTGCTGGCCGCCTCCGCGTCGGCTGCCGCGAACTTCTCCATCTGAGCGGTGTGCATCTTGTGACGGCGCTCGGCCTCGGCGTACCGGGCCTCCCACTCGTCACGCTGCTTCTCGAACCCCTCGAGCCATTCGTTGGTCTCGGAGTCGAAGCCCTCGGGGAAGATGTAGTTGCCCGCCTCGTCGTAGCTGTCGGCCATGCCGTACTTCGACGGGTCGAACTCCTCGGTGTAGTCCTCGTTGGCCTGCTTGAGGCTCAGCGAGATGCGACGGCGATCGAGGTCGATGTCGATGACCTTGACCATCGCGTCGTCGCCGACCTGGACCACCTGGTCCGGGACCTCGACGTGGCGCTCGGACAGCTCCGAGATGTGCACCAGGCCCTCGATGCCCTCCTCGACGCGGACGAACGCACCGAAGGGCACCAGCTTGGTGACCTTGCCGGGCACGATCTGGCCGATCGCGTGGGTACGCGCGAAGTGGCGCCACGGATCTTCTTGAGTTGCCTTGAGCGACAACGAAACCCGCTCGCGATCCATGTCCACGTCGAGCACCTCGACGGTGACCTCGTCACCCACGGTGACGACCTCGGAGGGATGGTCGATGTGCTTCCAGGACAGCTCGGAGACGTGCACCAGGCCGTCGACGCCACCCAGGTCCACGAAGGCACCGAAGTTGACGATCGAGGAGACGACGCCCTTGCGGACGGCACCCTTCTGCAGCTGGTTGAGGAATTCGCTGCGCACCGCGGACTGCGTCTGCTCCAGCCAGGCACGGCGGCTCAGCACCACGTTGTTGCGGTTCTTGTCCAGCTCGATGATCTTGGCCTCGATGACCTGACCGATGTACGGCTGCAGATCGCGGACGCGTCGCATCTCGACAAGCGATGCGGGCAGGAAGCCACGCAGGCCGATGTCGAGGATCAGGCCGCCCTTGACGACCTCGATGACGGTGCCCTTGACGGCCTCGTCCTTCTCCTTGAGCTCCTCGATGGTGCCCCAGGCGCGCTCGTACTGGGCGCGCTTCTTGGACAGGATCAAGCGGCCTTCTTTGTCCTCCTTGGTGAGGACCAACGCTTCGACCTCGTCGCCGACGGACACAACCTCTGAGGGGTCGACGTCGTGCTTGATCGAGAGTTCGCGGGAGGGGATGACCCCTTCGGTCTTGTAACCGATGTCGAGCAAGACTTCGTCGCGGTCGACCTTGACGATGGTGCCTTCGACGATGTCGCCATCGTTGAAGTACTTGATGGTCTTGTCGATTGCGGCCATGAAGTCCTCGGCCGAGCCAATGTCGTTGATGGCTACTTGCGGCGAGGTGATGGACGGACTTGGCATGTGGTAGGTGGCTCCGGACAGGTTTATCGTAGGGACAGATGGGATTGTTGTGTACTAGCGATACACGCGATCGTGCGCGCACACGGGTACCCGATGAGACTACTCGACGGGGTACACGCTGGACAAACCCGGGTCTCGGGGGCTGAAGGCAGCCAACCGATACGCTGCCCTCGTGTCACACCCGTCCGCATTGCCACGGAAGGTCCGCCAGGTGGGCGCGCCACTCGGCGCGATCATCGCGATGGGCGTCGTCGCGGGGCTGTCGGTGATCTTGCTGACGGCGGTCAACCCGGTTGGTACCTCCATCGGATTCGTGCTCGCCACCGCGGCGGTGATCGTCGTGCTCCTGGCCTATCTGTGGCTGGATCGGTGGGAACCGGAGCCACCACGACTCTTGGTGCTTGCCTTCGCGTGGGGCGCGTCGGTCGCGATCGTCGTCTCGGTGATCTTCGAGGTGGTGTTCGGATCGCTGCTGGCCACCGGTGAGGCCGCGACCGACGAGTTCGTCACCCTCGCCATCGTGGCGCCAATCGTCGAAGAGGCCGCGAAGGGCGTCTTCCTGCTGTTGATGATGACCGGCCGACGCCGCAACGAGCTGAACTCACTCACCGATTGCCTGGTCTACGCCGGCCTCGTGGCCGCGGGCTTCGCCTGGCTGGAGAACATCGGCTACATCGGCGGCGGGGAGCCGCTGGGCGGGTCGCTCGTCACCGCCGGGCTGCGGTTGATCATGGGCCCCTTCGCCCATCCGCTGTTCACCACGATGACGGCGATCGGCGTCTACTTCGCGCTGCAGCGTCGCGGTCTGCTCGCGAAGACGGGCTGCGTCCTACTCGGGTACGTCGGCGCCGTACTCATGCACGCACTGTGGAACGGCTCGTCGTTCTTCGGCATCGAGACGTACTTCCTCGTCTACTTCCTCTGGATGGTTCCCGTCTTCGCACTGGCGATCGCGCTCGCCGTCGGCAGCCGGCGCCGCGAACAGCGGATCATCGCCGGGAAGCTACCGGGGATGATCGCGGCGGGTGTGGTGACGCCGAACGAGGCGACCTGGCTCGGGTCGATCCGCCATCGGAAGGCCGCCATCGCCGAGGCGAATCGGTTCGGCGGACGACCGGCTGCCAAGGGCGTCAAGGACTTCACCGCCGCGGTGATCGAGCTGGCGTTCGTCCGTGACCGCATCGACCGGGGCTTCGGTGACCCGAGGGTCCACGCGCTGCTGCAAGACGAGACCTACGCCGTGTACGCGACCCGCGCCGCGGCGCCGGTGTTGCAGGCGGTCGCCGCCTACCGCGCGCCAGGGAGCTAGTGCGCGAACCGTGGGTAAGACGGGATGCCGCGAACTAGAGTCGCTCGGCGTCGGCACTTCAAGATTGGAGCCCAAGATGCGGGTCGTAGCGTTTGCCCCGGCACTGAGCACGACGCAGGAGGATGCCGGCGGGGTGCTCGCCAAGGGGTTTCCGATGACTGCGTGCTACGTGCGTGACTTTCCAGATCAGATCGTCGTCCCCGTGGTGGTGGCCGTCGTGGCCCAGGGCGGCAGTGAGTACGACGTGCGCCGCTACATCGTGGCCACCGCGGCCGACGGAGAACGAGTGGGCGCCCTGGAATTTTCCTGGCACTGGCCCGACAACCCACCCGTACCAGTGAAGTTCAGGGTCTTCTCCCACAACCTGTCGATCCACGTGCCGTCCGCCGGTGTCTACACCCTGGGTCTCTACGAGACCCTCGACGGGACTGACACCGATCACCTGTTTCCGCTGCCGGTACTCAAGTTCAACCCCCTGACGCAGACCGCTTCCGGCTGACGCGGCGCATTGCGGCGGGCCGGCACCATTCACACCGGGTGCATGGGGCGAGGCGTATCGACGATGCTGTCAGTCGACGGGCGATGGACGTTGCATGTCGTCAGAAGCCAGGGAGCTAGTGCGCCGCCGCATCCCAGCTGCGGCCGTACCCGACCGACACCTCGAGTGGCACGTCGAGCGGATAGGCCCCGCCCATGTTGTCGCGCACCAGTTCGTCGAGTTTCTCGCGCTCGCCGTCGGCCACCTCGAACAGCAGTTCGTCGTGGACCTGCAGGAGCATCCGCGATTGCAGTCCCGAGTCGCGAATCGCGTTGTCGGTGTTGATCATCGCCACCTTGATGATGTCGGCGGCGCTGCCCTGAATGGGTGCGTTGAGCGCCGCCCGCTCGGCCGCCTCCCGGACGTTGCGGTTGCTGCTGTCCAGTTCCGGGAGATAGCGGCGCCTGCCCAGCACCGTCGACGTGTACCCGTCCTTGCGCGCCTGCTCCACCACCGACTGCAGGTAGTCCCGCACCCCGCCGAAGCGTGAGAAGTAGGCATCCATCTGCACCTTGGCCTCCTCGGTGGAGATCTTCAGTTGGGCCGCCAGGCCGTAGGCGCTCAGCCCGTACGCCAGCCCATAGGACATGGCCTTCACCCGGCGGCGCAACTCGGCGGTGACCTCGTCGATCGGCACGCCGAACGCCCTGGAGGCGACGAAGGAATGCAGGTCCTCCCCGGTGTTGAACGCCTCGATGAGTCCCGCGTCGCCGGACAGGTGCGCCATGATCCGCATCTCGATCTGGCTGTAGTCCGCCGTCATCAGCTCGGCGTAACCCTTGCTGACGACGAAACCCTCGCGGATCTGCCGGCCGGCTTCCGTCCGGATCGGGATGTTCTGCAGGTTCGGCTCCGTCGACGACAGCCGCCCCGTGGCCGCGATCGTCTGGTTGAACGTGGTGTGAATTCGCCCATCGGAGCCGACGGCGTTGAGGAGCCCGTCGACGGTGACCTTGAGCCTCGTCGCGTCGCGGTGGGCGAGCAGATGCTGCAGGAAGGGGTGCCCGGTCTTGTCGAACAGTCCCTGCAGGGCGTCGGCGTCGGTGGTGTAGCCGGTCTTGGTGCGCTTGGTCTTTGGCATCTCGAGCTCGTCGAACAGGACCACCTGCAGCTGCTTGGGCGAACCGAGGTTGATCTGCTTGCCGATCACGGCGTACGCGGCCTCGGCGGCGTCGCGAATGAGGTTCGCGAACCGGCTCTGCAGCTGGCCGAGCAGCTCGAGGTCGATGGCGATGCCCGTCGTCTCCAGCTGTGCGAGCACGCGTTGCACCGGCAACTCCATGTCGCCCAAAAGCGCCGAGGAGTCGATTCGCTCCAGTTCCTCATCGAGTGCGTCGGCGAGGTCGGCGACTGCCGACGCCCTCAGTAGCAGCGTCTGAACGGCCTGATCGTCGACGCCTTCGTCGTCGTCGAGTAACGAGAGCTGCTGCTGCTCAGGGTTTTCCGCCCGTAGCTCACGTTTGAGATACCGTACCGCGAGGTCGTCGAGCGCAAAGCTGCGCTGACCTGGCCGCACCAGGTATGCCGCCAGCGCGGTGTCCGAGGTGACGCCCTTCGTCTCCCAGCCACGGCCGGCGAGATCGTGCATCGCGAGCTTGGCCTCGTGCAGCGCCTTCGGCACCGCGGGGTCCGCCAGGAACGCAGCCAGTGCGGCCTCGTCCTCTTGGCTCAGCGACGAGGTGTCGAAGTAGCAGCCCTCGCCGTCGGCCGAGACGATCGCCACCGCGGTCGCATCGGAATCGAACGCAAGATGCGTGCCGACGACGGCGAGCCCGAATCTGCGACCGGCGCCGTGCTCGGCCAGCCACGACGCGAGTTGGCCGCGCTCCAGGACGCCGCCCCGCACGTCGAAGCCCTGCTCCACCTCGGGATCGGCCGACGCGAGCGTTTCGAAGAGCCGATCGCGAAGGACGCGGAACTCCAGGTCGTCGAAGAGTCGGTGGATCTGGTCGCGGTCCCACGGCATCATCCGTAGGGTGTCCGGTGTCTGAGCCAGCGGCACGTCCTTGACCAGCTCGGTGAGGTCGCGGTTGAGGATGACGTGGGAGAGGTTGGCGCGCAACGATTCTCCGACCTTGCCCTTGACGGTGTCGACCTGGTCGACGAGCGCCTGCAGTGAGCCGTATTCGATGATCCACTTGGACGCCGTCTTCTCCCCCACTCCGGGTATGCCGGGCAAGTTATCGCTCGGGTCCCCACGCAGCGCCGCGAAGTCCGGGTATTGAGCTGGCGTCAACCCGTACTTCTCGACCACCGCGTCCGGGGTGAAGCGGGTCAGCTCCGACACACCCTTGCGCGGATAGAGCACGGTGACATCGGGGCTGACGAGCTGCAGTGCGTCGCGGTCGCCGGTGACGATTAGGACGCGGTAGCCCTCGGCCTCGGCCTGCGTGGCCAAGGTCGCGATGATGTCGTCAGCCTCGAAACCGGCCTCGGCCAGCGCCGTAATGCCCAGTGCGACAAGCACTTCCTTGGTGATATCGATCTGACCGCGAAACTCGTCGGGGGTAGCGGACCGGCCTGCCTTGTACTCGGGATACTTCTCGGCGCGGAAGGTCTGCCGGGAGACGTCGAAGGCGGCGGCAATATGCGTGGGCTGCTCGTCGCGAAGCAAGTTGATCAACATGGCCGTGAAGCCGTAGACCGCGTTGGTGGTCAATCCGCCCTGAGTCTTGAAGTTCTCCGCGGGCAGCGCGTAGAACGCACGGAACGCCAGCGAGTTGCCGTCCAAAAGCATCAATGTGGGCTTGGTGTCGGTCTTGGCAGGGCTCACGCCCTCACTCTATTCACCCCCGCCGACATGCAGCAGGCGCCGTGCCATCTGCCCGAGCATGGCGCCGGCGGGGTTCATCGGTCCGGTGGACCAATAGGCCACGACCGCGACACCGAGCTTGGCAGGATCGCGACCCCTGCTCGATCTGGCTAGGCGCTCATGAAACTGCAACACGTTTCAGTTCAGGGGCCGACATCGTTTACGCTGACCCCGTGCCAGGATCTACGGACGCCCAAGCGCAACTACCGGCCATCGACGGATGGTTCGTCACCGACGACGCCGGAGTCGCGTCCCTGATCGCCGGTAAGTGCCCGCAGTGCGGCACCTACGTGTTCCCGCCGCGGGAGAACAACTGCCCCAACCCCGCCTGTGAAGGCAACGACTTGGAGCAGGTGCCGATGTCTCGGCGGGGGACGCTGTGGTCCTACACCGAGAATCACTACGCCCCCCCGCCCCCATACCCGTCGCCGGATCCGTTCGAGCCGTTCGCCGTGGCCGCGGTCGAGCTGGCCGCCGAGGGAATCATCGTGCTCGGCAAGGTCGTCGAGGGCACCCTGGCCGCCGACCTGAAGGTCGGGATGGAGATGGAGCTGACGACCATGCCGCTCTACACCGACGACGACGGCTTCGTCCGCACCGTCCACGCCTGGAGGATTGCATGAGCCCGGATACATCCCCCACGTCGCTGCGCTCCGGCCCGCCGGACCCTCTCTACATCCTTGGCGCCGGCATGCACCCCTGGGGTAAGTGGGGTCGCGACTTCACCGAGTACGGCGTCGTCGCCGCCCGCGCCGCGCTGGCCGAGGCCGGCCTGGACTGGCGCCAGATCCAACTGGTCGCCGGAGCGGACACCATCCGCAACGGCTACCCCGGCTTCGTCGCCGGCGGCACCTTCGCCCAAAAGCTCGGCTGGAACGGCGTTCCCGTCAGCTCGAGCTACGCCGCCTGCGCCTCGGGCTCCCAAGCACTGCAGTCCGCTCGCGCCCAGATCCTCGCCGGCTTTTGCGACGTCGCCCTGGTGATCGGCGCCGACACCACGCCCAAGGGCTTCTTCGCCCCCGTCGGCGGGGAGCGCCGCAACGATCCCGACTGGCAGCGCTTCCATCTGATCGGTGCGACCAACCCGGTGTACTTCGCGCTACTGGCGCGCCGGCGCATGGACCTCTACGGCGCCACCGTCGACGACTTCGCCCAGGTGAAGGTGAAGAACGCCCGCCACGGCCTGGCCAATCCCAACGCCCGCTTCCGCAAGGACGTCACCGCCGAGGACGTGCTGGCCTCCCCCGTCGTGTCCGATCCGCTGCGCCTGCTCGACATCTGCGCCACCTCCGATGGCGCCGCTGCGCTGATCGTGGCGTCGAAGTCGTTCGCCGAGAAGCATCTGGGTTCCCTCGCCGGCGTGCCGTCGGTACGGGCGGTCTCCACCGTCACCCCGCGCTATCCGCAGCACCTGCCCGAACTCCCCGACATCGCGACCGACTCCACCGCGGTGGTGCCGGCACCCGACCGGGTGTTCAAGGACCAGATCCTCGACGCCGCCTACGCCGAGGCGGGGCTCGGACCCGAAGACCTCTCCCTGGCGGAGGTGTACGACCTCTCGACCGCGCTCGAGCTGGATTGGTATGAACACCTGGGCCTGTGCGCCAAGGGTGAGGCCGAACAACTGCTGCGCAGTGGCGCCACCACCATCGGTGGCCGCATCCCGGTCAACCCGTCCGGCGGCCTGGCGAGCTTCGGTGAGGCCATCCCCGCCCAGGCCATCGCGCAGGTGTGCGAACTGCACTGGCAGCTCAAGGGGCAAGCCACCGGCCGCCAGGTCGAGGGTGCGACCGTCGGCATCACCGCCAACCAAGGACTCTTCGGCCACGGTTCGTCGGTCATCGTCGCCCGGTAGCCTTCCCGCGAGCGTGCGCGAACTCCGATTCGCGCACGGCGTGTCGCCCGCAGACGCGCACGCTCGCGGAGGTGAGGTGAGGTGAGGTGAGGCTAGGCGACGCCGAGGTAGGCGGCGCGAATGCTGTCGTCCGCCAACAGGTCTCGCGCATTGCCGGTCCGCGTGACCGAACCGGTCTCGAGGATGTAGGCGCGGTCGGAGCGACTCAGCGCCTGCTGCGCATTCTGCTCGACCAGGAGCACGGTGGTCCCCTGCTTATTGATCTCGGAGATGATCTTGAAGATCTGCGAGATCACCATCGGCGCCAGACCCATCGACGGTTCGTCGAGCAGGAGCACTTTGGGCCGGGCCATCAGGGCCCGACCGATGGCCAGCATCTGCTGCTCGCCGCCGGAGAGGGTGCCGCCGACCTGACTGCGCCGCTCGGCGAGCCGCGGAAATGTCTCCAACACCCAGTCGAACGTCTCGTTGTGTTCGGCCTTGGTCGGGAACTTCCGCCCATAGCAACCCATTTCGAGGTTCTCCACCACGGTCATACCTGGAAAGACACCCCGCCCCTCCGGAGCCTGGATGAGCCCGTCGGTGACCCGACGGTGTGCCTTCACCCGCGTGATGTCCTGGCCGTCGAACCACACCGAACCCGACGTCAACGGCCGCAGGCCGGAGATCGCGCGCATCATCGTGGTCTTGCCCGCGCCGTTGGATCCGAGCAGCGTGACGAGTTCACCCTCGTGCACGGTCAGCGAAATGCCGTGCAGCGCTTCGATTCGGCCGTAGTGCACGACGGCGTCGCGGACTTCCAGCAGAACGGGCCGTCCGTCAGAGCTCGTCATCGGGTACTCCCAGGTAGGCCGCGATGACCTTCGGGTCATCGCGGATCTCGGCGGGCAGACCATCGGCGATCTTGCGGCCGAACTCGAGCACCACGATTCGGTCGGTGACCCCCATGACGAGCCGCATGTCGTGCTCGATCAGCAGCACGGTGTAGCCGTCGTCGCGGATCGCCTGGATCAGCTCGATGAGCGCCGACTTCTCGCTCGGGTTGAACCCGGCGGCGGGTTCGTCGAGGCACAGGAGTTTCGGCTCCGTCGCCAATGCCCTGGCGATTTCCAACCGACGCTGATCACCGTAGGGCAGGTTCTTGGCCTTCTCCTCGGCGCGCTGCGAGATACCGACGAATTGCAGTAGGGCGACGGCCTTCTCGATCGCCGACTTCTCCTCGCGCCGATGCCTCGGCGTGCGAATCAGGGCCCCGGGTACCGACGTCTGGTGTCGGGCGTCGGTGCCGACCACCACATTCTCCAGCGCCGTCATCTCACCCCACAGCCGGATGTTCTGGAACGTCCTGGCGATGCCACGGCGAGTGATTTGATGCCGCTTGATCTTTCCCAGCGGCGCACCGTCGAAGGTCACCGTTCCCGAGGTCGGGCGATACACGCCGGTGATGGCGTTGAAGCAGGTGGTCTTGCCCGCACCGTTGGGGCCGATGAGTCCCAGGATCTCGCCGCGCTTGATGTCGAACGTGACCGAGTCGAGCGCGGTCAAACCGCCGAACTTCACCGTCAAGTCCGTGGTGTGCAGCAGCGTCTCGCCCTCGGCCACCTTCACGTCACGTTGCAGAGAGGCGAGGTCCTCGTTGATCACGGGCTCGTTGCTCGTCATGCCGCCGCCTTCGCATCGTCGGCCTTGCTCAACAACTTTCGTGCGGACTTGCCGTACGCGAGCAGCTGCTGCCGCACCGGGAAGAGGCCCTGCGGCCGGAAGATCATCAACACCACCAGAGCGAGGCCGAAGAACAGGTACTTGAGGTCGCCGAGATTGACACCGAACAGTTCCACGCCGAGCAGCCGGTTGGGTAGGTAGACGATGATGAACGCCCCGAAGATCACGCCCAGCTTGTTGCCCTGCCCACCGAGCACGACGGCCACCAGGAACAGCATCGAGTTGATGATGTTGAAGTTGGTCGGTGCAACGTATTGCACCTGACCGGCGTACAGCGCGCCCGAGAGACCGCCGATCCCGGCGCCGATGACGAACGCCCACAGCTTGAAGCGGAACGTGTCGACGCCCATCACCTCCGCGGCGTCCTCGTCCTCCCTGATGGCCACCCAGGCGCGGCCGACCCGGCTGCGCTCCAAATTGCCGACTAGCAGCAGGATCCCGATCATCAGCAGCAGCCCGAGCCAGAACCACCAGGTGCCGTAGTTGGCGTCACCCCCGGAGTTGCCGCTCGAGAAGACCCCGTTGGGCAACCGTTCGCTCTCGCCAATCCGCGGGTAGGCGATTTGGTTGAGGCCGCGCGACCCGTTGGTGACGTCGGAGAGATTGTCGGCGAGCAGGCGGATGATCTCGCCGAAGCCGAGCGTCACGATGGCGAGGTAGTCACCACGCAGACGCAGGGTCGGGGTGCCGAGGATCAGCCCAGCGAGGGCCGTGACCGCCATGGCGATGGGCACACAGGACAGCCACGCCCAGTCCTTGCTGAAGAAGCCGGTCGCTCCCATCTTGTTCCACGGACTGTCGGGGCTGGTGAGGAGCGCGACGGTATAGGCGCCGACGGCGTAGAAGCCCACGTAGCCGAGGTCGAGCAGACCCGCCTGACCAACGACGACGTTGAGGCCGATGGCGATGATCGCGATCATCACGAAGGCCGCCATCGTCCCGCCGAAGCTGATGCCCGGGGTGTCGATGAACCCGGGTGTGTACAACGGCAGCAGCGCCAGCAGGCCGAAGCCGATGACGCCGAAGATCCACTTCTGCGGTCTGCTCAGCCGGTCCCACCAATGCCGCAGACCGTCACCCGGGGCCAGGAGGCGCTGCGCCGACGTGCTGGCCTTGGGGTCCGGTTCCGCCTGATGACTCATGCGCGCGCCTTTCCGAGGCTCTCACCGAGTATCCCGGTCGGGCGGATGAGGAGGACGAGGACGAGGAGCACGAAGGCCACCACGTCGCGCCACTGGGTGCCGAAGAGCGCTTGGCCGTAGTTCTCCATCACCCCGAGGATCAGACCGCCCAGCAGGGCACCGCGAAGGTTGCCGATACCGCCGAGGACCGCCGCCGAGAACGCCTTGATGCCCAGCAGGAACCCACCCGAGTAGATGATGCCCTGCGGCACCTTGAGGGTGTAGAGCAGCGCAGCCGCACCCGCGAGCAGTCCACCGATGAGGAAGGTGGTCATGATGATGCGCTCACGGGACACGCCCATGAGGGTGGCCGTCGTCGAGTCCTGGGCGACGGCGCGGATGCCGCGGCCGAACTTGGTGCGGTTGATCGCGATGTCCGTCAGCAGGGCGAGCACCGTCGCGGCGACGATGATCACCAATGTCACGTTCGACACCGTGGCTCCGAACATCGTGAACTGAGTCTTCGGCTGTACCAGGATGATCGGCTGCTGGGCGTTGGATCCGCCGTAACCGTTGATGATCCGCGGCAGGATGAAGTGCACGAACTCCTGAAGCACGAACGACATGCCGATGGCGGTGATCAAGAACGTCAGGGGCCGCGCGTTGCGGCGGCGCAGCGGCCGGTAGGCGATGAACTCCAAACCGACTGCGGCCGAACCCGATACCAGCATCGCGAAGATCATCGCGATCGCGAGATAGAGAATCGTCAGCGCAACACCCTTGTTGTAGGCGTTTCCGCTGGGCGTGAACCCCAGGATTAGGTCCAGGCAGAAGTAGGTGCCGAACATGCCGAGCATGAAGATCTCGGAATGCGCGAAGTTGATCAGTCGTAGAACGCCGAAGACCAAGGTGTAGCCGACGGCCACCAGAGCGTAGATGGCACCCCACGACAGACCGTCGATCGTCAACTGCCAGAAGCCATTCAGCAGGCCATCGACGTTGAAGTTGATGTTGGCAGCCAATAACACTGGCGGCGGACTCCTTGCAGCTAAATGGAGACGAGGCGCGCCCGGACCCCTCGGCCTCGGACGCGCCTCGCCTCGTGGACTACTGGACCTTGAAGATCCAGATCAGGTTGGTGGTCAGCTCACCGGTGGGCGACCACTGGTAATTGCGGGCGTTGCCCTGACCGTTGTAGTTCTTCACGTAGTCCAGCAACGCGGGCCGTGTGATGGCACCCGAGTCGATGCCCTTGAGCATGATGGTCCCGAGGTCGTAGCCCTCGGTGCTGTAGGTACCGGGCTCCTGGCCGAACTTCTTGGTGTACTCATCGGCGAACGTTCCGGTGGCCGGACCACAGGGGCAGGACAGGATGGCGTCCTTGGATGCTTCGCCCGCCTGCTTGACGAACTCGGGGTCCTTCGTGCCGTCGGCGCTGACGAACGTGGCCTCGACTCCGCCGTCCTTGAGCTGCTGGACGAAGGGTGCCGCCTCGGAGTAGTAGCCGCTGTAGAAGACGGCGTCCGGGCTGACTCCCTTGATCTGCGTGACAGCCGCGGAGAAGTCCTTGTCACCCTTCTTGACCTGGATGTTGCAGGCCGAATCGGCGACGGGGCCGAGCGTTTCGCGCACGGGAACGGCCAGACCCAGACCGTAGTCGGTGCTGTCGTCGACGACGCAGATCTTCTTGTAGCCCAATGTGTTCTTGAGGTAGTTCGCCACCGAGGGACCCTGCACGCCGTCATTGGCGAGTCCGCGGAAGAAGGTCTTCCAGCCGTTCTCGCTGAGCGTTGGGTTGGTCGCCGAGGCCGTGACGGCCACGAGGCCGGCTTGATCGAACACCGTGCCGGTGGCCTTGGTCTCGCCGGAGAATGCCGGTCCGACCAGTCCGATCGTGTACTGGTCGTCGACGATCTGCGGAGCGACGGCCGTGGCCTTCTGCGGATCGCCCTCGGTGTCGAAGGGCTTCAGCTGCACCTGGCAACCCGGGTTCGCCGCGTTGTGCTTGTCGATGGCCAGCTGCACACCGTTCTTGATGTTGATGCCAAGGGCGGCGTCAGGGCCGTTGAGCGCACCCGCCATCGCGATCGACACGGGCGGGCAGGTCGCCTTCCCATCACCGGTGGGGTCGGCGGGCGTCACACCCTCGGCCGGCTTCACCTCGCCACCGTTCTCGTCGATCTGTACCTGCTCGACGATCTTCAGGTCAGACTGCGACGAGCTCTCCTCCGGTGTCGACTGGTTGCAACCAGCCATTCCCAGCACGAGCAAGCCCGCGCTCCCGAGAGCAAATGCATTACGTGCCATGCGACCGCGCACGTTCACCTCCGTGTCAACGTTGTCATTGGCGCCGGCGACGCGGGTTGCGTTGCCCGGGGCCGCCGATGCTTCGGGTAGAACATAGCCAACACATGGCGCCGGTGCGTCGTGTTGACCAACGCGGACTGAGTGTCGCCGGTACGAACGGGCGAAACAGCGCGCGCGGAAACGCAGTTGTTACGTCTCCGGCGCGTCGAGGGTCTCGACGACGACCTCCGCGACCCGCCTCATCGTGGTGCGGCGGTCCATCGCCGCGCGCTGGATCCACTTGAACGCCTCGGGCTCGGTCATCTTCTGCTTGGCCTGCAGCAAACCCTTTGCGCGTTCGACGAGCTTGCGCGTCTCGAGCCGGTCGGCCAACGTCGCGACTTCCTGCTCCAGCGCGGCGATCTCGCCGAAGCGACTGACGGCCAGCTCGATCGCAGGAATGAGGTCGGTGATCGAGAACGGCTTGACCAGATACGCCATGGCGCCCGCGTCGCGCGCCCGCTCGACGAGCTCGCGCTGTGAGAACGCGGTGAGGATCAAGATCGGGGCGATGCGCTTGCTGGCGATCTCGGCGGCCGCGTCGATGCCGTCTCGTCGCGGCATCTTCACGTCCATGATGACGAGGTCGGGCCGAAGGCTCTCCGCGAGCTCCACCGCCTCCTGGCCGTCGCCGGCCTCACCGACCACCTCATAACCCTCTTCGCGGAGCATCTCGGCGAGATCCATCCGAATGAGCGCCTCGTCCTCCGCGATGAGGACACGGTGCGGCTTGGCGGCATCTGTCAGTGACCCGGTCATGAGCTCATTGTCCCGTGAGAACCGCAGAACAGCGACCGCGGGGCCATGACCGCTCCCCGTGCCCATCCTCTATGGTGGGTAACCGCGCAGCGAACGCCCTCGTATCCCAATTGGCAGAGGAAACGGATTCAAAACCCGTGCAGTGTGAGTTCGAGTCTCACCGAGGGCACCAGTAGATTGCAGGTCAGACGCGGTTCTGGTCTGTGGCAACCCTTTTCAACGGGGTAACCGTCCGCAGTAGCCACGGCGGCCGCGTCGAACGCGTCCGCGATCTTCCCCAGGTCGTCCGGGAACAGGTGGCCGTACCGGTCCAGCGTCAGCGTGGCGGTCTTGTGACCGAGCAGCGTTTGCAGCACCTTCACGTTGGCGCCCGCCGCAATGGCCAAGCTGGCGCAGGTGTGCCTCAGTTCGTGAGGCGTCAGCCCGGCCTCGTCGATTGCCGTCGCCGCCGGGTCGAACACCCAGCGGACCTCACCAATGGTCAAATAGTCGCCATCGTTGCCGGAGGGAAACAGCCGCTCTGAACAATCCCGCTCCCCTATTTCCGTCTTGAGCAGTGGGATAAGGAACTTCGGGATCGGCACCGAGCGAGACGTGTGATTCTTCGTCCCGCCCTCCACCAGGCCCGTGCCCGTGACATAGGTGACCGACCGGGAGACGCGGATACGACGGGTCTCAAGGTTGACGTCGCCGATTCTCAACGCCGTCGCCTCACCGAAGCGCAAACCGCAGTAGCCGAGCACCAGGACGAAGGTCCTGAAGCGGCCAGCCGCGACGGCCAGACGGTGCAGTTGCTCATGGCTCAGGTACCGCTGTTCGACGTCGCTCTTGCGCGGCAGCTCCAGGCCGTCGGCGGGGCTCGCGGGTAGGTGCTTCGCGCGCACCGCGTACCGCAGCGCCTGTGCGACGACCTGGTGGGCCTGGATCACGCGTGAAGCGCTCAATCCCTTGCCTTCGAAGCGGGTGGACCCGTTCACCGACAGGCCCGTCACCCACTCCTGCAATCCATCGAAGGTCACTTCACGGAGTGGAACGTCCCGCCACCGAGGCAGGACGACGACCTCCAGCAGTGACCGGTAGCCCGCGACGGTCTTGGGCGCCCTGGTCGCCTTCGTCGCCAGCCACCGTTCGGCCATCATCCCGAACGTGACGCCCGACAGCTTGGGGTCCGTCCACGTCCCCGTCACCTGGTCGCTGACTTGCTTGTTCAGCCACGCTTGAGCGTCGGACTTCCGCCCGGACCCCTTGGCGTGCTCTTGGCCGTTCTCGTCGACATACCTTGCGCGCCAACGACTGCCCTTGCCGTAGTTGGTGCTCTGTTCGGTGCTGGTGTTGCCGTTCGCGTCCCTGACGGATCGGTGCCAACGGTCCTCGACCCCGGCGCGCCTGTTGCGCTTGTTCACGACGGTCACTGCTCCCCCTCGTCGAGTGTCGCGATGAACTCCTTGTTCGCCGCGCGGGTGATCTTGTCGACGAATTGTTTGGTGTCGGTGCTCACGCCGGTGATGGTCGTCCACGTCTCCTCCTCTTCTGGAGGACGGATGGTTGCCTCCGCAGGCAGGTCGAACCCCGCGATCCGTCCGAGGGCCAAGCTCGCATGGTGCAGGGTCTTAGCCACCTGCTCGCCATCACCGAGCAGTGAGTCACGACCCCTGAAGTCGAGTTCCTTGGCGTCGTCCATGCGTTCGGCGAGCGCGGCGGCGACGGCCGTCACCTGCCCCTCGGCCTGCCGCGCGGAGTCCTTCAGCAGCCGGAGCGGGTACAGCCCCCGATCGTCCTTCCCCTGGCGACCGAGGAGGGAATCGACAGACACCTCGAAGAGATCGGCGATGACGACGGCCTCGTCGATCTTGACCGACCTGTCGCCTTTCTCGATCTTGGCGATCGTCGTCCAATGCATCCCTATCCCGACGCCCTGGTCGGTGATCATCTTCGCCAACTCGGTCTGCGTCCAGCCGCGTTGGACGACGATGTGATTTGGGCCATCTCGCAATTGCACTCGCTGGTCGTGATCCGCGAGGACGTAGAGACCGAAGTCAGCGACCAGGTCTACTTCACCTCCGATCGCGTCGCCGTGAAGACGACCATGCGCGTTGGGTGGGGATGGCCGCACCCGGGCGCTGTCGTGAAAATCAACGTCAGTGAAGGTTCGTAGGGGACCGCCTTGGGCACCAACTAGGCGTGCTGCGCTAAATGTGCACTCCATCTTTCAAGACCCTTTGGCCATCGCTCTGCACCATGAAGCGGTGCGTGTGCGCGCGAAACAGCCCACCGCCGTTTACCCTTACCGAGCAATCCAGGCCCTCCGAGGAGGGTTCCGCGCGGGTCCGTGCCCCGCATCCAGCTCTGACGTTGGCTGGCGACCGGGGCCGGTCTGACACGAAGGGTAAGCAAGCGTGGCTTCCTCAAGTCCGTGGTTCCCCATCGTGGTTACCGCTATCGGAGCACCGATCCTGGCGCTTACATTGCTGTTTCTTGTTCCGTTAGCGGGGTGGTTGCGCAGTCCTCCTTGGTGGTTTCGCGACGTAGTTATTGCTGGTTTGATCGCCACCGTCCTTCTTTTTAGCCAGAAGGCCGTCGATGACGAGCGGGCCATTCGTGATCGCGATATCGCAGCGACCCAAGCGAGCCAAGCAGAGCGTCTCGAGAATCTGAGGTTCGTTCGCGACCGATCATCAGGACAAGATCAAGCGGGGTTTCGTGCCTTCGGAGGGTTTGACCTGACGGACATGAACTTGTCCGGGCTGATCCTGCGGGGCGCAGACTTCAGCGCAGCGGACCTGGAGGGCTCGAATCTAAGCGGGACGGACTTGAGTTGGCCCAGATTGGACCTAACCGGCGAAAGTCGGTTCCTGAACTTCGGTACACGATCAGACTTGACGGGCGCCAATCTTTGCCATGCAAAACTCTCACGCGCAACCTTCGACTTCGCACTTCTCACGCGAGCAAATATGACGGGGGCGGACGTTCGAGGAACTGTTCTGGACTGGGCCGACTTGTCCGGCGCAGACCTGAGCGGAGCGAATCTCGACGGTGCTTCGATGAAGGGCGTTTACTACGACACAACGACTGTCTGGCCGAAGGGATTTCGGCCGCCCGAGCTGCCTCGCTACCACGACCGCGCTTACGCACAATACGATCAAACGCGGTCTAGCAATCTCGCAGGTCTGCGCAACGACCTTCAACGTCCCCGATGCCGCCAGGGCGGCTAGGGGTGGGTGGGGAATGTCCCCCGCCCATACTTAGCTGCGCGAGCGCAAGCTCGCTCGCTGCCGTTTTGTACGGGTCTGGGGCTTGGGGCCCTGAGGCTACTTAGCTGCTGCCACCTAAGGGCTGTACAGCGCCCAGATCGGCTGCGGCGGGTCGTTGACCGTCACCTTGCCGGGTAGCAGCAGATGCGTGCCCTCGGCGCACCAGATCATGTAGTCATCGGTGGACCTGGCGAACGTAAACAGGGGCACGCCAGGGCACGCTGAACCAGCGTCGTGGACGCCACCCGGCATCGGTCCGGCGGGAATCCAGTAAAAGATTTCGGCGGGCGAGGTGTTGGCACCGCAGACCTGTTCCTCACCAGTCGCGGGGTCGGTGCGCAATTTCATCCAGTCGTAGCAGACCTCGCTGGGGGTAGCGGCAGGTGCGGGTGCCGTGGTAGCTGACGGCACTGGTGCAGGCGCCGGGGTGTTGGGGGCGGGCACGAACGGGGCGGCGGGGACGTACCCGCCTCCCGAACCCGTCTCGCAGGCCACGCCGTCACCGTCACGGTCCAAGTTCTGTGAGTAGCCAGGCTGACCCGCGTACAGCGGCGCAGCACCAGCCGCCCGCGCCTGGGCGCAGCTGGTGTATGCGTTGGCGGCGGGAGCGGCGATCAAAAGGCCCCCAACGCCAACTCCGGTTGCCGCCAACGTTGCGCATGCTTTAGCTGCTCGTCGAAACATCACTAACCCCCAGATTGTTCACGGTCCCCCGACTATCAGCTGCGAGCATAGCGATTTGCTAGCAGCGACCTGCCAGGCGGTCAGCAGCAAGCGCGCCTATGCCCGTAGTGGGAGGCACCTTCGTGAGCGGGAACGTCACCCCGGCGTGCTCCCATAGAGCGCCGCCCAGTTGGAGATCGTCGGTCGCAGGCTGTCCGGGTGAAGCTGCTGACGGCTGGTCGGTGCGCCCTGTCGCTGAGCCTGCGCTTCGTACAGCGCGACAGCGCACTCGGCCATACCAACCGCTGCACCCAGACCATCAGCGACCATGGCGAACGAATCTAGCTCGCGCTTCACATAGTCCATCGCCCATTTGTAGCCATGAACAAAGCCAGAACCGAGCGTGTAGAACCGGTCCACGGCCGATGCAAAACCGTCTCGGAACAACCCGCCATGGTCATGGACCGGCGGGTGCGAATCGACCCATTTCCCGGCGCTGGTCACAAAGCCCGACGAGTTCGGAGCTTTATCCCGTCGCTGTCGGTTCATCAGCGCGATTCGTTCGTCAAATAGCCGAACGTGCTCGACGAATTTCGGGTAGGTCGGGTCCTGCTCGTATCCCGGCTGAGAGTGAAAGCGCTTGCGCTCGGCTGCGTGGAATCCGCGCTGTGCGTCTAGTTCTGAGTAGGTGAAGCCGATGCAACGGGCTTGCCTGTCGGCGCGGTCGGTTGGCGAGAGTAACCAGATTGTCTTGGCCGCCGACTCCAACGCTGTCCGGCATAGCGTCGACAGGGAGGAGATGTGAGCGTTCTTAGAGGTGGGACGAAACTCGATGAGGTCAGCCACGGCCGCGAGGTTGTCGGTGGCGTTCATAATCGGGAATAGCGCTGTTACGTTCACCAGCCCGCCAATGTCGACCATGAACCCGTCGTCGTCGAGCGCAAGGCTGCTGCCGGGGTCATACGGCTGCGGTCGCAAACCCCAGTCTTTGAGGGCGCGTCCGCGCCTGGCCCGGGCGTAAGTGCGCTCCAATACCGCGAGCCTCGGATCAACCACTTCCCACCCACCGCTTCTCTGCGTTGAACACGTCGCAAGTATGGCGGCCGTCCGCAGGCCGTCCGCAGTTGGTTTTGACGGTGGCGCGAAGCTGATCGAAACTAGAGCCGCTGACCTGCGTGTTCCTTGGCGTACCAACGGGGCTTGTCGGAACAAACACCAGGTAGGACGGATTCAAAACCCGTGCAGTGTGAGTTCGAGTCTCACCGAGGGCACCAGAACAGCAGGCCTCTCAAACGACCACCGCCGCGAGCCTGCGGAAGCAGGCGTCGCGGCGGTTGGCCGGATAGCGGGTGATTGGCGGCTACCCCTCGGATCCGCCGCCGCCATCCGATCCTCCCCCAGATGAAGTGCTCGAACTGCTCGAACCGTCCGAGTCGTTGCTGCCTCCGCCGGCGGCAGAGGCCGTCGTCTTCGGCGTCGTCTTGTTCGTCGACGTGTCGTTGTCGCCCTTGGTCTTTGACGTGGGGGTATCCGAGTCCTCGGAGTCCTTCTTGTCGGACGTGGAGGACTTCTCGTCGCTGGCGTCCTTGGTCGTGCTGGAGCTGGTGGTGTCGGACTCCTTGGCGGGGGTCGTCGCTTCCGTCACCTCGGGCGTCTTGGTGACCACCGGCTCCGCTTCGGGTTCGACCACTTCGACGACGGCTTCGACTACGGGTGCCTTCTCCACTTCCGGCACCACGGCGGCGTCGCCGGCCGGAGCAGCCTCCGCCGCCGGCGTCACGGCCTCAGCCGGGGCGTCGACCGCGGAACTCGTCTCTGCGGCCGGGACGACGTCGACGGCCGGTGCGGCCTCCGCGGTGCCCTTGGTGTCCGACGTCACGGCGGTCTCGACCGTGGCGGAGGCCGAGTCATCGACCTCGGTAGAGGTGTCCGAGGCAGCGGCCGATGCGACCCTCAGTGACAACGGTGCCGCCGAGTTGACGGCGGGCCCGCCCAGCGAACCGAAGAGGTTGGCGATCGCTTGAACGAAGGCGGTGAAGAACGTTTGCGCCTGAGCAATGAAATTGGAGATCTGCGCGACGATGGCCGCGAACAGTGCCTGCAACGGGTTCTGTGATGCGCCCGGTGTGCCCGGACTCGTTGGGCCGGTGGCACCTTGGGGATGGTCGATGAACCACTGGGCGAGGAAGGCGGCGATCAGCTTGGGGGCGCCGTTCTGATCCCAGATTCCGTAGTTGTTGTCGGCGCCGGGAGCGCCCGTGGCGACGTCGCGGCCGTTGTACAAGAAGATCGGCCCGGCCTGGGTGAAGTTCTGCCAGGTCTGGACCAGGTCCTTGATCAACGCGTTCTGCTGCGTTTGCGTGACGGTCACGGTCTGGATGACGCCGTTCATGTCGGTGTAGGTGTAGCTGTAGGTCGGAACGCCGAACTCGGTGAGCCACACCTTCTTGGTGGGAAACAGCGCCATCAGGTCCTTGACCTGGTTGTAGGCGGTGTCCGAGGCGAAGTACGACGAGTTGGCGGGCACGTTGCCCGCACTGAACGCCATGGTCTCGTCGTACGGGTGGTAGGACAGCGCGTCGAAGTAGTTGCCGATGGTCGGGTCGGCGGCGATCATCGCCTGAACGAAGTCGACGGGGTCCATGGTCAGGTTGCCGAAGTTGATGACGTGCCCCACGGCGCCGGCGATCACGGTGGCGGTCGGGTCGGACGGCTTCGTCGGATCGGTTGGCTTGATGGCCAGGTAAGCCGCCTTCACCAACGCGGCGTAGGCGGCGGGATCGACGGGGTTGGAGAACAAGACGGCGTTTGGTTCGTTCCAGATCTCGTAGGCCGACACGACGTCGCCATACTTGGCCACGAAGTCGGAGACGAACGCCGCGTACGCCGCGATGTTGGGCGATGAGGTGCCGGAAAAGGACGTACTTCCGTCTGCAGCACCCCAATACGGCGTGCTGTTGATTTCGGCGAGGACGCCCATGTTGCGTTCCTTGGCGGCCGTCATCACGGTGTCGAGCAGATTCCAGTAGTACTGATTCGGGCCGCCCGGTGTCACGTCACTGATCTCGATGAGCCCCCACGGCACGAAGACGCGGATGTTCTCCACACCGAGTGCCTGCATCTCGTCGAGCTGGGCATCGATCTGCGCCTTGGTCTGCCCATACAGCGTCGATGCGGCGATGCCGACCGTGGACGGCGTGGTGGTGATCTCAGCGACCTGTTGATACTCGTAGGCCGCTATGCGCGGCGGCACGGGAACGAACAGGTTGCTGGCGTAGGCACTTGCCATGGCGACCGGTATCGCGACGACGATGCCCCGCATCGCGATGGCCTTGAACACTCCCTGGCCGTACTTCTTCATGCTGCCTGCTCTCGAATGAAATTGTCCACACCGTCAACGATCATGAAGTTACGCGCTTTATGGCAAACCGCACAATGAATCGAAGGAAACTCGAAAACATACCAATTGCCGGAAGAATGGGCCGGTGAGAATGTGCGCGAATTTGTAATTTACGCAAATATTGATTTGATTATAAAACACAGCCTGAGCAGCGAGTTATGTTCCCGTGATGGGTGCCAGCGATGATTCACTCGCGCGCACCGGCACTCCATTGTCGCGAAGAATTCATTTGACGGTTTTAAACAAGTCAAGACTCCCGGCAGCTACGTGTTGGGTGAAGGCCTCGACCATCGAGCAGACTCTGAACGCACGGACCGCCGCGACTCCTGAACGAGCAGGAGTCGCGACGGTCAGGCGCATCAAGACTGAGGTGGAACTACCCCGTCGTAGCCCCAGCGCCCACGGCACCGGCTGCAGCTGCGGATGGCGCCGGATCGCCCTTCGGAGCGCCTTCTGAGGCAGAACCCTTGTCGCCCTTGTCCTTCGAGGGTCGCGTCCCTTGTTCGGACTTGCGTACGCCCGACGTGTCCTTGCCCGCCGCGGCCGAACCCGATTGGGCGGATGCGGGTTTGTCCCTATCGTCCGGCTTCGGGGCGCTTGCCTTGTCATCGTCACGGGTCTCGGAGGGGCTCGAGCCGCCGCCCTCGACCCCGGCCGAGGTGCCCGTGTCACTGGGTGTCGACGCCGGCTTGGTCGCCTCGGGCGTTGCGACCTCCGACTTGGTGACCTCGGGCTTTGCCGCCTCCGGCGGGGTGACCACCGGCGCGGTGCTCGGTGCGGGTTCGGCGGCCGCGGATTCTGGAACCACGGCTTCGACGACGGCGGCGGTGGTTGCTTCCGGCTTCGTCGCCATGGGCTCGGCGTCCGGAGCGATCGCCTCGGCTGCCACCGGAGTGGTGGCGTCCGCGGTCACCGCCGTCTTTGCCGGAGTGGTCGCATTCGTGTCAGCCGCCTCAGTTGACTCCACCGACGCAACGCGCAGTGAAAGCGGTGCGGCGGTGGTCACCGGTTGGGGTTGGCCCAGGCTGGCCAACCCGTTCGCGATCGCCGTGACGACGGCATTCGCGATCTGCTGCGCCAACGTCTGCGCGAAGGCCTGAGCCACGGCCTGCGCAATGGCCTGCGCGATCTGCTGCGCCAGGACCTGGAAGGCGGCAGCGAGTGCCGCCGCCGCATCCGTCGGAGTACCCCCGCCCCCGGTCCCTGGATCCGTTGGGCCGCCGGTGCCGGGATTTTGTGGGTGCGCAGCGAAGTAGGTCGTGAGGAAGTCGATGACCGCCTTCGGCGCTCCGGTCGTCGTCCACAGCCCGTAGTTGTCGTCGGCGACGCCGTCACCCGTGAGGGTGTCGCGGCCGGTGTACAAGAAGATCGGACCGGCCTGGCCGAGCGAGCCCCACGACTCGATCAGGTCCTTGATCAACGCCGCCTGCTGCGCCTGGGTGACCGTCTGGATGGCACCGTTCGCGTCGACGTAACTGTATGTCGGTACGCCGAATTCGCTGATCCACACCTTCTTGGTCGGGAAGAGCGCCATCAGGTCCTTCACCTGGTTATAGGCCGTGTCGGAGGCGAACCCACCGGCGTTGGGATCGACGTTCCCGGCGGAGAACGGGAGGCCCTCGTCATACGGGTGATAGGAGAGCGCGTCGAAGTACTGCCCAATGGTGGGATCTGCCGCGATCATGGCCTGAACGAACTCGACGGGATCCATGGTGAACCCAGTGGTGAAGACGTGACCGACGGCACCTGCCACGACGGTGGCCGTCGGATCGGCTGACTTGATGACCGGGTAGGCGGCTTTCAGCAGTGCGGCATAGGCGGCCGGATCGATCGGATTCGAGAACTGAATCGAGTTCGGCTCGTTCCAGATCTCGTAGGCCGACACTTCATTTCCATACTGGGCGACGAACTTCGACATGAACGTCGCGAAGGGTGCGGGGTCTGGCGTGCCCGAACCGGGGAAGCCCGCTGTCACGGCATAGGGCGGCGTGCTGTTGATCTCCGCCATCACACCCATGTCACGTTCCTTCGCCGACTGCATGACCAGGTCCAGTTGCGCCCAGGTGGCACTTCCGGCTGCCGAGGGACCGGCGAAGTCGAGCAGCGCCCAGGGAACGAACACGCGGATGTTCTCGACGCCGAGGGCTTGCATCTGATCGAGCTGAGCATCGATCTGCGCCTTCGTCTGGCCGTACAGCGGTGACGCCGCGATCCCGACCGTGTCGGGTGAGACCGTGATCTCGGCAACCTGCTGGTACGCGTACTCGGCCATCCGCGGTGGTGTCGG
The DNA here is from genome assembly GCF_030295745.1 of Mycolicibacterium sp. TUM20985. Classification (NCBI taxonomy): domain Bacteria; kingdom Bacillati; phylum Actinomycetota; class Actinomycetes; order Mycobacteriales; family Mycobacteriaceae; genus Mycobacterium; species Mycobacterium antarcticum. Next base: position 3,095,626 of record NZ_AP027291.1, read on the forward strand.
AACGAGCAGATTGCCCGCATACGCGCCGACCATGGCGACGGGTATGGCTGCCACGACAGTCCGGGTGGCAAGCGTCCGAAGCATCCCCTTTGCGGTCTTCCTCATGGGCGATTTCCTACTTTCAGCTTTTGCGAATCGTCGTCACCGTCAAGGCGGTTCACCTCATTTACTCATGCGCCAGCAAATTTGTCCCAACTAATTGAAGAACAGAAACTTAAGTTTGCGGAGAAACGATCAGACGCGGTTCTGACCTGCGGTTTCTTGTACCTAAAGTAGAGGTTTTAGCAAACACTTAGGGGTAGCCGCGCTGTTAACCAGGCCAAACGCGGCACCGATACTTGATCATGATTAGCCGCACTTGGGGAGGTGAAAACGCTTGTTTTCACTCCCAAGACGTCAATTGCGGTCATAGCGAGTTTTCCACCGTCGACAGCTACAGGAAATACATTTGGGCTCCTGGCAACCATTTTGACTGTGCCAGACACATTTAATTATCAAGATCGACAATATTCTCAGCAAGCGACCTTGGATGCCGGGTTAGGCTCATCCCGTGGCAATTGACGAGCGGGACGGCGCACCGCGACGCGCCGGGCTGCCCGTACGACGGTCCAACTGTGTGCCCAGCGTCGTCATCGAAGCGCACCTCCAGGGCCGCGACCACCATCGGGAGCAGAACACCGCACGGCAGATGCGCGTCCTCTCGGTGGCGACCAGGATCGCTGCTGCCGTCACGCTGTTCTTCGGAATCGAACAATTCGTGATCACCACGGACGCGTGGTGGCTCGGGTACATGAACCTCGTCAGCGCTGTCGTGTTCCTGCTCATTCCGCGCCTCTATCGCTTCGGGGACCTACTCCCGCCCGTGATGTTCTACGTGGTGGCCTACGCCACGATCACGGCCTCGTCGCTATACGTCGGGAGTGGCGTTGGCTTGCACTTCTACTTCCTCGTCGCCGCAGCCATCGCCGTGCTGGTGCTCGGTATCGACCACATCGCCCTGGCAGCCTTTCTGGCCGTGCTCGGGGCCGGCGCGGTCATCGCGCTCGAATGGCTGGTCCCCCACGACACCGGTAGACAGCCCGAATGGGCCTTCGCGCTGGGTTTCGTCGTCAATACCGTTGCCGCGTGGGTGTTGGTCCTCGCCACGGTCTGGTTCGCCCTCCGTGAGACTGCGCGGGCCGAGGCCGCGATGGAGTCGGAATACCGCCGGTCCGAGTCGCTGCTCACCAACATCCTGCCCGTCTCGATTGCCGACCGACTAAAGGATCCGGCGCACCGCATCATCGCCGACAAGTACGACGACGCGTCGATTCTGTTCGCAGACATCGGCGGTTACACCAAGCGCGCCAGCGATACCTCGCCATCGGAACTGGTGCGCTTCCTCGACGCCCTGTACACGGATCTCGATGCCCTGGTGGACCGCCACGGCCTCGAGAAGATCAAGACCAGCGGAGACTCCTACATGGTGGTCAGCGGCGTGCCGGAACCGCGCACCGACCATCTCGAAGCCCTTGCCTCGCTGGCCCTGGACATGGCCGAGGCGGTCGCCGGTCTGGTCGATGCGCAGGGCCGTGCGGTCCCGCTGCGCATCGGGCTCGCCAGCGGCCCCGTCGTGGCAGGCGTCGTCGGGGCCCGCAAGTTCTTCTACGACGTGTGGGGGGACGCGGTCAACGTCGCCTCACGGATGGAGTCGACCGACGTCGAGGGACGCATCCAGGTGCCCGACGACGCCTACGAGCGCCTGAAGGGCGGGTTCACCTTCGCGGAGCGCGGTGAGATCGACGTCAAGGGCAAGGGCCTGATGCGAACGTGGTTCCTGGTCGGCCGACGGGCCTAAGGCTGTACCTCGCGGTCATCCTGCTGCGCCAGCAGCCGGGCATAGCCCGCCCCCATACCCAACAGCGCCAGACCCACGACGATGAAGACGACGACTCGGAAGATGCCGTCCAGTGTCCCGAGGTCGAACAGAAACAACTTGACCACGGCAGCCGCGACGATTGCCATCCCGCCGCCGATCGGCAGTGAACGTTGCGCCCGCGGCGCCCGCGCGGCATGACGAAATACTGCTGCCGCCAACGCAATCCAGCAGGTCGTCGCCACGACGTGCCCGGCGAAGAAACCGTCCGCCGCGCCGCCGATCAGTACGCCGGCCGTCACCGAGAACGTGGTGATCCCGTACAGCGCGACCGCCGCCGCGATCACCCATGACCAGTCCGTGCGCCACGAGAATCCGACTACGACGGCGCAGGCCGTCATCAGCACGCCGCCGACGAGCGTCGACACCGCGATCGAGGACGCCGGCACGGTGGCCGTGACCAGTGTCGACGGGGGCGCGTAGGCCAGATGGCACAGCCCGCCCACGACGCCGAACCCCAGCGCACACCAACGAGCGGCTGTGTCACGGCGACCCCCCACTGCCACGACGACCGCCATTGCCAGCAGGACGGGTGCCGCCACCGGACCGTCGAAGGCGACCGTCACCGCGATGAGGCTCGCCACAGCGGCCAGTACGGACCAGACGATCCGCACCCCTGCAGCGACCAAAGGCAGCCGGGATCCGGCGAACACGATCCCGAGCAGGACCGTTGCCAGCGCGGCCGCCATCAGGGAAGCCGTCACCCGGTCGACGACGAGGGCAGCCGCCAACACCGGCGTGGTCCCCGCCGCACTCAGCAGCGCCATCGCCGTCGCGTTGGTCGCCGTCGGCAGCAGGAGCAACGTGCTCCCCAACGCAAGCGCACCGGCCAGCACACACGCAATCGCAAGCAACGGTGATCGCGCGGAATCGAAACTGGTCGAGACCAGGGCGACGCCCAGCGGCAGCGTGGCCACGGCCATCCGCGCCGCGTGTAGGCCAAGCCAGTCCCTGCCCACCTGAATCGGCACCGCGGCGGCGCTCAGCGCCAGCATGAATCCCACCAGCAGCGGGGTGACGCCATCGGCGACCACAGGGCCAAGGCCGAGCATCGGGACGAGCACCAGAAGACCGAAGTGCTCGGAGTCCCACCGGCGTGCCAACAGGAGACCGGAGACCGCGACGATCGCCGCGATCACCAACCCGGCGGGCGGTGACACCCACCGATAGATGGTCGTGACCGCGATGACGTCGATGTAGGCGGCGGCAACACCCGTGGCGGCCAACGCAATCGAGCCCACCCGGCCACCCGGCCGACGCCGAAGTCGCCATGCCGCTGCCACCAATCCGCCGGCCAGAGCCGCGCCCGCCAGCACCCGGAATTCCGGGCGCAGCAGGCCGGCCTGGGCGGCGAGGACCAGCAGAAGGGCGACGCCGACGAGGGTGACCAACACCCCGGCGACCGCGAGTGCCTTGCCGATCCAGCCCTCGGACCGCGGCGGCTGGGGCGGGGGCTGGAACTGAGGCTGAGGCTGGAACTGAGACTGGGGCAGGAACATCGGCTGGGGCAGTCGCTCCCCCACGCTCAGTTCGAGCTGCTGCAAGTCGGCAGACGCCCTCGCCACATACGCCGTGATGGCGGCCAAGTCGGAGGACATTCTGGCGATGAGGGCCTGATCCGCATCGGTCATGGCGCCATCGTGACACCATCCGGGCACGAACGGATGAGTAGTACTACCCGTTCACTGCTGTTCGTCGAGGCCGTGTTCGATCGCGTACCGCGTCAATTCGACGCGGTTGGCCACCTGCAACTTTCGGAAGGTCGCCTGCACGTGGTTCTCTACGGTGCGGTGACTTAGGGACAATCGCTCGGCGATCTGCTTGGCGGTGAGACCCTTGGCGACGTATCGAAGGATCTCGGTCTCGCGCTCGGTGAGGCTGGGGACGGTGTCGCCCCCCGGCACCCTCGCGATGCGCCGGTACTCCCCGAGGACCAGACCCGCAAGCCCGGGTGTGAACACCGCGCGGCCCTCACCGGTCGATCGAACGGCTTCGGCCAGTTCACCTTTCGATGCGCTCTTCACGAGATAACCCGTAGCGCCCGCCTTCACGGCCTCCAATACGTCGTCACGCTCGTCGGATGCCGAGAGCACCAGGACGCGCGAACGCGGCGACACCGTGAGCACCTCGGCGGTGGCCTCTGCGCCGCCGCCGTCGGCCAGTCGCATGTCCATGACGACCACGTCGGGTTCGACCACCGCGGCGCGGCGCCGTGCCGAGCCGACCCCGTCAGCCGTCGCGACGACGGTGAAACCCTCCTCGGCGAGGTCACGGGCGACGGCGTCGCGCCAGATGGGATGGTCGTCCACGACCATCACGGTGAACGCGGAATGGTCAGCTCCCACTCGGTCCCCCTTCCCGCATCAGTGCTCAGCCGAGCGCTGCCGCCCAGCCAGTTCATCCGTCCCACAATCGATTTCGACACCCCTACCCGGCCCTCCCTGGCGGCTTCGTCGAGCCGACCGGTCGCGATTCCCGATCCGTCGTCGCGCACGCTGACCACCACCGCGTGGTCCAGGTCCTCGACCAGGACGAAGGCCCGCGCGTCCGCGCCGGCATGGGCGACGACGTTGTCGAGGGCGTTGGCCACCGCCGCGTCGACTTCGCGTGCCACGTCGGCGGGGAGCAGGACCGGTTCGGGCGGCAAGCTGATCGAAACCCGATCCGTTGCGCGATTGCGCAACATCGGCCCGAGATCGGCCTCGGGGCCCTGCGGCACGGGTGTGCCCGCAGCGCTGACCCACCGCCTGAGCACACGCTCCTGCTGCCCCGCCAGATCCGCGAGTTCGCTTGTTGCCCCACCAATTTCATGCCCCCGCCGCGCGACCAGCGCCAACACCTGGATGGCGCCGTCGTGCACCTCCCTGGACAGCCGCTCGCGCTCCTCGAGCGACGCCGCCAGCCGGGCCGCCCGTTGCAGCTCGGCATGGGCGCGCCGAGCCGTTTGCGCGGCCATGCCGATGGCCAAGCCGACGGCGAGCTCGATCACGACGGTCGCGTTGCGTCCGACGTCGATGCTGAGGTAGCCCTTCAACACCGCACTGGCCGCCACCACCACCAGCCCGATCACCATGCCGCCCACGGGCCCAAGCAGGATCGCCGCCGAGATCGTCGCGTTGGTCGCCCACAGCGTGGTCGGCCAGGACTGGTTGTCCAGCGCCCAATGGTCGGAGGCGACGACCGTGGTCGACAACATCAGGGCGACGACCACTACGACTTCCGCGGCCACCCACGCGAGCCGCCTGCCATAGCCCTGGAGGTAGGCCGCCGCACAGGCGATACTCCACGCGATCAGCACCGCGAAGAGGGCCCAGCCGATGGCGGGGCGCTCGAGGTCGTCGTTGACGGCGATCTGAAAACCGAAGGCGTAGAGACAACTCAGCAGCCGGTACACCTGCGCCGCCCGCCAGAGTGGCGCGGCCGGATCGGGTGGCGGTGCGAGGGGCATGCCGCTCCTACATCACCTTGGACAGGAATGCCTTCGTGCGCTCTTCTTGGGGATTGGTCAGGACGTCACGAGGGTTGCCGCGCTCGACGATCACGCCGGCATCCATGAACACCAACTGATCGGCGACTTCACGGGCGAAGCCCATCTCATGGGTCACCACGACCATCGTCATACCCTCGCTGGCGAGCTTCTTCATGACGCCGAGGACCTCCCCGACGAGCTCGGGGTCGAGCGCCGAGGTGGGCTCGTCGAAGAGCATCAACTTTGGATTCATCGCCAGCGCCCGCGCAATCGCGACGCGCTGCTGCTGACCGCCGGACAGTTGAGCCGGATACGCGGTCGCCTTCTCGGAGAGCCCGACCTGTTCGAGTAGATCCCTGGCACGCTCGAGTGCCTCGGCCTTCTTCACGCCCTTCACCTGGATCGGAGCCTCGATGACGTTGGCCAGCGCCGTGCGATGCGGGAACAGGTTGAAGTGCTGGAACACCATCCCAATGTCGCGGCGTTGCTTGGCCGCCTCCCGCGGAGGCATCTCGTAGAGCTTGTCCCCCTTCTCGCGGTACCCGATCAGGTCGCCGTCGACGTATAGGCGACCACCGTTGACCTGCTCGAGGTGGTTGATGCACCGCAGGAAGGTCGACTTGCCCGATCCCGACGGCCCGACGAGCACCAACACCTGACCGCGGCCGATCTCGAGGGTCACGCCCTTGAGGACCTTGAGGGCACCGAAGTTCTTGCAGACGCCCTCCGCCTTGACCATCGGCGTCGTGCTCGCATCGGAAACTGCCGTCATGTGTGTCCCACCTCTCCCAGCGTCTGCGCGTCGGCCAGTGCCTCGAGCTGTTTGGTGGTCAGCTTGCGCGAGACCCCGCGGGAGAAGTACCGCTCCAGGTAGAACTGCCCCACCATCAGGATGCTGGTGATGAGCAGGTACCACGCGGCGGCTACGAGCAGCAGCGGGATCGGTTGAAACAGCACCGCCGAGATGTCGCGCTGACGCCCGAACAGGTCGAAGGTGAAGGGCACTGCGGCCACCAGTGAGGTGGTCTTGAGCTGGCCGATGAACTCATTGCCGGTCGGCGGGATGATCACCCGCATCGCCTGGGGCAACACGGTGCGCCGCATGGTCATGATCCACGACATGCCCAGCGCGGTGGAGGCCTCCGACTGTCCTTCCGGAACCGAGCTGATGCCGGCCCGGATGATCTCCGCAAGATATGCCGCCTCGTTCAAACCCAGCCCGATGACGGCCAGGAGGAAGTACAGCGACAGGTTCTGGATGTTGAAGGTGAAGAACGTCGGCCCGAACGGAATGCCCAGCTGAATGTTTCGGTAGATGGTCGGAAACAAGCCCCAGAACACCAGTTGGACGTAGACCGGGGTGCCTCGAAAGATCCACAGGTACACCCACGACACCGAGCGGAAGATCGGATTGGGTGACAGTCGCATGACCGCCAACAGCACGGCCAGCACGATGGCCAGGATCATCGACAACACGGTCAATTCGAGGGTGACCACCACCCCCGAGAAGATCCGTTCGTCGAAGACGTACTTGCCGAAGGTGCCCCAGCCGTACGCCTCGTTCGTCGCCGCGCCGTAGAGGAACAGCGCGACGAGAATGACGATGACGATCGCCGTCACCCACCGCCAAGGGTGCCGCATCGGGACGGCATCGATGACGGCTGAGCTATCGGGTGGCTTCAGCTGAACGCGAACGTCATCAGTCATTGCTGATTCCGACTATCAGCTCGTTGCACCATTGATGACGGGCTTGTCGATCATGCCCGCCTCGACACCCCAGTTCGTGGCGATGGTCTTGTAGTCACCGGTCTCGATCAGATGCTCGAGGGCCTTCTGCAGCGATGCCGCCAGCGGGGAACCCTTCGCCACGGGCCAACCGTAGGGCGCCGAGTCGAAGGTTTCACCGGCCTGCTCGAGCTTGCCGTTGCTCTGCTTGATCGCATACAGCGTCACCGGGGAGTCTGCCGACATGGCGTCTGCCTGGCCGAGGACGACGGCGTTGGTGGCTTGGTCCTGGCCGTCGAACTTGACGATGTCGATCGCGGGCTTGCCCGCGTCGGTGCAGGCCTTGCTCTTGGCGGGAAGTTCGTCGACTTCCTGGGTGGTCGTGGACTGCACCGCGACCTTCTTGCCGCAGGCATCGTTGGGGTCGATGTCCGAACCTTGCGGCTTGGCCCACAGCGAGCCGGCCGAGAAGTACGTGACGAAGTCGACGGTCTGCTCACGTTCCTTGGTGTCGGTGAACGATGACATGCCCACGTTGAACGTGCCGCCCTGAATCGACGGGATGATCTTGGAGAAGTCCGCCTCGCGGTACTCGGCCGTCAGTCCGAGGGTGGACGCGATCGCGTTCATGAGGTCCACGTCGAACCCGATGATCTTGCCGCTCGAATCCTTGAACTCGTTGGGCGTGTAGGGCACGTTGACGCCGACGATCAGCTTGCCGGAGGACTTGATCTCCTCGGGCACGGTGTTGGCGATGTCGTCGACCTTGGCGGCCTTGGCCGCAGTGGTCTCCGTCGTTGGGCTCGCGGAATCATCGTTCTTGGCGCAGCCGGAAAGCATCAGCGCGCCCGATACGGCCACCACGGCAGCGCCACGCCACCAGCTTCGGCTCGATCGTCGGCCTTGGAGTTCAGTTACCACGTTGTTTCTTCTTTCTGCATCGGGTCGCCTTCATTCACCACGGGCGACGACGTGAGGAACCTTAGCGGGGTGAACGGGCTGTAGTAGGTGAAACTTAACGCCGGTCGTCGATCTGTGCTGTCCGAAGCGACAACGCGGTGAATCGGGCCTCCACCACGGGTCCTTGTGCGACACTTCCCGCGTGACCGCGCCAGCTCGCCCAACGCTCTTGCCACACCTTTGGAAGACCGCCGCCGTGTCAGGCGTGCTGGCCGTCGTCCTCGGGGTCGCCATCGTGGCGTGGCCCGCGATCTCGATTGCCGTCGCTGCCATCTTCTTTGGCGCCGGACTGTTGCTGACCGGGATTCAGCAGGTCTTCTTCGCGTTCAGCCTCGACGTGTCCGCGGGCGGGCGTGTGCTGCTGTTCATCAGCGGTGCCGCGTCACTCATCTTGGCAATCATGGCCTTCCGTCACCTGTACGACGCAGTGTTGTTGCTCGCCATCTGGATCGGGGTCGGCTTCATCTTCCGCGGGGTAGCCACCACGGTGTCCGCGATCAGCGATCCGACCCTCCCGGGTCGTGGCTGGAACATCTTCGTGGGTGTCATCAGTTTGATTGCCGGCGTGGTGGTTCTGGCCTCCCCGTTCGACTCGATCGGAACGCTGGCGTTCGTCGTGGGGATCTGGCTGATCGTCATCGGCGTGATGGAGGTCGTCTCCGCGATCGCCATTCGGCGGGCCACCAGTCGACTGCACGAGGCCCTTACGCCCAGCACCCACGAGTCCATCGAGCCCACCCCGGAGCCGAGGAAGACCGAAGAACCGAGTTCCTGATCACGTCGTCGACCTGCAGGGCTGATATCTACTACACTATGTCGTAGAACATCCGGCAGCCCCGGGGAGATGGTGGACATGGACGCACTCGACGTTTCACGGTGGCAATTCGGGATCACCACCGTCTACCACTTCATCTTCGTGCCGTTGACCATCGGACTAGCGCCCCTGATCGCCGTCATGCAGACCGTGTGGGTGGTCACCGGCAACGACGCGTGGTACCGCCTGACCAAGTTCTTCGGCAAGCTGTTCTTGATCAACTTCGCCCTTGGCGTCGCCACCGGGATCGTCCAGGAATTCCAGTTCGGGATGAACTGGAGCGAGTACTCCCGGTTCGTCGGCGACGTCTTCGGTGCTCCATTGGCGATGGAGGGTCTGGTCGCCTTCTTCTTCGAGTCGACGTTCATCGGCCTGTGGATCTTCGGCTGGACTCGGTTGCCCCGGTTGGTCCACCTGGCGTGCATCTGGATCGTCGCCATCGCCGTCAACGCCTCGGCGTTCTTCATCATCGCGGCCAACTCGTGGATGCAGCACCCGGTGGGTGCCCGCTACAACCCGGAGACCGGACGCGCCGAGCTGACGAGCATCGTCGCGCTCTTCACCAACAACACTGCGACCGCGGCGTTCTCACACGCGGTGTTCGGCGCCTTCCTCACCGCGGGCACCTTCGTCGCGGGAGTCTGCTCGTGGTGGTTGGTGCGGACACGCGATGACGAGGCGCGCACGATGTACCGGCCCGCGACCATCCTCGGTTGCCTCGTCACGCTTGCCGCGGCGGGCGGACTCATCCTCACCGGTGACGCCCAGGGCAAGTTGATGTTCCAGCAACAGCCGATGAAGATGGCCTCGGCGGAATCGCTGTGCCACACCGAGACTGATCCCGACTTCTCCATCCTGACGGTTGGCACGCACAACAACTGCGATGCCGTGAACCACCTCATCGAGGTGCCCTACGTCCTGCCGTTCCTCGCCGAAGGACGGTTCGACGGGGTGACGTTGCAGGGAGTGAAGGACCTTCAGACGTCGTACGAGGCCACGTTCGGCCCTGGCGACTACCGGCCCAACCTGTTCGTCACCTACTGGTCGTTCCGGGCGATGATCGGATTGCTCGCAATCCCAGTGCTGTTCGCAATGGTCGCGCTGTGGATGACCCGACGTGGACGCCTTCCCGATCAGCGTTGGTTCAGCTGGTTCGCGCTGGTGACCCTTCCGACGCCGTTCCTGGCCAACAGCGCGGGATGGGTCTTCACCGAGATGGGCCGGCAGCCCTGGGTGGTGGTACCCAATCCCACTGGCGACCAGCTGATCCGCCTCAACGTCGCCGACGGCGTCTCCCATCACTCCGCGGGCATGGTGCTGACGTCGCTGATCGTCTTCACCGCCCTCTACGCCGCGCTCGCCTGCATCTGGTTCTGGCTGATGCGGCGCTACGTCGTCGAGGGCCCGCTGGAGCACGATGCCGAGCCTGCGCCGCCGACACCACCCGGAAGCGACGACGTCGCACCACTGTCGTTCGCGTACTGAGGAGGGCGACATGGCATTACAGGACTTCTGGTTCATCGCACTGGCGGCGTTATTCGTCGGCTTCTTGGTCCTCGAAGGCTTCGACTTCGGCGTCGGCATGCTCATGAAGTTCTTCGGGCGACGCGCACCCGCGGGCCAGCGTGAACAACACGAACGCGCCGTGCTGAACACCATCGGTCCCGTGTGGGACGGCAACGAGGTCTGGTTGATCACCGCCGGTGGCGCCATGTTCGCGGCGTTCCCCGAGATGTACGCGACCCTGTTCTCGGGGCTGTACCTGCCGTTGCTGGCCATCCTGGTCGCCATGATCGTCCGCATCTGCGCCATCGAGTGGCGCGGGAAGATCGACGATCCGAAGTGGCGTGCCTGGGCCGACGGCGCGATCGCGGTCGGATCGTGGCTGCCTGCCGTGCTGTGGGGCGTCACGTTCGCCGCGCTGGTGCACGGGTTACCGGTCAACGCCGACAAGCAAATCGAGCTTTCGATCACCGATCTGCTCGACGCCTACGTCCTCCTCGGCGGAATAGCTACCGCCGGGCTCTTCGCCTTCCACGGCGCTGTCTTCATCGCCCTGAAGACCGAGGGTGTCGTCCATGACGATGCCGCGTCGTTTGCGGCACACCTCGCGGTGCCGGTGACGATCGTGGTTGCAGGCTTCGGCGTCTGGACCCAACTCACGTACGGCAAGGACTGGACGTGGCTGGTGCTGGGCGTAGCCGTCGTCGCGCAGATAACGGCCGTGATGCTGGTGTGGAGCCGCGGCGGTGAGGGCTTGGCCTTCGGCTGCACCGCGACCGTGGTCGCCGCAGTCGTGGTCCTGCTCTTCGGCTCGCTGTACCCGGATCTGATTCCGTCGACGCTGAACCCGGACTGGAGTCTGACCGTCCGCAACGCGTCGTCGTCGCCGTACACCCTGAAGATCATGTCGTGGGCCGCGTTGATCTTCACGCCGCTGGTGATCGGCTACCAGGCCTGGACCTATTGGGTGTTCCGGCAACGCATCTCGGCTGATCGGATTCCCCCGCCGATCGGCCTCTCACCCAGATGATGCGGCGCCACCTCGCGGCGACGGCCTGCTGCGGCGTGGTCATCACGGGCGCAGCCATCGCCGGCGCCGTCCTGCTGGCGCACCTGTTGGCGGGCATCATCACCGAACCCGACTCGCGCACGCTGGCCAACTGGTCCGCGACGCTGTGGAGTCTGTTGGCAATATGGACCGTTCGCGTCCTCGCACAATGGGCACAGGCCCGGTTGAGTCAGCGCGCCGCCACCGCCGCGATAGCGGAGCTCGACCGGCGACTGCTCGCCCGTGTCTCCGCACTGCCGCCGCGCGAGCTCGCGGCGCGTCGCGACGGGGCCGCGGTGCTCGTCACACGAGGCCTCGACGGCTTGCGTCCCTACTACACTCGCTATCTGCCCACTGCGCTCCAAGCGGCCGTCCTGACCCCCGCCGCGTGGGTAGTGATGGCGTGCTACGACGTGCAGGCAGCCGTCATCGTCCTCGTCGCGCTGCCCCTGGTTCCGCTGTTCATGGTGCTCATCGGCCTCGTCACCGCCGAACGTTCCGCGGCGTCGCTGGCAGCAATGACCACGCTGCTGTCGAGACTGCTCGACCTGATCTCCGGGATTCCAACGCTCCGTGCGCTCGGCCGTGCCGAAGGACCGGAACACCGCATCGCGGAAATCGCTGAGGCGCATCGTCGTTCGACCATGGCGACGTTGCGGATCAGCTTCCTGTCCTCACTGGTGCTCGAACTACTCGCCACCCTCGGCGTCGCGCTGGTGGCCGTCAGCGTCGGGCTTCGGTTGGTGTACGGCGAGATAGGCCTGTCATCGGGCCTCACCGCGCTACTGCTGGCCCCCGAGGTCTTCTGGCCACTGCGCCGCGTCGGGGCGGAGTTCCACGCGGCCCAAGACGGCAAGACGGCCTTGAAGACGGCCACCGCCCTGCTCGACGACGCCGCCGCGCTTCCCGACGGAACCCTGACCGCCACCGGCGCCTCCATCCATCTCGACGGCGTCAGCGTGTCCAGTCGCCACGGCGATGCGCCCCACCGGTTGTGCGCCTCGGTCGAACCCGGCACGGTGACCGTCCTCACCGGTCCCAACGGCGCAGGCAAGTCCACGGCAATGCACGCCGTCCTGGGCCTCGTCGCGCCCACCTCCGGCCGCGTGACGATCGGCGGGGTCGACGTCCTGGACCTCGAGCGCGAACGGTGGTGGGAACGAATCGCCTGGCTGCCCCAGCGGCCCGCCTTCGTCCCGGGCACCGTTCGCGAGAACCTCGAACTGCTGGACCCCCTCGACGACCTCGAGAGCGCCTGTCGCCAAGCCGGTTTCGACGAAGTCCTCGCCGCGCTCCCCGACGGCCTGGACACCGTGCTCGGGCGGAACGGCAGCGGTCTGTCGCTGGGCCAACTGCAGCGGCTGGCCCTCACCCGCGTCCTCGGCTCCGGGCGGCCGATCATGCTGCTCGACGAACCGACGGCCCATCTGGACGAGGTGCGAGAAGCATTGGTGTTGCAGTCCATCCGGGACGTTGCGCAGCAGGGAGCTGCGGTGCTCGTCGTCGGTCATCGCGCGGCGGTCCGCGCCATCGGCGATCACATCGTCGAGGTCGGGGGTGAGGTCGCTGTCAGCCTCTGAGCGTCGCGCCGGGCCACTGATCGCCGGTCTGACCCTGTTGCGTCCCCGCCTGCCCAGGCTGGCCATCGCCGTGGCGTTCGGCGTATTGGCCCTCGGCAGCGCACTGACCCTCGCGGGTGTGTCGGCGTGGCTGATCGCCAAGGCGTGGCAGATGCCCCCGATACTCGACCTCAGCGTCGCGGTCGTGGCCGTGCGTGCCCTCGGCATCTCGCGGGGTGTGCTCGGCTACTGCGAACGGCTCGCCTCACACGACACCGCACTGCGCGCGGCGGGGGCGACGCGGGCGCGGCTGTACCGGACCCTCGCCCAAGCGCCCGCCGACGTCGTGATGCGATTGTCGCAGGGGGACATCGCCTCCCGCGTCGGCGCCTCGGTCGACGAGTTGTCCGACGTGCTGGTGCGTGCCGTGCTGCCCGTCGCCGTGGCCGCCATTCTGTCGACGGCAGCCGTCGCCGTGATCGCCGTCATCTCTCCCCCCGCCGCCGCCATCCTCGCGCTGTGCCTGTTCATCGCCGGCGTGGTGGCACCATGGTTGGCCGCCCGTGCCGCCGCCGCTGCCGAAGAAGTTGCGGCCGTGCATCATTCGGCGAGGGACTCGTCGGCCCTGCTCGCGCTCGAGCATGCGTCGGAGCTGCGCGTGGCGGGACGTCTCGACGAGGTCATCGCCGTCGCCGCACGGAGACAACACGAGTGGGGAGCCGCCGCCGACCGCGCCGCCCGGCCCGCGGCGTTCGGTGCCGCCACCCCGGTGGCGGCGATGGGCGCCGCCGTACTCGGCACCGTGATCGTCGGGATCGCACTGGCGCCGGTGGTCACACCGACCACGCTGGCGATCCTGGTCCTTTTGCCACTGGCGGCGTTCGAGGCCACCACCGCACTTCCCGCGGCCGCGCTCCAGCTCGTCCGAGGACGGATCGCCACGCTGCAGCTGCTCGCCCTGACCGCGCCGGCGCCGGAGTCCCGACTCCGCCCCCGGGTGGAGGTGCCCGTCGTCGCCGAGGGCGGGCGGCTCGCCATCGTCGGTGACAGCGGATGCGGCAAGACGACGACGCTGATGGCACTGGCCGCCGATCACCAAGACCCCCTGAGCGCAGGCTTCTTCCCCGAGGACGCGCACCTGTTCGACACCACGGTGCGCGACAACCTGCTCGTCGCCCGCGGGGACGCCGACGATCGCGAGCTCGTGGCCGCCCTGCACGCCGTCGGGCTCGGCGACTGGCTGGACGATCTGCCCGACGGGTTGGCCACCATGCTCACCGGCGGCGCCGCGGCGGTCTCCGCGGGGCAGCGACGCCGGCTGTTGCTCGCCCGCGCCGTCCTCTGCGACCTTCCCGTCCTGCTGCTCGACGAGCCGACCGAACACCTCGACGCCGCCGATGCCGAGCGCATCTTGCGTGACGTCCTGACACCCGGCGCGCTCTTCCCCGCCGGGCGCACCGTCGTCGTCGCCACCCATCACCTGCCCCGCGGTGTGACCTGCCCCGTGATCTACCCTCGGCAGACATGACCAGCCTCAGGAACGGAACGGGCACCGCGGCGCTCGTCGTCGCGATCGCCGGTCTCGGCCTGTGCTGGTCGGTGATCGCCGGCATCATCTGCGGTGTGGTGGCGGTAGTCCTGGGTGTCCTGGGCCGCGGGCGCGCAGCTCGCGGTGAGGCGAACAACGGCGCAATCGCCACGGCTGGAACGGCATTGGGGCTCGTGGCGATCGCCGCGTCGGTGGCGTTCGCCGTAGTCTGGGCGTTCGTCTGGCGCGATTCTGGCGGCGACCAATACCTAGACTGCGCGGTGAAGGCGGGAAACGATCAGCGCGCCGTGCAGGCCTGCACCGATACGTGGATGGACGACATCCAGGACCGTTTCGGCTTCAGCCCCCCGCGTCCGACGCGGGAAAGTGCTTGACGATCCCCTCCTGAACGACGGTGGCCAGTACCAGGCCATCGCGGTCGAAGAAGTGTCCGTGGCCCAACCCGCGTGACTCGGCGGCCGCCGGTGACGTCGTCGAGTACAGCACCCAGTCATCGAATCGGATGGGGCGGTGAAACCACACCGAGTGGTTCATCGTCACGGCGAAGATGCGGTCGAAGCCCCACGACAGACCGTGGGTGGTGATGATCGAGTCGAGCACGGTCGTGTCCGAGGAGTACACCAGCGCCGCGGCGTGGATCACCGGATCGTCGGGCATCTGTCCCCTGGCCGTCAGCCACACCCGGTTGTGGGTCAGTCGTTCGCCCTTGTCCCGCATCACCCACGCCGGATCGTTGGTGTAGCGCCACTCGATCGGCTTGAGCGCCGCCACGAACAGCGGCACCGTCTCCTCGTAGCCGATCAAGAGATCTTCGATGCGCGGCACCGAAAGTGGTTCGGGAACGTCGGGTGCCGTGACGCCGTGTTCGAGCCCGCGACCCCCCGCCAGGTGCGACACCAGAGCCGTCGCCAGCAGGACGTCACCCTGCCTGACGTCGACCCGCCGGTTGGCGAACCGACGTTCGTCGCGCAGTCGCACCACGTGGAACTCGAGATCGCGATCGGGATCACCGCCGGCGATGAAGTGCACCGACAACGCGCTCGGCGGCAATTGGTGCCGCAAGGTCCGACTCGCCGCAACGAAGGCCTGGGCCATCATCTGCCCACCGAACGTCCGGATCGGATTCTTGCTCGGGTGCGATCCGGTGAAGGTGTCGTCGTCGACGCGACTGAGGTCGAGTATCCCCAGTAGCTCCTCGAGGTCCGAGGAGCTCAGTGGTCGTCCTCGCCGATCCGATGCACGTGAATCATGTTCGTCGTGCCGACGGTGCCCGGAGGTGCGCCCGCGACGATGACCACCAAGTCACCGCGCTTGTACCGCCCGAGCGCCAACAGCGACTCGTCGACTTGGCGGATCATTCCGTCGGTCGTCTCCATGAAGGGGACGATGAACGTCTCCGTACCCCAGGTCAGCGCGAGCTGGCTTCGGACCTCCGGCAGCGGCGTGAACGCCAGCAGCGGCAGCGGGGTGTGCAGCCGGGCGAGGCGCTTGAGCGTGTCACCGGACTGGGTGAAGGCGACCAGCGCCTTGGCGTCCAGCCGCTCACCGATGTCGCGGGCGGCGTAGGAGATGACCCCTCGCTTGGTCCGCGGCACGTGGGTCAGCGGCGGGGCGGCCGTCGAGTTCTCCTCGACCGCGGTGATGATGCGGGCCATCGTCTTCACCGCCTCGAGCGGATACTTGCCCACCGAGGTCTCACCCGACAACATGACCGCGTCGGCGCCGTCCAGCACCGCGTTGGCGACGTCGGAGGCCTCGGCGCGGGTCGGTCGGGAGTTCTCGATCATCGACTCGAGCATCTGCGTAGCGACGATGACCGGCTTCGCATTCTCCCGAGCCATCTGAATGGCACGCTTCTGCACCAGCGGCACTTCTTCCAGCGGAAGCTCGACGCCGAGGTCGCCGCGGGCCACCATGATCGCGTCGAACGCCAGCACGATGGCCTCGAGGTTCTCGACCGCCTCGGGCTTCTCCAGCTTGGCGATCACGGGGACTCGGCGACCCATCTCGTCCATCACGTCGTGGACGAGCTCGATATCGGCGGGCGAGCGCACGAACGACAGCGCGATCAGGTCGACGCCCAGGCTCATGGCGAACCGGAGGTCCTCGATGTCCTTCTCGGACATCGCGGGCACCGAGACGTTCATCCCGGGCAGCGAGAGACCCTTGTTGTTGCTGACCTTGCCGCCCTCGGTGACGATGCAGACGACGTCGTTGCCGTCGATCTCGCTGACCGTGAGACCGATGTTGCCGTCGTCGACGAGGAGGCGGTCGCCCACGGCCGCGTCCTTGGCCAGCTCCTTGTACGTCGTCGACACCCGATCGTGAGTGCCCTCGATGTCGTCGACGGTGATGCGCACCGTCTCACCCGCGGTCCAGTAGGTGGGTCCGTCCGCAAACCGGCCGAGCCGGATCTTGGGTCCCTGCAGATCGGCGAGGATGCCGACGGCGCGCCCCGTCTGATCGGAGGCCGCGCGGACCCTCTTGTAAGCGATTTCGTGGTCAGCGTGGTCGCCGTGGCTGAAATTCAGCCGCGCGACGTCCATGCCCACTTCGACGAGCGACCTGATCTGCTCGTCCGAGGACGAGGCCGGGCCCAACGTACAGACGATCTTTCCGCGTCTAGTCACGTTGACTCAGCATAGTCGTGATCGATTCAGATGACGATTCAGACGGCGGCCAGCGGCAGGGCACCCGGCCTGACCGGCGCGGGAAGATCGGACTCGCCCATCAGGAAGACGTCGACGGCGTGCGCTGCGCTGCGCCCCTCCGCGATCGCCCACACGATCAACGACGCCCCACGGTGCGCGTCGCCACAGACGAAGACGCCCGGCGAGTCGGTCTGCCAGTCCGACCCGCAGGCCAGCGCACCGCGCCCGTTGAGCTGCAGTCCGAGCCCGCCGAGCAGGGGCATGTGCTCGACCCCCTCGAACCCGATCGCCAGCAGGGCCAGGTCACACGGCAACTCGATCTCGTCACCCACCGGGGTGATCTGCCGTCGGCCGTCGGCGCCCCTCTCCACCTTGACCTCGGCGACCACCATCGCCGTGAGGTGGCCCTTGTCGTCACCGACGAACCGCTGCACCGCCACCTCGTACCGGCGCGCTCCACCTTCGGCGTGCGCCGGCGACGTGCGCAGGACCAAGGGCCACGTGGGCCACGGCGAGCGCGACTCGTCGCGTTGCCCGGGCGGTTCCGGGTTGTAGTCCAGCTGGGTGACCGACGCCGCACCTTGACGGTGCGCGGTACCCAGGCAGTCGGCGCCGGTGTCACCGCCCCCGACGATGACCACGTGCTTGCCTGCCGCGGAGATCGGCGACGGGCCGTCCCCCTCGCACTCCTTGTTCGCGGGCACCAGGTGTTCCATGGCGAGGTGCACGCCCTCGAGTTCGCGTCCCTCGACCTGGTTGTCACGTGACCGCAGCGCACCGACCGCCAGCACCACGGCGTCGTGCTGACGCCGCAACTGCTCGATCGACAGATCGACGCCGACCTCGCAGTCGGTGACGAACCGCGTTCCCTCGGCCCGCATCTGCGCCAACCTCTGGTCGAGCGTCGCCTTCTCCAGCTTGTACTCGGGGATGCCGTAGCGCATCAGGCCGCCGATCCGGTCATCACGCTCGTAAACCGTCACGTGATGTCCGGCGCGGGTGAGCTGTTGAGCTGCAGCCAATCCTGCCGGCCCCGATCCGACGACGGCCACCCCCTTGCCCGTCGAAATGGCCGCGGGTTGCGGTTCGATGATGCCGTCCATCCACGCCTCGTCGGCGATCGACTGCTCGATCCGCTTGATCGTGACGGCTCCGCCCGTCTCCTCCTCGGCGATCGACAGCACGCACGCCGTCTCGCACGGCGCCGGACACAACCGACCCGTGAACTCCGGGAAGTTGTTGGTGGCGTGGAGGCGATCGCTCGCCGCATCCCAACGGCCGCGGCGGACGAGGTCGTTCCACTCCGGGATCAGGTTACCCAGCGGACACCCCGCAGACCCCGAGTGGCAGAACGGGATACCGCAGTCCATGCAGCGTCGCGCCTGCTGGCACACCTCGCCGGCACGTTCGTGCGGGTCCTGGCGTTCGTACACCTCGCGCCAGTCGCCGACCCGTTCGTCGACCGGCCTCTTGGCGGCATCGACCTTCGCGACCTTCAAGAATCCAAAGGGATCAGCCACGGGTGGCCTCCATGATCGCGGTGTCCACGTCACGCCCCTCGGCCTTGGCCATCCGGGTGGCGTGCAGCACCTTCTCGTAGTCGGTGGGCATGATCTTCGTGAATTGCGCACTGCGCCTTGGCCAGTCAGACAATAGCGAGCGCGCCACCGTGCTACCCGTGTACCGACCGTGCCGCGTGACGACGTCGTGCAACCAGGCCAGGTCCTCCGGTTCGAGGCGCTGCAACCCGACCATGTCGGGATTGACCTTCGCCGGGTCCAGGCCCAGCACGTAGGCAATTCCGCCGGACATACCGGCCGCCATGTTGCGACCGGTCGGTCCCAGCACCACGACGCGCCCGCCGGTCATGTACTCGCACGCATGATCTCCGACGCCCTCGACGACGGCCAACGCGCCGGAGTTGCGCGCACCGAACCGTTCGCCGACCGTGCCGCGCAGGAAGACCTCACCGGACGTCGCACCGAACAGCAGGGTGTTACCCGCGATGACGTTGTCCTCGGGAAGAAACAGCACGTCGTCGTGAGGTCGCACGATCACCCGACCACCCGAAAGCCCCTTGCCCACGTAGTCATTGGCATCCCCGATGAGGTCGAGCGTGATTCCCGGCGGGAGGAACGCCCCGATCGACTGACCCGCCGACCCCGTCAGCGTGATGTGGATGGTGTCGTCGGGGAGACCCTGCGCACCGTAGCGACGGGTCACCTCGGCCCCGAGCAGGGTGCCGACCGTCCGGTTGACGTTGCGCACCGGTAACTCCAGACGCACGGGGTGTGCATCCTCGAGTGCGCCCTCCGCGAGCGCGATGATCGTCTGGTCCAGCGCATGATCCAGTGCATGGTCCTGGTCGCGGACCCTGCGTCGCTGCGTCAGCTCGGCGCCGTGCGCGTCCCTGGGGACGGCGAAGATCGGCGTGAGGTCGAGACCCTGACTCTTCCAGTGGGCGACACCCGGTGCGGTGTCGAGCATCTCGACCCGACCGACCGCCTCGTCGATGCTACGGAAACCCATCCGCGCCAAATACTTTCGGACGTCCTCGGCGATGAACGTGAAGAAGTTCTCCACGAACTCGGGCTTGCCGTTGAATCGGGCGCGCAGTTCCGGGTTCTGCGTGGCCACGCCGACGGGACAGGTGTCGAGGTGACACACCCGCATCATGATGCAACCCGCCACCACCAGCGGTGCCGTCGCGAAGCCGTACTCCTCGGCGCCCAGCAGCATGGCCACCATGACGTCTCGCGCCGTGCGCATCCCGCCGTCGCACTGGACGGTGATGCGGTCCCGAAGACCGTTGAGCACCAGCGTCTGCTGCGTGTCGGCTAGGCCGATCTCCCATGGCGCCCCGGCATGCTTCAGCGACGTCAGCGGCGCGGCGCCGGTGCCCCCGTCGTATCCGGAGATCAACACGACGTCTGCGTGCGCCTTGGATACCCCCGCCGCGACGGTGCCCACCCCGACCGAGCTGACCAGCTTGACGTGGATGCGGGCCGACGAGTTGGCGTTCTTCAAATCGTGGATCAGCTGCGCCAGGTCCTCGATGGAGTAGATGTCGTGATGGGGCGGCGGTGAGATCAGCCCGACGCCGGGCGTCGAGTGGCGTGTCTTGGCGATGTTCGGATAGACCTTGTAGCCCGGAAGCTGGCCGCCCTCACCCGGTTTGGCGCCCTGGGCCATCTTGATCTGAATGTCCGTCGCATTGACGAGGTAGTCGCTGGTGACCCCGAAGCGGCCGGACGCCACCTGCTTGACCGCGCTACGCCGCCGCGGGTCGTAGAGCCGGTCCACGTCTTCGCCACCCTCGCCACTATTCGACCGGCCGCCGAGCGCGTTCATCGCGATCGCCATCGTCTCGTGGGCCTCGGCGGAGATGGAGCCGTAGCTCATCGCGCCGGTGTTGAAGCGCGTGACGATCGACTCGACTGATTCGACCTCGTCCAGCGGAACCGGTTCGCGCACGCCCGACTTGAACTCGAACAGGCCACGCAGCGCACCGCCGTCGCGCGCCAGTCGGTTCACTTCCTCGGAGTACTGCTCGAACACCTCGTACCGACCGGTACGCGTCGCATGTTGAAGCAGGAAAACGACTTCCGGCGTGAAGAGGTGCAGTTCACCCTCGCGCCGGAACGCATACTCGCCACCGACCTCGAGGCGACGGTGGACGCGCTCGGTGGGATTCTCGGGATAGGCGCGCCGGTGGCGGAGTTTGACTTCTTCGGCGATGACGTCGAGTCCGATGCCGCCGAGTTGGCTCGGGGTGCCGGTGAGGTATTCGTCCACGACGTCGCGATTGAGCCCGATCGCCTCGAACGCCTGGGCCCCGGTATAGGAGGCGACGGTCGAGATGCCCATCTTGCTCATCACCTTCATGACGCCCTTCCCGAGCGCCTTGAGATAGTTGCGCACCGCCGTCGATGGCTCGACACCCGTGAGCTCACCCTCGCGGATCAAGTCCTCGATCGACTCGAAGGCCAAATACGGGTTGACCGCGGCCGCACCGAAACCGATCAGCATGGCGATGTGGTGGACCTCGCGGGCATCGCCGCTTTCCACCACCAGGGCGACCGTCGTGCGCTCCTTGGTGCGAACGAGGTGATGGTGCACCGCCGACACTGCCAGCAGCGACGGGATCGGCGCCTTGGTGTGGTCGGAGTCCCGGTCGGAGATGACGAGCGTGCGGTACCCCTTCGCGATCGCCTCGCAGGCGCGCAGGCGCAGCTCCTCCAGCGCGTCGGCCAGACCCTCGCCGCCGCGCTCGACGTCGTAGAGGGCGCGCAGGACCTTGGTCTTCAGTCCCGGCTGCTCACCGTCGGCGTTGACGTGAACGATCTTGTTGAGTTCGTCGTTGTCGAGGACCGGCCACTTCAAGCCGATCTGCCGACAGGACGCCGCAGTCGGCTCCAGCAGGTTGTGTTCGGGACCCATGACCCGCGACATGGAGGTGACGACTTCCTCGCGGATGGCGTCGAGCGGCGGGTTGGTCACCTGCGCGAAGAGCTCGACGAAGTAGTCATAGAGCAGCCGTGATCGTTGCGACAGAACCGCGGGTGGGGTGTCGGTTCCCATGGAGCCCAACGGCTCTGCGCCGGAAGCCGCCATCGGCGCGAGCATGATCCGCAGCTCTTCCTCGGTGTAGCCGAACGAGATCTGCCGTCGTACGACGGAGTCGTGGTTGGGCTGCACGCGCGCCCGGTCCGGGAGGGTGGCGAGGTCGAGCAGACCCGAGTGCAGCCATTCGCCGTACGCCTCGGCTGCCGATAGTTCTGCCTTGATCTCGTCGTCGGAGACGATGCGGCCTTCGACGGTGTCGATCAGGAACATCTTGCCGGGTTCGAGCCGCCCCTTGGCAACGATCTCCGACGACGGCACGTCCAGCACCCCGCTCTCGCTGGCGAGGATGATCCGGTCGTCGATGGTGCGCCACCAGCGACCCGGCCGTAAACCGTTGCGGTCCAACACCGCACCGACGACGCTGCCGTCGGTGAACGTCACGCATGCGGGACCGTCCCACGGCTCCATCAACGAGGCGTGGAACTGCCAGAACGCCCGCCGCGCCGGGTCCATGTCGACGTTGTTCTCCCACGCCTCGGGGATCATCATCAGGACTGCGTGCGGGAGGCTGCGACCGCCGAGGTGCAGCAGTTCGAGGACCTGGTCGAAGGAGGCCGAGTCGGACGCCTCGGCGGTACAGATCGGTGACAGTCGCGCCAGATCGCCGGGGATCTGGGCGCTCCCGAGCATCGCCTCGCGGGCGTGCATCCGGTTGCGGTTGCCGCGGACGGTGTTGATCTCGCCGTTGTGGGCAACGAAGCGAAACGGGTGCGCCAAGGACCATGACGGGAAGGTGTTGGTCGAGAACCGGCTGTGCACGATGGCGATGGCGCTGGCGCATCGTTCGTCGCGCAGATCCGAGAAGAATTGCGGCAGTTGCATCGTCGTGAGCATGCCCTTGTAGGCGATGGTGCGGCTCGACAGCGAGGCGAAGTACACCTGGGTCTCTTCGGGACCCTGCTCGGCCAGCTTGCGCACGGGGTAGACGCGACGGTCGAGGTCGATTCCGCCGGGCCTGTTGCCGTTGCGTTCCGGGGCGGCGAGGAACAACTGCGCCATGTAGGGCATGCAGTTGACGGCGGTGACGCCGATGCCGGCGCCGACGGGGTCGACCGGGACCTGGCGCCAGCCGAGCACCTCCAGACCCTCTTCGGCCGCGATCGACTCGATGCGCTGGCACGCCGCCTCACGGGCTGACGATTCCTGCGGCAGGAAGCAGATGCCGACCGCGAAGGTGTTGGCGCCCTGCGGAGTTGGCGTCGGCAGCTCGAAGTCGACGACCTCGCGCAGCAGCTCGACCGGCAACTGCAAGAGGATGCCTGCGCCGTCGCCACTGTTCGGTTCGGCACCCGCCGCCCCACGATGCTCGAGGTGCTCCAGCGCGGTCAGGCCGTCGGCGACGATGGCGTGGGATCGGCGTCCCTTGATGTCGGTGACCATGGCCACGCCACAGGAATCCGCTTCGTTCTCGGGGTCGTAGAGACCCTGAGCTTCTGGCATCGCCGAGAACAACACTCGCAGCACCTCCGCAGTCCGGAAAACGTGTCTCCGGGACTGCAGCGGCCCGAAGCGCAAGTGTATCAGCGGAGCCGCGGAGCTACCCGCCGATAAGCGTCGGGACCAGCGGAAACCCGGGCAGATTGCGGACCACAGTCCACATGACGGCCGCGACGATCACCAGGAAGATGGCGGGTTTGGGCATCAACGTGCGGCCGCCCCGCCAGCGGATGATCATCCATAGAGCGAGAAGCGGGAGACCGACGAGCAGGAATGCGTTGTCCACGATGGCTGCACCGATGTCGCCGTGGAGCAGATCATGAGTCATGCGCAGGCCGCCGCAGCCGGGGCAGTTCCAACCGGTGAGCAGACGGAACGGGCATGGCGGAAAACCGAATCCCGGCGCGTGCGGATCCCGCAGGCCGATGTAGGCCAGGGCGCCAACGAAGATGCCCGCCGTCCCGAGGGTGGCGTAACGGGGTCCCTGATGGCGGGTGGTCTCATCGGGTGTCATCGCGCCATCCAGCATGCCAGACGGCCAGCCGTTAGAAGGGTGGCGGCGGCTGGTCGTCTCGTGCCTCTTGTTCTGCACGAATTCGCGCCTGCTCGCTGAGCCGGTCCGCGTTGCGCTGCCGCTCGTCTGCAAGACGTCGAGCCGTCTCCTCGGCGCGTGTGCGCTGCCGCCTGGGCATCATCTCGGAGCGCCCGGGGTGCGGCAGGATGATCGTGGGCGGGTCCGGCAGCTCCCCGGTCGGCTGCGACAGCGCAGGAAAGTACAGCTGCCCACCCGGCTTGGTGACGTAGACGTGCCCCGTGGGAGCGACCCATTCGACGGTGCCGTCGGGCAGTTGCCTCTCGAACCATCCGCCGGGGCCTACGTAGAACGTCTTCAGCAAGTGATGTTTTCGGCATTCGCACTTCATGTTCGAGGCATGCGTCAATCCGCCCAGCACATAGGGAACCGTGTGGTCGATGTCGCAGAGCGTCGCTGGGACGTCGCAGCCGGGGAACCGGCAGAAGAGGTCGCGGGAGCGCACGAACTCGGCCAGCGCGGTGGATGGTCGGTAACCACACTCGGCGGGAAGGCCGGTCGGAATGACGAGCGGCTTGCGGCGGGCCGTTCTCGCTAGGTCCCGCACCGTGTCAGCGGCGATCGGTCCGAATCCGTCGACGTAGCCGGGCGCCTCGCCGTCGCCATCGACCGTGGACGACTCGGCAATGACGTGAATGACGACCTTCTGGTCCGCGGTGGACTTCTCGGCGGTGCAGTCGTCGCTGCCACACAGGCAGGTCATGAAGTCTTGGCGGTTGGCCAGCGGGCGGACGGCGTCAGCCCGGAGTTGAGCCTTGGTCCGGGGGTCTTTGGGGCAGACGGTGGCCGTCAGTACGTCGATGCGTCCGTCGAATTCGATGGCGTCATTGACGTTGAGGTTGCCCCAGATGCCTGCCATGCCTTGACTCGACGACCTCACGTCGAGATAGCGGTCCTCGGTGGGCTTCTTCGGTTCTCTCACCCACACGGGATCGAAGCGGCCAACCCATGAGTCGATGTA
Organism: Mycolicibacterium sp. TUM20985; assembly: GCF_030295745.1. Taxonomy (NCBI): domain Bacteria; kingdom Bacillati; phylum Actinomycetota; class Actinomycetes; order Mycobacteriales; family Mycobacteriaceae; genus Mycobacterium; species Mycobacterium antarcticum. The sequence continues at coordinate 3,120,435 of NZ_AP027291.1, forward strand.
TTCGGCGATCTTCTTCCGCGAGTACTTCGTCCAACCGGGCGCTCGGCGGGCCAATTCGGCGTCGATTCTGGCCACGGCATCGTCGTCGTCGATCAACTCCGTGCGGTAGACGATCGCGAATACCATCGCGAGGTCGATGTCACCACGAGCAAAGACGGCGGCTACCCGAGGCAGGCGGTCGCGCAGCGCCTCCCCCACCCTGATTAGGCCCGACGCGCGGGCGGACGTGACGCCGACCGCGGCAGCGATCTCGGCCGCGACGGCTTCCCGGGTATCGATGAAGAAGTACTCGCGTTCACCATCGTCGGCCTGTTGCTTGCGGCGATCCCAGAGCTCGCCGACGGCGCTGAGCCGCCTCGCCTGAACTGCGGACTCGAGCTTCGACGTCGCGATGATGGCATCGACCAGCCCGGCGTCGTCGAGACCACGGACGACCTCGGGCTCGGGCAGATCAATCTCGAACATGTGTTCGATGATGCCGCGTCTCATGCAGCGCCGAAAGCGCCACAGCTCAATCTGTGGATGAACTCGCGTCTGTGGATGAACGCGAGGATCTTCTAGCCGCGACGCCACCAACGACGCCGTGAAGCCTGCCGCGGAGCGGGAGCGGGTGGCGTCACGGTTGGCGCTGCGACGCTAGGAGCTGCGTCAGGCTCGGCCGCGACGTCCTCGGCGACGGCTTCGGCCTCATCGGCACCTTCGACGGCGGCCTCGTGGACCTCGGCGGCGTCGCCTTGCGCAGCCTCCACCTCGCCACCATCAACGGAGCCAAGGCCTTCTTCGGGCGCGGGCTCTTCCGCCGCGACGTCGGCGGCCGCATCAGGCTCGGCGGCCGTGGCTTCGGCATCGTCGGCACCCTCGACGGAAGCTTCGCGGACCTCGGCTGCATCGGCTTGTTCAGCCTCAACCTCGCCACCATCAACGGAGCCAAGACCCGCTTCCGGCGCGGGCTCTTCCGCCGCCACCTCGGCGGCCGCATCAGGCTCGGCGGCCATGGCGTCCTCGGCCGTGGACTGGGCGGCATCGGCACCCACGACGGCAGCCTCGTGAACCTCCGCGGCATCGCCCTGCGCAGCCTCCACCTCGCCACCATCAACGGAGCCAAGACCGGCTTCGGGCGCAGGCTCTTCCGCCGCCACGTCCTCAGCGGCAGCCTCATGAACCTCGGCTGCATCGGCTTGCGCAGCCTCAACCTCGCCACCATCAACGGAGCCGAGGTCGGCTTCCGGCGCGGGCTCTTCCGCCGCCACGTCGGCGGCCGCATCAGGCTCGGCGGCCATGGCCTCGGCATCATCGGCACCCCCGACGGCAGCCTCGTGAACCTCGGCGGCGTCGGCTTGCGCAGCCTCTTCCGCCGCCACCTCGGCGACTGCATCAGGCTCGGCAGCGACGTCTTCAGCGACCGACTCGGCCTCGTCGGCACCCTCGACGGCGGCCTCGTGGACCACGGCGGCGTCTTCTTGCGCAGCTTCAACCTCGCCACCGTCAACGGAACCAAGGCCGGCTTCGGGCGCGGGCGTTTCGGCGACGACCTCGGCGGCCGCATCAGGCTCGGCCGCGACGTCCTCGGCCGCGGCTTCGGCATCGTCGACACCCTCGACCGCGGCCTCGTGGACCTCGGCCGCGTCAGCTTGCGCCGCCTCGACCTCGCTGCCATCGACGGACCCAAGCCCGGCTTCCGGCGCGGCGGTTGAATCTTCGGCCGCGACCTCGTCTGCCACGGTCTCGGCCTCGGCAGCCGCTTCCACGGCCGCCTCGTGCGCTTCGGGTGCGGCGACCTCCGCAGCGCGAGCGTCCTCACCCTCGACAGCGCCGAGACCTGCTTCCGGCTGGTCAGCTGCGTCACCTGCGGCGGCGAACGCCTCCGCCTCGGCGATGTCCTCCGACGGGGCCGTCTCGACCTGCTCGGTCAGATCCTCCGCCTCCGCAGCAGCCTCCGACGCGGTGCCGGGCGGCGCCTCTGCCCGGTCCTCGTCCCCGGCGACCTTGGCCGCCGCAACCACGCCCGACGTCGCTGTAACGGCGACCAACTCAGCACCCAACTCGTCGAGCAGCGTCTCGTCGGGTGCGTTGCCGCGCAAGGTTGCCGGATCTTCGCGGCCCTTGGGCGCCACCATGATGTAGATGACCGCACCGATGAACACGAACGTCGAGGTGAAGGTGTTCACCCGGATGCCCGCGATGAGCGTGGCAGTGTCGCTGCGCATCAACTCGACCCAGAACCGGCCGACGCAGTATCCCGCCACGTAAAGCGCGAACAGGCGGCCGTGACCAAGCTTGAAACGGCGGTCGGCCCAGAGCAGAACGGCGAAGATGAGCACGTTCCATAGGAGCTCGTACAGGAACGTGGGATGCACGACCGCGTACACCTGGCCCGTCGACACCCCATCGAGGGAGTGCGGGCTGACCACGCCCGACGGGTCCAACCGGTCATAGATCGTCAGACCCCAGGGCAGATCCGTCTCGCGGCCGTAGAGCTCCTGGTTGAAGTAGTTGCCCAGCCGCCCGAGGGCCTGCGCCAAGATGATGCCCGGCGCAACTGCATCGCCGAAGGCGGGCAACGGGATTCCCCGGTGCCGGCAAGCGATCCACGCGCCGACGGCGCCCAGGGCCACGGCGCCCCAGATGCCCAGGCCGCCATCCCAAATCCGCAGGGCCGCTGCGAAACCCGCACCGTCGGGGCCAAAGTACTTCGGCCAGTCCGTCATGACGTGGTACAGCCGACCGCCGATCAGACCGAACGGCACCGCCCACAACGCCACGTCGTAGATGACGCCACGTTCGCCACCACGCGCCTCCCACCGACGATCGCCGATGACCAGGGCCGCCACGATGCCAGCGATGATGCACAGGGCGTAGGCCCGGATCGGAACGAACCCGAGGTGCCACACCCCCTGCGACGGACTCGGGATGAGGGCCAAAACGGTTGTCGTCACTCAGAAATCCTCTGTCGCACACCCTCGGCGAGTTCTTCGGTCAGTGCCCTCAGTGCTGGTAAGCCGTCAGTCAGTGCCGTCACCAGTGCGGATCCGACGATCACGCCATCGGCGTAAGAGCCGATCTGCGCCGCCTGCTCGCGCGACCGCACGCCAAGCCCGACGCCCACAGGGATATCCGAGACCTCGCGGACGCGCCGCACCAACTCCGGCGCGAGGTCCGACACGGCATCACGGGCACCCGTCACGCCCATCGTGGAAGCGGCGTAGACGAATCCGTGCGACGCCGACACCGTCGCGGACAGACGTTCCGGCGTCGATGACGGCGCCACCAGGAAGATTCGGTCCAGACCATGTTCGTCGGACGCGTGAATCCATTCGTCGGCTTCGTCTGGGATGAGGTCCGGGGTGATCAGACCCAGGCCGCCGGCCGACGCGAGATCGCGCGCGAAGGCATCGATCCCCCAGCGCAGGACCGGGTTCCAGTACGTCATGACGACCGCGCTTCCACCCGCATTGCTGATGGCCTCCACGGCCGACAGCGCATCCCGCACCCGCACGCCACCCTGCAGCGCCACCTGCGTCGCCGCGGCGATGGTCGGGCCGTCCATCCCAGGATCGGAATACGCGACGCCGACTTCGATGATGTCGCAACCAGATTCGACCATCGCCGTCATCGCCGCAATGGAGGTTTCGACGTCCGGGAAGCCGGTGGGGAGGTAGCCGATGAGCGCGGACCGCTGCTCAGCCCGGCACTCCGCGAATACCGTCGACAGCCCGCCGGCCGTCACGGCGTCCCCTGATCGTCGAAGAGGCCGAACCACTTGGCGGCGGTCTCGACGTCCTTGTCACCGCGGCCGGACAGGTTGATCAGGATGATCGAACCGGGGCCGAGTTCCACGCCGAGTTCGAGGGCACCCGCCACGGCGTGTGCGGACTCGATCGCCGGGATGATCCCCTCGGTCCGAGACAACAGCGAGAACGCGTCCATCGCCTGGGTGTCGGTGATCGGACGGTACTCGGCGCGACCGGCGTCCTTCAGGAAGGCGTGCTCCGGGCCGACGCCTGGGTAGTCGAGACCGGCTGAGATGGAATGAGATTCGACGGTCTGGCCGTCCTCGTCCTGCAACAGGTAGGAGAACGAGCCCTGGAACGCGCCGGGCGTGCCACCGGCAAAGGTGGCGGCGTGCCGGCCCGTCTCTACGCCGTCACCCGCAGCCTCGTATCCGATCAGCCGGACGCCGGGATCGTCGAGGAAGGCATGGAAGACGCCGATGGCGTTGGATCCCCCGCCGATGCACGCGGTCACCGCGTCGGGGAGCCGGCCCGCCTGGTCGAGGATCTGAACCCGAGCCTCCATGCCGATCACGCGCTGGAAGTCGCGCACCATGGTGGGGAACGGGTGCGGGCCCGCCGCGGTACCGAAGCAGTAGTACGTGTCGTCGGCGTTGGCGACCCAGTCCCGGAAGGTCTCGTTGATCGCGTCCTTCAGCGTCTTCGAACCAGATTCGACGGCCACCACCTCGGCACCGAGCAGTCGCATCCGGGCGACGTTGAGGGCTTGACGCGCGGTGTCGACGGCGCCCATGTAGATCACGCACCTCAGGCCCAGCAGTGCGCAGGCCGTGGCGGAGGCCACGCCGTGCTGACCGGCGCCCGTCTCGGCGATGATGCGGGTCTTGCCCATCTGCTTGGCGAGGAGCGCCTGGCCGAGCACGTTGTTGATCTTGTGAGAACCCGTGTGGTTCAGATCTTCCCGTTTCAGGAAGATCCGTGCGCCACCGGCGTACTCACTGAGCCGCTCCGCCTCGTAGAGCGGGGACGGGCGTCCCGTGTAATGCCGCTGCAGTCGGTCGAGTTCGTCGAGGAACGTCTGGTCGGTCCTGGCCTTCTCGTAAGCCGCGGTCACCTCTTCGATGACCGCCATGAGCGCCTCGGGAACCAGCCGCCCGCCATAGGGACCGAAGTGCCCCTTGGCGTCGGGGTCGTGCGTCGTTGGTTCGGCGATGGCTGCGCTGGAACGCGGCAGCTCCGGGCCTACGAATTCGGCCACTGTGTCAGCGCGACGGTTTCGGGCAGGACGGGTGCGTGCCTGCGGTGACGAGATCGGCCACGGCGCTGCGGGGATCACCACTGGTGACCAGTCCCTCACCGACGAGAACGGCGTCGGCCCCGGCTCCTGCATACGCGAGCAGGTCGGCGGTGCCCCGAACGCCGGACTCGGCGATCCGGATGACGTTGGAGGGCAGGCCCGGGGCGATGCGGGCGAAGCAGTCCCGATCCACCTCGAGAGTCTTGAGATCGCGTGCGTTGACACCGATCACGCGGGCGCCTGCCTGCAGAGCACGGTCGGCTTCCTCCTCGGTGTGGACCTCGACGAGAGCGGTCATCCCCAGCGATTCCGTGCGATCGATCATCGACACCAGCGCCGACTGCTCGAGTGCCGCCACGATCAACAGCAGCATGTCGGCACCGTGGGCGCGGGCCTCGTGAATCTGGTAGGGGCCGACGATGAAGTCCTTGCGCAGCACGGGGATCGTCACCGCGGCACGGACGGCGTCGAGATCGTCGAGCGAGCCGTTGAAACGGCGTTGCTCGGTCAGGACGCTGATGACCCTGGCTCCGCCGTCCTGGTACGCGCGTGCCAACTTGGCCGGGTCCGAGATGGTGGCGAGCTCACCGCGCGACGGGCTGGCGCGCTTCACCTCGGCGATGACACCGATGCCGTCGGCCCGCAGCGCCGCCATCACGTCGAGGGCAGCGCGGGCGTCCTTGGCCTTTTGCTTGACCTCGACCAAGGTCACGAGCGCCTCACGAGCGGCTACGTCGGCCCGAACTCCCTCGATGATGGAGTCGAGCACGGTCCCCGAACTCATCAGCCGTCGCTCCCGATTCTTGCCCTCTGGAAGTCCCAGGTGAACTCCTCCGGAAAGGGTAGTCGCCAGCGCCACACGGGCTGTCACCGCCCCTCGTTGTCCGAATTCGTCGGGTCGCGGCCCTCGTCGAGCGCATCCCAGATCATCCGTTCGGACATGTCGTCGTCGGCGCTCTCCTGCCGCGCAGCCTCCCGCTTCACCGCCGGCGCCGCGTACTTCCCGGACGTCATCGCGGTGTCCGTGCCGCTCCTGGCCGCCGACCGCATTAGCAGTACGGAGCCGATCAGGGCGCACACCGCGGCCGCCAGCGTCACCACCGCGCCCCCGTGGTGGCGTTGGGTGCCGATCAGCGCGGTGATCGGGATCTGCGCCAGGTCCGCCGCCCGCGGGGCGACGTCGCGGACGACCCATAGACCGACTCCCAGATAGCCCATGCCGATCGTCGCGACCGCGACGAGCGCGCCCACGAGTCGCAATATCCACCCGTGTACCGCGAGCGCGGCGACGGCGGCGGCGAGGGTGACCAAGGCCAGGGGCACCAGGGCGGTGGACCAGGACGCGCCGTTCAGCGTCGTCGACTTCGGCTGCCCGAGGCCGTCGAACGACGTCACGTCTACCCACGTCATCCGCGAGGCCACCCACAGCGCCAGCGCGGACAGCACGAGCAGGAGCTGCGCGACGCGGGTCACGGCTCACTCAGGGTCTCGGCGGCGGCGATCGCGTTGAGCACCGCACGCGCCTTGTTCGAGGCCTCGTCGAATTCGTACTGGCCGTTCGAGTCGGCGACGACACCGCCGCCCGCTTGCACGTATGCGGTGCCGTCCCGCATGAGCGCGGTCCTGATGGCGATCGCGAAATCGGCGTTGCCCGCGAAGTCGAGGTACCCCAGGACGCCCCCATACAGGCCGCGCCGGGTCTTCTCGACCTCTTCGATGAGCTCCATCGCCCGCACCTTGGGCGCCCCCGACAGCGTGCCGGCCGGGAAGCAGGCCGTGATGGCGTCGAGTGCTGTCTTGCCGTCGGCCAGATGTCCCGTGACGGTCGACACGAGATGCATGACGTGGCTGTAACGCTCGATGTGGCTGTAGTCCTCCACGCGAACGGTGCCGGGGACGCACACCCGCCCGAGGTCGTTGCGGCCGAGGTCCACCAGCATCAGGTGCTCGGCCCGTTCCTTCTCGTCGGCCAGGAGCTCCTTCTCCAGCAGCACGTCCTCCTCCTCGGTCGCACCGCGCCAGCGCGTGCCAGCGATCGGATGGGTCGTCGCCTTGCCGTCGCTGACCGTCACCAGGGCCTCGGGACTGGACCCGACAACCGAGAAATCAAGTTCGCCAACACTATTGGGGACGTTCAGTAAGTACATGTACGGACTGGGGTTGGTGACCCGCAGCAGCCGGTACACGTCGATGGGATCGGCGGAGGTGTCCATCTCGAAGCGCTGCGACGGCACCACCTGGAACGCCTCCCCCGCCTCGATGTCACCGACGAGCTTCTCCACGATCGCCGAGTACTCCTCGACGGTGCGCTGGGCGCGCTGGCGGGGTTCCGGCCTGCCGAAGGTCGCGACGGCCGACGCGAGCGGCTCGCCGAGCGCCGTGGTCATGACGTCCAACCGCCCCACCGCCTCGTCGTAGGCCTGATCCACGTGCTCGTCGGTGCCATTCCAATTGACCGCGTTGGCGATCAACGTGATCGTGCCCTCGTGATGGTCGACCGCGGCGATGTCCGTCGCCAGGAGCAGAAGCATGTCCGGCAGGTGCAGATCGTCGACGGCGAGTTCGGGTAGACGTTCCAGCCGGCGCACCATGTCGTAGGCGAAGAAGCCGACCAGTCCACTCGACAGCGGCGGAAGTCCGGGCAGCGCCGCGGTGGCCAACACCTCGAGGGTGGTGCGCAGCGCCTTCAGCGGATCGCCCCCGGTCGGAGCGCCCTGCGGGGTGACGCCGAGCCACACCGCCTGATCGTCACGCACGGTCAGCGCCGACGGAGAACCGGCGCCGATGAACGACCACCGGGACCAGGACCGGCCGTTCTCCGCGGACTCCAGCAGGAACGTGCCCGGCCGGTTGCCGGCGAGCTTGCGGTACGCCGACAGGGGCGTCTCGCTGTCGGCGAGCACCTTTCGCGTCACGGGAACCACGCGGTGCTCGGCGGCCAGCACCCGGAAGTCCTCGCGTGACGTCGTCATGGCGAGGTGGGCGGCCGGTGACGCGACCTGGGGATGTCCTTGCACGAGACGATCCTCCCAGATCGGCGCGGGTGAACTGACCCGGGAAGGCACGAGCAAGCCCGTTCCTCGTTCTGGCGTAGCGTGACGCCCATGAAACGTGGTGACAAGGTTGCCGAGTTCGAACTGCCCGATCAGACCGGCACCGTCCGCAGTCTGACGAGGCTCCTCGCGGACGGCCCGATCGTGCTGTTCTTCTATCCGGCGGCGATGACGCCCGGGTGCACGAAGGAAGCCTGCCACTTCCGCGATCTCGCCTCGGAATTCGCCTCGGTCGGGGCGAACCGGGTGGGCATCTCCACCGATGCAGTCGCCAAGCAGGCGAAGTTCGCCGAGATGCAGAAGTTCGACTATCCGCTCCTCTCGGACTCCGAGGGCACCGTAGCCGCTCAGTTCGGCGTCAAGCGCGGCCTGCTCGGCAAGCTGATGCCGGTCAAGCGGACCACGTTCGTGATCGATACCGACCGCACCGTCCTCGACGTCATCGCCAGCGAGCTCAGCATGGACACCCACGCGGACAAGGCACTCGAGGTGCTGCGTTCCCGGTGAAACCCGTTCTGCAGCTTGACGATGTGACGTTCCGCCGTGACGGCAAACAGATCATCGACGGTATCTCGCTGACGGTGAACGAAGGCGAACACTGGGCGTTGCTCGGGCCCAACGGCGCGGGCAAGAGCACGCTGCTCGGTTTTTGCGGCGCCGTCACCTTTCCCAGCTCCGGCAGCGTACGGATACTCGGAGAACAGATGGGACGGACCGACCTCGCGGCGCTGCGACGCTCCATTGGCCACGTCAACCCGCGCCACCGACTTCAGCACCCGCGGACCGTGCGGGAAGTCGTGCTGACGGGCATCACCGGAACCAACGACCTGCCGCTGCGCTGGACGCCCACCTCGGACGACGTCGACCGCGCCGACGCCATGGTGGAGACCGTCGGACTGACCCGCATCGCGAGCAGCGTGTGGCCAACGCTGTCGCAGGGCGAACGTGGTCGGACGCTGATCGCGCGGGCACTCATCTCCGGCGCCCGCCTGCTCCTGCTCGACGAGCCGTCGACCGGGCTCGACGTCGCCGCCCGCGAGCAGCTTCTGGAGACCATCGACTCACTCGGCGAGGCACATCCCGACGTCGCTTCGATCCTCGTCACCCACCACCTCGAGGAGCTTCCGAGCACGACGACCCATGCCCTGCTCATCGCCGAGGGGCGGACGGTGGCGATCGGCACGGCGCAGGACACCGTCACCACCGACAACGTCACGGCGGCGTTCTCGCACCCCGTGCAGGTGGCCTACGACAGCGGCCGGTGGACTGCGCGAGCCAAGGCAACCCGAATGGAGATCTGACGCTCGATGGCTGGACACGACGCGTACGCCTATCGACCTACCGACGGGACGGGGCTACCTCACGACCCGTTCAACGCCATCGTCGGACCGCGCCCCATCGGGTGGATCTCGTCGTTGAGCGCGACCGGCGTCCCCAATCTGGCGCCGTACAGCTTCTTCAATGGATTCAACTATCGACCGCCGCTGATCGGCTTCTCGTCGATTGGTTGGAAGGACTCCGTCGCCAACGTCGACAGCACCGGAGAGTTCGTCTGGAACCTCGCGACGCGAGATCTCGCCGGCGCGATGAACGAGACGTCCGCGTCGGTGCCGTCGGACTCCGACGAGTTCGAGCGGGCCGGACTCACGCCCATACCGTCCACGGTGATCGCTGCGCCACGCGTTCTGGAGAGCCCGGTCAACTTCGAATGCAAACTCACCCAACTGATTCAGCTGCGTGACGTCGACGGTGGCGAGGTTCCCGCCTGGCTGGTTCTCGGGCAGGTCGTCGCCGTGCACATCGACCGGCATCTTCTGGTCGACGGCGTCTACGACACGGCAGCCGCGCGCCCGATCCTGCGCGCCGGGGGGCCGGCCGACTACGCCGAGGTCACACCCGACGCCATGTTCGCCATGACGCGACCCGACGACCGCGGCTAGGCCTCAGCTCTCGGGCGCCAGGATCTCGTCGGCGTCGAAGCAGCTGTGCTCGCCGGTGTGGCAGGCAGCGCCGACCTGATCGACCTCGAGCAACACGGTGTCACCGTCGCAGTCCAGACGCACCGAGTGCACGTACTGCGTGTGCCCCGACGTCTCGCCCTTGACCCACTGCTCCCCGCGCGAGCGTGAGTAGTAGGTCGCCTTGCGGGTCGCGAGCGTGTGAGCGAGCGCGTCGTCGTTCATCCACGCCACCATGAGCACCTGACCGGTCCCACGCTCCTGCGCGACGGCGGCGAACAGGCCGTTGGCGTCGCGCTTGAGACGGTTGGCAATCGAGTCGTTCAGAGTCATCGCACCACGATCCCTTCCGCCGCCATCGCCGCCTTCACCTGGCCGATGGTCAGCTCCTTGAAGTGAAAGATGGTGGCTGCCAATACCGCATCCGCGCCAGCCTGTACGGCGGGCGCGAAGTGGTCCACCGCTCCGGCGCCACCGCTGGCGATCACCGGCACGCTCACCGCCTCGCGCACGGCGCGCAACATCTTCAGATCGAACCCGGCCTTGGTGCCATCGGCGTCCATCGAGTTGAGCAGGATCTCGCCGACGCCGAGTTCGGCGCCCCGACGCGCCCACTCGATGGCATCGATACCGGTGCCGCGCCTGCCGCCATGCGTGGTCACTTCCCACCCGGACGGCGTCGGCTCGGCACCCTCGGGAACGGTGCGGGCGTCGACGGAGAGCACTATGCACTGCGACCCGAACTGTCGGGACAGCTCGGCAAGGAGCTCGGGTCGGGCGATTGCGGCGGTATTCACCGACACCTTGTCCGCACCGGCCCGCAGCAGGGTGTCGACGTCGGCGACCGATCGAACGCCGCCGCCAACCGTCAGCGGGATGAACACCTGTTCGGCCGTCCGGCGGACCACCTCCAGCATCGTGCTGCGCCCCGCCGACGATGCCGTCACGTCCAGGAACGTCAGCTCGTCGGCGCCCTCGGCATCATATGCCGCCGCCAACTCGACGGGATCGCCTGCATCTCTGAGGTTTTCGAAGTTCACGCCCTTGACCACCCGGCCGTCGTCGACGTCGAGACAGGGGATCACGCGGACCGCGACGTCCATCAGTGCTCGCCTGGTGCGCCGACGCCCGCCGCGATCTCCAGGATCCGGGCGTGCACGCTCGGCACTCCCGCTACCGCCGAACGCGACGCCGGGGTCCACTCCTCGCCGGCGAGGTCGGTGACGACGCCCCCGGCCGCGCGGACAAGGGCCACACCCGCGGCGTGGTCCCACACGTGGTGCCCGAAGCTGACGGCGCCACCGAGCACCCCCGCGGCGGCGTAGGCGAAGTCGATACCCGTCGAACCGTGCATCCGGACCCGGGAACACGTCCGGCTCAACTGCTCCAGGAACGCCATCCGATACCGGCCGGGGAACTCGCCACGCGAATCGACGTTGAACGTTCCGATGCCGAGGATCGAGTCGCTCAGCTCGACCGGCTCCAGCGCGGGCTGGGCAATTCCGTTGGCGTACAACGGTCCCGAAAGTACCGCGGTGTAGCGAAGGTCCATGAACGGGAGCCAGGTGAGTCCGGCCACCGGCACTCCGTCGCGCAGCAGACCCAACAGGATGGCGGCCGTCGGCAAGCCCGCCGCGTAGTTGAAGGTGCCGTCGATGGGGTCGAGGACCCACACCAGATGCGAGTCGATCGGTGCGCCGCCAAACTCCTCGCCGTGCACCCCGATTCCGGTGGCCTCCTCGAGCGCGAGCACCACCTGGCGTTCGATGGCGAGGTCGACCTCGGTGGCGAAGTCATTGCCCAGCTTGGCGACCGCCGACTGCGCGCGATGACCTTCGATGAAGGGTTTCGCGGCGACGTCGAGAATGACGGTTGCCTCGGCGACGAGCCCCGCGAGGTCCGTCTCATCCAGTGCCATCTCGACCTACCGACTCACCGCGGCGAGGGCCTCTGGAAGCGTGAAACGTCCGGCGTACAACGCCTTTCCGACGATCGCGCCCTCGACGCCGACACCTGTCAGGGTGGCGATGGCCCGCAGATCGTCCAGGCTCGACACCCCGCCGGAGGCGATGACGGGGGCGTCGGTGCGTTCGGCGACCCCGGCCAGCAGCTCGAGGTTCGGACCGTTGAGGGTGCCGTCCTTGGTGACGTCGGTGACGACGAACCGCGAGCATCCTTGCTTCTCGAGGCGTTCGAGCACCGGCCACAGATCTCCGCCGTCGGTCTCCCAACCGCGCCCGCGCAACCGGTACTCCCCCGCTTCGAGCTTGACGTCGAGCCCCACGGCGACCTTCTCCCCGTGCTCGGCGATCACCCGTGCGCACCACTGCGGGTTCTCGAGCGCCGCGGTGCCGAGATTGACCCTGGCGCAACCCGCGTCGAGCGCGGCGGTCAGCGACGCGTCGTCACGGATGCCCCCCGACAGTTCCACGGCGACGTCGAGCTTGCCGATGACCTCGGCCAGCAGCGCGCGATTGGATCCGCGGCCGAACGCCGCATCGAGGTCGACGAGGTGAATCCATTCGGCGCCGTCGCTCTGCCAGCCCAGTGCGGCGTCGAGCGCTGACCCGTAATCCGTTTCGCTGCCAGCGACGCCCTGCACCAGGCGGACCGCCTTGCCGTCGACCACGTCGACGGCAGGCAGAAGGATCAACCGCTTGTCACTCACGAGAGCCCCTCGACCCAATTGGCGAGCAGCGCCGCACCGGCGTCGCCACTCTTCTCCGGATGAAACTGCGTGGCGGACAAGGCGCCGTCCTCGACCGCAGCCAGGAAGGGTACGTGATGCGTCGCCCACGTCAGCGACGCACTCGGGTCACCCTCCCACTGCTGGGCGGCGTAGGAGTGCACGAAGTAGAAGCGGGTGTCGGCGTCCAGTCCCTTGAACAGCGTGCTGTTCGGCGCGGCGTCGACGACGTTCCACCCCATGTGCGGAACCACGGGGGCCTCCAACCGCACGACCGACCCGGGCCACTGACCGCAGCCGGTGCTCTCGACGCCGAATTCCACACCGCGGCTGAAGAGGATCTGCATGCCGACGCAGATGCCGAGGACGGGATGGCCGTTGGCGAGCCGCTCGGCGACGATCTTCTCCCCGTTCACCGCACGCAGGCCCGTCATGCACGCCTCGTAGGCGCCGACTCCCGGCACGACCAGACCATCGGCCGCCGCCGCGGCGGCGGGATCTGCCGTCACCTCGACCTGCGCGCCCACTCGTTCGAGCGCGCGTTGGGCCGACCGCAGATTGCCGGAGCCGTAGTCGAGTACGACGACTTTCGCCGTCACAGACTGCCCTTCGTCGATGGGACGCCGGCCACCCGTGGATCGGGCTCGACGGCTTGGCGCAGGGCGCGCGCCACCGCCTTGTACTGCGCCTCGGTGATGTGGTGCGGGTCGCGGCCGTACAGCGTGCGCACGTGGAGGGCGATTCGCGCGTTCATCGCCAACGACTCGAAGACGTGCCGGTTGATGACCGTGTGATAGGGCACGGAGCTGCCCGCAATCGTGCTGTGCAGCATGTGATCCGGCTCGCCGGTGTGGACGCAATAGGGTCGGCCCGAGACGTCGACCGAGGCGTGCGCCAGCGTCTCGTCCATCGGGATGAAGGCGTCACCGAACCGGCGGATACCCCTCTTGTCGCCGAGTGCCTGGGCCAGTGCCTGACCCAACACGATCGCCGTGTCCTCGACCGTGTGGTGCGCTTCGATGTCGACGTCGCCGGTGGCGTGCACGGTCAGATCGAAGCTCGCATGCGTACCCAGCGAGGTCAGCATGTGGTCGTAGAACGGGACACCGGTGCTGATGTCGACCAGACCGGTGCCATCGAGATCGAGCTCGACGACGATGTCGGATTCCTTGGTCTTGCGTTCGACGCGGGCGCGGCGGTTGGCCGGGGTGGTCATTGGGCTCCTACGGGGCTGCTGTTGTCGGTCGAGGTGAGTTCGGCTTCCGCGAGGCGGGCGCTGACGTCGAGCAGGATGTCGTTCTCGTCGGCCAGGCCGGTGGTGGCGCGCAGGAACCCGGGGATGCCGACGTCCCTGATCAGCACGCCCTCGTCGAGATACCGCTGCCACGCCCGCGGGGCGTCGGCGAAGTCACCGAACAGGACGAAGTTTGCATCGCTGGGTATCACGCGAAACCCGCAGCGACGCAACTCTTCCGAGACCCGGTCGCGTTCGGCGATCAGCCTGGCGACACTGCCGAGCGTGTCATCGGCATGCCGCAGGGCAGCTCGCGCCGCCGCTTGCGTGATCGAGGACAGGTGGTACGGCAGCCGGACCAGGAGCAGCGCATCGATGACGGCGGGGTCGGCGATCAGGTAGCCCAGCCGTCCGCCGGCGAACGCGAACGCCTTGCTCATCGTTCGGGTGACGATCAGCGAGGCCGGATAGTCCGCCAGCAGGTGCACGGCGGAGGGCTCGGACGAGAACTCGCCGTAGGCCTCGTCGACGATCACGACACCCGGTGCGGCGTCGAGCAGTCGGCGCAGGTCGCCCAGGGGGATGCTCTGGCCCGACGGGTTGTTGGGGCTGGCGAGGAAGACCACGTCGGGCTGGTGGTCGGTGATGGCGTCGACGGCCACCTCCACGTCGAGGCCGAAGTCGGCGGAGCGCTTGGCCTCCAGCCAGGAAGTCTGCGTGCCGTCGGAGATGATGGGGTGCATCGAGTACGACGGGACGAACCCGATTGCACTGCGGCCGGGACCGCCGAACGCCTGGAGCAGCTGCTGCAGGATTTCGTTGGAACCGTTTGCCGCCCACAGCATCTCGGTAGTCAGCGCGACACCGGTCTGCGCGCTGACGTACGCGGCCAGATCGGCCCGCAGCGCCGACGCGTCGCGGTCCGGGTACCGGTGCAGGTCGGACGCCGCGTCGCGCACGGAGGCGGCGACGTCGTCGACCAGCGCGGCGGTCGGGGGGTGCGGGTTCTCGTTGGTGTTGAGGCGCACCGGAACCGAGAGTTGAGGCGCTCCGTACGGCGACTTTCCACGGAGATCGTCCCGCAGGGGCAGGTCGTCGAGGGTGATCTTGCGAGCGCTCACTACTTCTCGAACCTCCGGCGGACGGCCTCGCCATGCGCAGGCAGGTTCTCGGCGTTGGCCAGGGTGATGACGTATCCCGACACGTCCTTCAGCGCTGCCTCCGTGTAGTCGACGACATGGATGCCGCGCAGGAACGTCTGCACGGACAGACCGCTGGAGTGCCGTGCGCACCCCGCGGTGGGCAATACGTGGTTGGAGCCGGCGCAGTAGTCACCCAGGCTGACCGGTGACCACGCGCCGACGAAAACGGCGCCGGCGGAACGCACCCGGGCGGCCACGGCGGAGGCGTCGACCGTCTGAATCTCCAGGTGCTCGGCGGCGTAGGCGTTGACCGTCTTCAGCCCGGCGTCGAGGTCGTCGACGAGAACGATGGCCGACTGGCGGCCGGTGAGCGCCGCGGTGACGCGCTCGCGGTGCACGGTGGTCTTCAGCTGGGCGGCGACCTCGGCGTCGGTCGCATCGGCGAGCTCGGTGCTGGTGGTGACGAGGACCGACGCCGCCATCTCGTCGTGCTCGGCCTGGCTGATCAGATCGGCGGCGATGTGAACCGGGTCGGCGGAGTGGTCGGCGAGGATGGCGATCTCCGTCGGGCCGGCCTCGGAGTCGATGCCCACCTGCGAACGGCAGATCCGCTTGGCCGCGGTGACGTAGATGTTGCCAGGCCCCGTGACCATGTCGACCGGCGCCAGCTCGCCGCCGTCGGTGTCGACGCCGCCGTGGGCGAGCAGCGCGACGGCCTGCGCGCCCCCGACGGCCCAAACCTCTGCGACGCCCAGCATGCGCGCCGCGGCGAGGATCGTCGGGTGCGGAAGCCCCCCGAACTCGGCCTGCGGCGGGCTCGCGATCACCAATGACTCCACCCCCGCGGTCTGCGCGGGCACCACGTTCATCACCACGCTCGACGGATAGACGGCATTGCCGCCGGGCACGTAGAGGCCCACCCGCTCCACGGGGACCCAGCGCTCGGTGACGGTGGCGCCGGGCGCGAGCGTGGTCGTGTGGTCGGTGCGCTGCTGGTCGGCGTGTACCGCCCGCGCCCGCTCGATCGCGACCCCGAGGGCAACGCGGATGTCGGCGTCGAGGGCGGCGAGCGCCTCCTCGAGGCGGGCCACCGGTACCCGAACGGTGTCGGGGCGCACGCCGTCGAACTTCTCGCCGTACTCCAGGGCCGCCGCGGCGCCCCGCTCGATCACCGCGTCGACGATCGGCCGCACCTTGGGCACCACCGCGTCGACGTCGACGCCGCCGCGCGGCAACACGGCGCGCAGCCGAGCCGCGGACAGCAGCTCGCCTCGCAGGTCGATGCGGGACATCAGCCCGGGTGCTTCACTCACGCCGTCTATTCTCCCAGAGCAGCACAAATCAGAATCCGGGAGCCGCCATGTCACCATCCACGTCGCGAAGAGACCACCCAAATGACGCCCCCGGGGTGCCCATGATCATCCCGGTGTGGCTCGAGCGGTTTCAGATCAAGTACGTCAACCCGATGCTGCGGCCGTTGTCGAAGCGGATGCCGGGTTTCGCCGTGATATCGCACCGCGGGCGGACATCGGGCAAGGACTACGAGACCATCGTCACCGCCTACCGCAAGGGCAGCCTGCTGGCGATCGGGCTGGTGCACGGCAAGACCAACTGGGTGAAGAACGTGTTGGCAGCCGGTGAGGCCGACATCCTCGTCGGGCGCAGGAAGCTGCACCTGGTCAACCCCCGCGTGCTGCCCGCGGGCACGGTGGACGCCAGCCTGCCCCGCATTCCGCAGCTCCTGGCCAAGCGCCAGGGGACCTTCGTCGCCGACATCGCCTGACGCGGGCTACTTGCAGAGTTCGCCCAGCTTGGCGTTCTCGGCGTCGGCGTCGCGAAGTCGGGCCGCCTGATCCGGGTCCGTGTTTGGCGAGCCGGAGGTGGCCGCCGCGCCGATGTCCAGCAGCGTGTTGGCGAACTTCTTGACGCCGTCGGCCAGCTCGGTCGGTGTCGCCGGGTCGAGTCGCGCCAGCAGGTACTGTCCGCCGCTGGAGAGGGACACCCTGGCGTTGGCCGCCACCGCGAGGGACCCGGTGACATCGCCCTCACCGCCGGGGACCTGGAGGTTGGTGTTCAACGAGACACCCTTGCGCACGACGTCCGCCGCGGCGCAGATCGCCGTCTTGGCTTCACCCTGCTGGGCGGAGGTGTAGTTCGGCTCGGGTGACTTCCGCTGGGGGCCGAACGCGGCCCACGCCGACAGCCCGACCGCCACCACCGACAAGATCACCGCGACTACGGACAGAACACCACCCCGCTGGGCCGAATTCGTGGCGTGACGGCTCTGAGGTGTTTCGCTGGACGACATTGGTTCAGCGTAGTGGAGCAAATCAAAAATCGAGGCCGACGTCGAGGACGCGCACCGAATGCGTGAGGGCCCCAACGGCGAGGTAGTCGACCCCGGTACCGGCGTAAGCGGCGGCATTGTCCAGCGAGAGGCTGCCCGACGACTCCAGTTTGACGCTGGACGCGCGGGCCGCGCGCCGCTGTACGGCCATCTGCGTCATCCACACCGGGAAGTTGTCCAGCAAAATCAACGGCGAGACCCCGAGGTCCTCGCCGAGGATGTCGTCGAGCTGCTCGAGCGAGTCGACCTCGACCTCCACCGGGACGTCGGGCGCCACCTGCCGCACGGCGTGCAGGGCTGCCACCACCGAGCCCGCCGCCGCGACGTGGTTGTCCTTGATCAACGCCGCGTCGCCAAGGCCCATGCGGTGGTTGACCCCGCCGCCCACGCGCACCGCGTACTTCTGCAGCACCCGCAGACCGGGCAGGGTCTTGCGGGTGTCACGAATCTGCGCCGTAGTGCCTGCGACGGCCTCGACCCAGGCGGCGGTGGTGCTGGCGATCCCCGACAGGTGACAGACCAAGTTGAGCATCGTGCGTTCGGCCGTGAGCAGTCCCCGGGTCGGTGCCTCGAGCACCAGCAGCGGGTCGCCTGGCTCGAGCCGCGTCCCGTCCTCGACCCGCGAGACCACCTCGTATCCGTCGGTGCCGAGGACCTCGTCGAGGACCAACAGCGCGATGTCCACACCTGCTGCCACGCCTGCCTGCCGACTGACCATGGAGGCCTTGGTGGTGGCGTCGGCCGGCACCGTCGCGAGCGACGTCACGTCCGGCCCGTACCGGAGGTCTTCCTCGAGCCCGCGGGCGATCGTCGCGCGGGCCTCGTCGACCTCGTCGTCGGTGAGGGCCATCAGCAGCACACCTCCGCGTGGTGGGTCACCGCGGGTGTGCCGTCGGATTGGAGTCGGACGGTGTTGCTCGTGGCCAGATGGGGATCGCGCTCCGCATGGTCGGCGCGGTGATGGCACCCCCGCGACTCGACCCGGTCGAATGCCGCCGCGGTGACCACGGAGGCCGTGACGGTGAGTGCGGCATCCTCGAAGTCATTGCGGGTGAACAGATTTCGCGGACCTGCCGTGCCGAGGAGTTCGGCCACGTGACTGAGTCCGATCGCGTCGCGCACGACCGACGCGTGCCGCGTCATGGCGCGTTGCAACTCCGCCCGCGGTAACGCCACCCGGCTGGCGGCGTCGAACGTGGCGCGCACGGCGGCGGCGTCCGCGGCGTGTCGCGCGGCGGCCGCACCCGCCCGACGACCCACCACCAGACCTTCCAGCAGGCTGTTGGACGCGAGCCGATTGGCGCCGTGCATTCCGGTGCGCGCAACCTCGCCGGCGGCGAAGAGACCCGCCAGTTCGGTACGCCCGTCCACATCGGTCGTGACGCCGCCGCAGCTGTAGTGGGCGCCGGGCACCACGGGTATCAGCGCCACGACCGGGTCGATGCCAGCGGCGAGGCAGGCGGCGTTGACGGTCGGAAACCGGCGGGTGAAGTCCTCGACGCCGCGGGCGTCGAGGTAGACGCACGGATCCCCCGTCCGCGACAGTCGTTCGTCGATGGCCGCGGCGACCACGTCCCGCGGAGCGAGATCGCCCATCGGGTGGACGCCTGCGGTGACCGAATCGCCGCGGGCATCGACGAGGAAGGCGCCCTCGCCCCGTAGTGCCTCGGTGATCAGCGGTCGACGTCCGCCGGCGTTGCCGTCGTAGAGCATCGTGGGATGGAACTGGATGAACTCGATGTCGCTCACGGCCAGACCCGCCCACAGCGCCAGCGCGACACCGTCGCCGGTCGATCCCTCCGGGTTGGTCGTGGCCGCGTACAGGTGGCCGAGGCCGCCCGTGGCCAGAATCACCGAGGGGGCATGTATCACGCCGAGGCCGTCGTCGTTGCGGACGAGGACTCCGGTGACCGCGCCCGCTTCGTGAAGAACTTGCAGCGCAACGTGATTGCGTCGAATGTCCATCGTGCTGGCGGCGTGATCCAGGGCCCGTTGCACCTCTGCGCCGGTGGCGTCACCGCCGGCGTGGACGATGCGCCGTCGGGAGTGCCCGCCCTCGCGGGTCAGCGACCACTGCCCCGGTGCCGCCTCGTCGAACCGCGCGCCGAACGCGACGAGCTCGGTCACCGCGGCATATCCGTCGGCGACGATCGACGTGACCGCGTCCGGGTCGCACAGCCCACCCCCCGCGGCGAGGGTGTCGGCAACGTGCGCCTCGATGGTGTCGTCGGTACGCGGCACCACGACGGCGATACCACCCTGGGCGTAGAACGTCGCCGTATCACCCGCCTTGCTCAGCACCACCACGCGGCGGCCGTGCCGCTGGGCGGCCAACGCCGCGGCCAACCCGGCCACCCCGGTGCCGACCACGACGACGTCGGCACGCTGCTGCCAGTAGCCGACTCCCCCGCACGCCGGCGCAGTCGTCGTCATTCTCCGCCGCCGGGCTGGCCGATCTCGATCATGCGCTGCACGCTCCTTCGACCGGCGGCTGCAACGTCCGGGTCGACGTGCACTTCATCCGCGCCCTCGACGAGGCAGCGCAGCAGCGCCGCAGGTGTGATCATCTTCATGTAGCGGCAGGATGCCCGGTCGTTCACGGCGCGGAAATCCACTTCCGGTGCGGCGCGCCGTAATTGATGCAACATGCCCACCTCGGTCGCGACAAGGACCTGGCGCGCGCGCGTCGCCCTGGCGGCGTCCAGCATGCCGCCGGTGGACAGGATCTTCACGCGGTCGTCCGGGAACGCGCCCTCGCCGGCCAGATACAGCGCCGATGTGGCGCAGCCGCATTCGGGATGGACGTACAACTCGGCGTCGGGGTGGGCCTTGGCTTGCGCCGTGAGCTCGTCGCCGTTGATCCCCGCGTGCACGTGGCATTCACCCGCCCAGACGTGAATGTTCTTGCGGCCGGTCACACGTCGGACGTGGGCACCAAGGAACTGGTCCGGGCAGAACAGCACCTCGCGGTCCTCGGGAATCGACGCCACCACCTCGACCGCGTTGGACGAGGTGCAGCAGATGTCGGTGAGTGCCTTCACCGCTGCGGTGGTGTTCACGTAGGACACGACCACGGCGTCGGGATACTCGGCCTTCCAGGCCCTCAGGTCGTCGGCCGTGATCGAGTCGGCCAATGAGCAGCCGGCCCGCTGATCGGGGATCAGCACCGTCTTACCGGGGCTGAGGATCTTCGCGGTCTCGGCCATGAAGTGGACGCCGCAGAACACGATCGTGTCCTCCGGCGCCTCGGCGGCGATCCGGGACAGCGCCAACGAATCACCGACGTGATCGGCCACGTCCTGGATGGCCGGCAGCTGGTAGTTGTGCGCGAGCAGCGTGGCGTTGCGCAGGTCGGCGAGGCGGCGAATCTCTGCCGCCCACTCCTCGTCGGCGATCACACCGCCGTAGCCGGCGGGACCGTTCGTGATCTGGGCGGCCCAGCCGCGACTCGACTCGGCGGTGAGGTCCACTACCGTCATGGTCGTCTCCTTTGATCCCGAAGAGGTTTTCGACTTATGATCGAAAACATGACTGATACTAGCACTGCCCACGAAGTGCTCGTTGTCGTGTTTCAGGTTCGGCAGCTCTCGACGCCGAACCCGCAGCTCAGCGTGCTGCTATGGGAGCGGGCCATGGACCCGCAACGCGGGGCGTGGTCACTTCCCGGCGGCCGACTCCGTCACGACGAAGACATGACGAGTTCAGTTCGGCGCCAACTGGCCGAGAAGGTGGACCTGCGGGAACTGACCCATCTCGAACAGCTCGCGGTGTTCTCGGAGCCACGGCGGGTGCCCGGCCCCAGGACCATCGCCTCGACGTTCCTGGGCCTGGTGCCCTCCCCTGCCACCCCCGAACTCCCACCGGACACCCGATGGCATCCGGTGAGCGCCCTGCCGCCGATGGCCTTCGACCATCGACCGATGATCACCCACGCCCATGCCAGGCTGATCGCCAAGCTGTCATACACCAACATCGGGTTCGCGCTGGCGCCAAGGGAATTCGCGCTGTCCACGCTGAAGGACGTCTACGACGCGGCCCTCGGATACGAGGTGGACGCCACGAACCTCCAGCGCGTCCTGGCCCGTCGGGGCGTGATCGTCCCGACCGGCACCACGGCGAAGTCGGGCCGCAGCGGTGGCCGCCCCGCCGCCGTGTACCGCTTCACCGAGGCGCAGTACCGCGTCACCGACGAGTTCGCTGCCTTCCGTCCGCCGACGTCATGACGGCCCCAATTGGCTTTAAGGAACCGTTAAGAGACAATGTCCTGATGGACTCTGGCAGCGCAGCCCTCTCGACCGGTGCGGAATGGATCGGCCGAGCGCCCCACGAGGAGCTTCGCCGCAAGTCGCACCCCGCGCTGCCCGACGTGGACCCGTTCTACGTACCGCCGGCGGGGTACGAACACGCCAGGCCAGGGACGGTGCTGCGCTCGCGCGACGTCGAACTCGCGTTCCTCGGGCTGGTCCCACAGAAGCTGACCGCCACGCAGCTGCTGTACCGGTCGACCGACCTCAACGGTGTCCCGGAGCCCGCCGTAACGACCGTCGTGGTGCCGGCCGACCGGGCCGCGGGCAGCACGGGTCCGATCCTGTCCTACCAGTGCGCGATCGACGCGGTCGCCGGTAGCTGCTTCCCGTCCTACGCCCTTCGTCGCGGGGCGAAGGCCGCCGGTGCTCTCGCGCAGTTCGAATTCCTCCTGGTGTCCGCGGCGCTGGCCGAGGGCTGGGCCGTTTCGATCCCGGATCACGAAGGCGTGCACGGTATCTGGGGCGCACCCCACGAACCCGGCTACCACATCCTCGACGGACTGCGGGCGGCGCTGAATCATGAAGCGCTCAACCTCTCGAGCGAATCGCCCATGGGGCTGTGGGGCTACTCCGGTGGCGGCCTGGCCACGGCGTGGGCGACCGAGGTGTACGCCGACTACGCACCCGAGTTGAACGTCGTCGGCGCCGTGCTGGGATCCCCGGTCGGCGACCTCGGCCAGACGTTCCGCCGGCTCAACGGCACCTTCTACTCGGGTCTGCCCGCCATGGTGGTCGCCGCCCTATCGCACGTGTATCCCGACCTGGACCGTGTCATCAACGAGCACGTCACCGCCGAGGGCAAAGCGATGCTGAGCGACATCCAGAAGATGACGACCGCGCACGCCGTGATCAAGCTGATCCACGAGGACATGGACACACTGGTCGACCAGCCGCTGGAGAACATCCTCAGGACGCCAGAGGTTCAGCACGTATTCGACAGCATCAAGCTGGGCACCGCGGCACCGAGCATCCCCGTGCTCGTCGTACAGGCGGTGCACGACCGGATCGTCTCCGTGGACGACATCGACGCGCTGACCCACACGTACGCCCGCGGCGGTGCCAACGTCACCTACCACCGCGACATGCTCAGCGAACACATGCTGCTGCACCCGATGTCCGCTCCGATGACGCTGCGCTGGCTGCGCGACCGCTTCGCGGGGCGCCCGCTGTCGAGCCGCCGCGCGCGGACCAAGTGGCCGACGCTGCTGAACCCCTCGACCTATCGGGGCATGATCCGGCTGGGAATCATCAGTGCGAAGGTGATGACGGGTCGACGAGTGGATCGGCTGCCGCTGTCGGAGCTGGATCTCTAGTCACCAGGAAGGCCTGTTCGACCGGCGGCCAGGCGCCGAGGTCGTCACGCTTGGTCGACAGCGCGCAGATCGCGTAGACCAGCGCCGCCACCCCGGCCGGCAGGACGATCGACGCCGCGATCTGCAGCGGGCCGTGGCCGAAGAAGACCGCCGGCGCCTGATGGGTGTAGAACACCCGCTGCTCGGGTGAGACGGGAGCGGCCGCGATGTCCACCACGCCGTGCCGCCAGCGCGCCAATCCGGCGCCGACACCGGCCGCGGCGCCTGCCGCCGCCAACGCCCCCACCGACAGGGCACCGACCATGATCGGACCCCGGTGCGGCCGCCACTGCCACAGCGCGACCGCGGACGTCACGGCGAGCACGAACAGAAGTCCGGTCATGAGGAACGCGCCGAGGAAGAGCAGGTCGGACTCGTCGCCGACGTAGCCCTGCACCCGATCGCCATCGCGGGTCAACGCGATTACCAGCGCAATGGGCGGTGCCAGCCAGGCCCAGACGACACCCACGACGACCCCGAGGAGCGCCAGGCCGAGCACAACCCGGGTCGCCGCCTGGCGATGCGAAAGACGTGGTTGCTCAGGGGTCATCGTTTCCCCTCCAGGTCCTTGGAATCGAGCGCACCGTGCCGCGAGCACTTCGCCGACCAGCCGTCGGGCCGCACCTGCACGATCATCCTCCGGCCGCAATCGGAGCAGAATCGTGGCGGCTCGAGCCCCATCTGGGCGGCCGCCGGTACGCTGCCGCCCTCGGGCTCGCCGGTGTAGACGTTGAACTTCTGCGGCATCCTAGATGGTCGCGTTCAACGCCTTGATGGGCATCTGCAGATCGTTGAGGAGCTCGAGATCGGACTCCGCGGGGCGTCCGAGCGTGGTCAGGTAGTTGCCGACGATGACCGCGTTGATCCCGCCGAGGATGCCCTGCTTGGCGCCGAGATCGCCGAGGGTGATCTCGCGTCCCCCCGCGAAGCGGAGCATCGTGCGCGGGAGTGCGAGCCGGAACGCAGCGACCGCCTTCAGCGCCTCGGCGGCGGGGAGCACCTCGAGGTCACCGAACGGTGTACCGGGCCGGGGGTTGAGGAAGTTCAGCGGCACCTCGTGAGGGTTCAACGCGGCGAGGTCGGCGGCGAACTCGGCCCGCTGCTCCAGCGTCTCGCCCATGCCAAGGATGCCGCCGCAGCAGACCTCCATGCCGGCGTCGCGCACCATCGCCAAGGTGTCCCGGCGTTCCTCCCAGGTATGGGTGGTGACGACGTTGGTGAAGAACGATCGCGCGGTCTCGAGGTTGTGGTTGTAGCGGTGGACGCCCATCGCGGCGAGCCGGTCGACCTGTTCCTGGGTAAGCATGCCCAGGGAGCAGGCGATCTGGATGTCGACCTCGTTGCGGATGGCTTCGATGCCCGCGGCGACCTGCGCGAGCAAGCGCTCGTCGGGTCCGCGCACGGCGGCGACGATGCAGAACTCGGTGGCGCCGGACTTCGCAGTTTGCTTGGCCGCCTCCACCAGGCTGGGGATGTCGAGCCAGGCGCTGCGCACCGGTGACGCGAAGAGCCCGGATTGCGAGCAGAAGTGGCAATCCTCGGGGCAGCCGCCGGTCTTGAGGCTGATGATGCCCTCGACCTCGACCTCGGGCCCGCACCACTTCATCCGGACGTCGTGGGCGAGCGCCAGCAGGTCCTCGAGCCGGTCGTCGGACAGTTGCAGGACTGCCAGCACCTGCTGCTGATCGAGACCTTCGCCCCGTTCGAGCACCTGCTCCCTGGCTAGACCCAGCACATCCGTGCCTACCTCTGAAGCCGCCTGCGTCACTCCGCACTCCTCCCGCACCAAAGAACTTGAACGGTGTTTAGGCTACAGGGGTGCAACTGCATCGACGCGATGTGGTCTCCAAGGCCACGCAGCTCCTCGACGACTACGGAATCGCCGATCTGACGATGCGGCGACTCGCCCGCGAGCTCGGCGTCACCCCCGGCGCGCTCTACTGGCACTTCGCCGACAAGCAGGCCTTGCTCGGAGCGGTCGCCGACCGGATCCTCGACGCTGCGGCGACCCCGCGCGAGGGAGATCGGTGGTCGGTGCGGGTGCAGGCCATCTGCACCGGTGTGCGCGACGCGCTGCTGTCGACCACCGATGGGGCCGAGCTCGTCTCGGCGAGCTTCGCGGCGGGCAAGTCCGACCAGATGGCCGGCATCCTGGAGCAGCTGACCGTCGCGACGGCCGAGGCAGGCATCGCTCGACCGAATGCCGAACTCGCCGCGCGAACGATCCTCTACTACGTGCTCGGCTTCACCGCGGACGAGCAGTCCCGCATCCAATGGGACGCCGTAGGCGCCCTGTCGGACGGACAGTCCGTGATGACCACCGATCCCAACGCGCGCTTCAGCTTTGGGCTTCGCTTGCTGGTCGACGGCATCGCCGCGCACCGTGAGGCGCCGTCAGGCGATCACGGTGTCGATCCTGGCCTCACCGTCCCAGCGCCGTAGGCCGGCGAACGCGCCGACGACGTCATCGGCGTCGATTGCCTCCAGCGCCGCCGGGAGGTCAGCGGGCGACATCCGGCGCGCCAGCGTCACGTGGGGGGTCCATCGACCAGGACGCACGTGGGCGAACGGCTCGTCGGCCACATGCGGCGCGCAGATCGCGTCGACCCACGCGTGCAACCGCAGCAGTCCGACACTCGGGACGATCAGCCGAACCAGGGTGAGCGATTGATGCCCGAACACCATCGGAGCACCGATCACGCTCTCCAGCGGCAGTTGGCCAGCCGGCTCACCCAGGGCGGTGTCGACGGCCGGGTCGATGCGCGTGGCCACGGTGAGCGTGACGTGCGGTCGATTGCTCGGTGACCTGTGGTGTGCCTGACTCGGCAGACCGGCTTCGGCGAGCGCGACCCACTCGCGGTGGATGGCCGCCTCGGCGCCCGGGTCGAACAGCAACTCGACGGAGTGGGCGGCCACGCCTAGAGGCTCCGCACCCACTCGGCGCTGAAGGCGCCTGCACTGACGTCGGCGAAGGCCTCCGGCGTCAAACCGCCCGCACCGGTCGGCAGCACGGCGCGCACGGGGGCGATGCGGTCGAGCGCCTCGCGGTTGGACGTCTCCGCGGGACCCGGCTCGAGCGGCCACGCCCCGATCACCACACCGGCGCACGGAATACCTTGTACTACAAGTGATTCCACGGTGAGCGCGGTGTGGTTGAGGGTGCCCAGGCCGGCCCTGGCGACGACCAGCACGGCCGCGTCCAGGTCGGTCGCGAGGTCTCGCAGCGTCACGCCGCCGGCGCCGAGTTCGACGAGCAGGCCACCCGCACCCTCGACCAGCGTCAGTCGACCCGGCAAATCTTGCGCGGTGATCGAACCGACCAGCTCGGCGCGGGTCGGCAACGGCAGGCCCGCCCGATCCGCGGCCGCGACGGGCGCCAGCGGCTCGGGATAACGCCACCCAGAGACGAGAGCACCAACCCCGGAGAGCCGCGCCACCTCGCCGAGATCGTCGTCGCCGTCGGCGGCGCCCGTTTGTACGGGTTTGCACACCGCGACGTCGAGGCCCGCCAACCGCGCGTGGCAGGCCAGCGCCGCCGTCGCGACGGTCTTGCCCACACCGGTGTCGGTACCGGTGATCAGCAGGATGCTCATCGCGGCGAGGCGTTCGACAGGACCTCCGACAGGACGCGGCGGGCAACCTCGAGATCCTCCGTCGACAACGACGCGCGCGCGGTGAGGCGCAGTCGCGACGTGCCGGCGGGCACCGTGGGCGGACGGAAGCACCCGACCCGCACCCCGCGGTCGAGGCACGCCGCCGCTGCCGCCAACGCGACCTCCGGCTCGCCGATGATGACCGGCACCACCGCGGATTCGGGAACCGCTGCGACGCCGCATATCTCGGCGAGTTCGGCGGCGTGCCGCAGCACCGCATCGGCCAGTGACGGTTCCTCGACCAGCACCTCGAGAGCGGCCAGCGCCGCGCCCACGGCGGCAGGGGCGAGGCCGGTGTCGAAGATGAACGGGCGCGCGGCGTCGATCAGGTGCGCACGGACCGATGCCGGTCCGAGCACGGCGCCACCCTGACTGCCCAGCGCCTTGGACAGCGTCGTGGTCACCACCACGTCGGGAGCGCCGGCCAGCCCGACCTCGGCGACGAGCCCTCGGCCGCCGGCGCCACGTACGCCGAGCCCGTGGGCTTCGTCGACGATGAGCAACGCCCCGTGCCGTCGACACACGTCGTGCAGATCCCGCAGCGGGGCCATCGCACCGTCGGCACTGAACACCGAGTCCGTGACGACCACGGCACGCTGCTCGCCGCGGACGCGCAGCGCGGCCTCGACGGCGTCGACGTCGCGGTGGGGGGTTACCACGACCCGGGCCCGCGACAGTCGGCAGGCGTCGACCAACGAGGCGTGCGTCAGCGCGTCGGACACCACCAGCGAACCCGCACCCGACAGGGCGACGACGGCGCCCAGGTTGGCGGTGTAGCCCGACGAGAAGACCAACGCCGACTCGGCGCCGAGGAACTCGGCCAACGCGATCTCGAAGTCCTCGTGCAGCACGGTGTTTCCAGTGACCAGTCGCGAACCGGTCGACCCGGCGCCCCAGGTCTGCAGTGCGCGCACGGCGCCCTCGACCACGCGGGGGTGCCGCGACAGTCCCAGATAGTCGTTGGACGCCAGGTCGAGCCCGCCTTCGGACACCTGCCGGGCCCGCAGCGAGCGGCGCAGACCGGCGGTCCGCCGCTGCTGCTCGATCTCGTCGAGCCAGGCCAACGGGGAGATCACCGCGCGTGTCACCTTGTCCGCCTTTCGAACGGCCATCCCGACTTGAACACCGTTCAGGTTAGCGCACGCGCCACGCCCACCATCGCCGAGCCGATGGTCTCCACCTCGTCGGGTGTGCACACGTACGGCGGCATCGCGTAGACCAGGTTGCGGAACGGGCGCAGCCAGACGCCGTGACGCAGCGCCGCCTCCGTGGCCTTCCTCATGTTCACCGGCTGCCGCATCTCGATCACGCCGATGGCTCCGAGCACCCGGACGTCGGCGACTTCGGCAAGCTCGCGGGCTGGCGCCAACCCGGCAGCCAGGCCAGCCTCGATGTCGCGCACCCGCCGCTGCCAGTCCTGATTCAGGAGCAACTCGACCGACGCCACGGACACCGCGCACGCCAGCGCGTTGGCCATGAACGTCGGTCCGTGCATCAACGCACCCGGCTCACCGGAGCTGATGGTCGTGGCGACGTCGGAGCTGCACAGCGTCGCCGCCAGGGTGAGGTAGCCGCCGGTCAATGCCTTGCCGACGCACATGACGTCGGGCACGACACCCGCGTGGTCGGCGGCGAACAGCTCACCCGTCCTGCCGAACCCGGTGGCGATCTCGTCGAAGATCAGCAGCACGTCATGGCGGGTGCAGGCCGCGCGCAGGTCCGTCAGGTGACGCGGGTCGTGGAACCTCATCCCGCCCGCGCCCTGGACGACCGGTTCAACGATCACGGCGGCTAGCTCGTGGGCGTGCGCGGCGAGCTGCGCCTCGAACGCCGCACCGTAGGCCGGGTCGTACTCGGTGGGCACCTGCGGGGCGAACACCTGCGACACGAGGACGTCCGACCAGAGGGAATGCATGCCGCCGTCGGGGTCGCAGACGCTCATCGGCGTGAACGTGTCGCCGTGATATCCGCCACGCCACGTCATCAGCCGGTGCTTGGCGGGCTTGCCGCGGCTGCGTTGGAACTGCAGGGCCATCTTCGCGGCCACCTCGACCGCCACCGAGCCCGAATCGCTGAAGAAGACGGTGTCCAGGCCGTCGGGGGTGATCTGCACCAGCAGTTCCGCCAGCCGTGCCGCCGGCTCGTGGGTCAGCCCGCCGAACATCACGTGGTTCATCGTCGCGAGTTGCCGGCTGACCGCCGCGTCCAGCACGGGATGACCATGCCCGTGGATCGCGGTCCACCACGAGCTCATCGCATCGATCACCTCGACCGGCTGGCCACCGTCCACGACCGTGAGCGACGAGCCGCGCGCGGCGACCGCCACCATGGGCGGCATCGAGTCCGGATCGGCGTGGGATTCGGAGCCGCTCGCAATCCTGCTGTAGGGATGCCATATGTGGGCAGCGTCGATCGCGCTGATCTGATCTGGCGTCAGCGGCGGCATGCCCCCACCTTCCCCCGGCTGACCGCGCATCACAAAACGGCCTTATCGCCACGGGTTGGGTAGATTGACCGACGACCATGTTGACGCTCTCGCCTGCCCGAACGGTTCCCGACACCGGATCGGATTCGACCACGCACGCCGTGCTGGGCACCCGGACGTCCGGCTTCTACCGGCACGATCTCGACGGGCTCCGCGGTGTCGCCATCGCACTCGTCGCAGTGTTCCACGTGTGGTTCGGCAGGGTGTCTGGTGGCGTCGACGTCTTCCTGGCCCTCTCGGGTTTCTTCTTCGGCGGCCGGCTGCTGCGGACGGCACTCAAGTCAGGGGCCTCGCTGTCGCCCGTGCCCGAGTTGAAGCGGCTCATCCGTCGCCTGCTGCCCGCGCTGGTGGTCGTGCTCGCCGCATCGGCCGTCCTCACGATCCTCATCCAGCCCGAGACCCGCTGGGAGACCTTCGCCGACCAGAGCCTCGCCAGCCTCGGCTACTACCAGAACTGGGAGCTCGCCAACACGGCCTCCAACTACCTCCGCGCCGGTGAGGCCGTCAGCCCTCTGCAACACATCTGGTCGATGTCGGTGCAGGGGCAGTTCTACATTGCGTTCCTCGGGTTGATCTTCGGGTTCGCCTACCTGCTGCGCAATCGACTGCGGTCGCACACCCGACTAGCGCTGATCATCCTGCTGATGCTGCTGACCGTCGCGTCGTTCGTCTACGCAGTCATCGCACACGCCGAGGATCCGT
This sequence comes from Mycolicibacterium sp. TUM20985, assembly GCF_030295745.1. NCBI lineage: Bacteria > Bacillati > Actinomycetota > Actinomycetes > Mycobacteriales > Mycobacteriaceae > Mycobacterium > Mycobacterium antarcticum. The sequence continues at coordinate 3,150,382 of NZ_AP027291.1, forward strand.
CGACGGCCTACTACAACAGCTTCGCCCGCGGCTGGGAACTGCTGCTCGGGGCACTCGTCGGCGCCCTCGTGCCGTACGTCAGGTGGCCGAGCTGGCTGCGCTCGATCCTCGCCATCGTCGCGCTGGCCGCCATCCTGTCCTGCGGAGCCTTCATCGACGGCGTCAAGGAGTTTCCTGGACCGTGGGCGCTGGTGCCGGTCGGCGCGACGATGCTGTTCATCCTCAGCGGAGCCAACCGGATGGCCGATCCGCACCTGGCCGCCACCGATGGTCGACTGCCCGCCGTCAGCCGGCTGCTGGCGACCAAGCCCTTCGTGTCGCTCGGGTCGATGGCGTACTCGCTGTACCTGTGGCACTGGCCGCTGCTGATCTTCTGGCTGGCCTACTCGGGGCACACGCGCGCCAACTTCGTCGAGGGCGCCATCGTCCTCCTGGTGTCCGGTCTGCTCGCATGGCTGACGACCAGGTTCATCGAGGAACCCCTTCGGCTTCGCGGCTCGGCGGCCGCCGCAGCACAGAAACGTGCCGTCGTCATCCCGTTGCGCACCCGGTTGCGACGACCCACCATCGTGCTCGGCTCGATCGTCACCCTGCTCGGGGTCGCCCTGACCGCCACGTCCTTCACCTGGCGTGAGCACATGACCATCCAACGCGACAACGGCAAGGAGCTGGCGGGTCTCTCGTCGCGCGACTACCCCGGTGCGCGAGCGCTCGTCGACGGCGTCCGCGTGCCCAAGCTGCCGATGCGCCCGACCGTGCTCGAGGCCAAGGACGACGTCCCGGTGTCCACGACGCAGGGGTGCATCAGCGACTTCGCGAATACCGACATCATCAACTGCACCTACGGCGACGACACCGCCACCCGCACCATCGCCGTCGCGGGCGGCTCACACGCCGAGCACTGGATCACCGCCTTGGATCTGCTGGGCCGCACCCACCACTTCAAGGTCGTCACGTATCTGAAGATGGGTTGTCCACTGACCACCGAGGAGAAACCACTCGTCATGGGCGACAACCGGCCCTACCCGAAGTGCCGAGAGTGGAACCAGAAGGTGATGCCACGGCTGCTCGCCGATCACCCCGACTACGTCTTCACGACGTCCACCCGCCCGTGGAACATCAAGGACGGTGACGTGATGCCGAGCTTCTACGTCGGTATCTGGCAGGACTTCGCGGACGCGGGCATCCCCGTCCTGGCGATGCGCGACACGCCATGGCTGGTGAAGGACGGGAAGCCGTTCTTCCCCGCCGACTGCCTCGCCGACGGCGGGGACGCCGTCTCGTGCGGCATCAAGCGCTCCGAGGTACTGTCCGATCACAATCCGACGCTTGATTTCGTCGGGCGTTTCCCCGGGCTGAAGCCGCTCGACATGAGCGACGCGGTGTGCCGTCAGGACCAGTGCCGCGCAGTGGAGGGAAATGTCTTGGTGTATCACGATTCTCATCACATCTCTGCCACGTACATGCGCACCATGACCACCGACCTGGGTCGTCAGCTCGCCGCCGCCACCGGCTGGTGGTGACCCGTGGTCTCTGCGATCTGGCCGGGAACGGCCTACCCGCTGGGTGCCACCTATGACGGTGCGGGAACCAACTTCTCATTGTTCTCGGAGGTGGCCGACAGAGTCGAACTGTGCCTGATCGGCAAGGACGGCAGCGAGGACCGAATCAATCTCGACGAGGTCGACGGTTACGTCTGGCACGCCTATCTACCCACCGTCACGCCCGGGCAGCGCTACGGCTTTCGGGTGTACGGTCCGTGGGCGCCCAACGCCGGTCACCGGTGCGATCCGTCCAAGCTGCTGCTCGATCCGTACGGCAAGTCGTTTCACGGTGACTTCGACTTCAGCCAGGCCCTGTTCTCCTACGATCTGGAGGCGGCCGACCTCGCCTCGGGTGGCACCCCGCCGATGGTGGATTCGCTCGGCCACACGATGACCAGCGTCGTAATCAACCCGTTCTTCAACTGGGGCTCCGATCGGGCGCCCAACACCCCGTACCACGAGACGGTGATCTACGAGGCACACGTCAAGGGCATGACCAAGACCCATCCCCGGATTCCGGAGGAACAACGGGGCACCTACGCCGGGCTGTGCCATCCGGTGATCATCGACCACCTCAAGTCGCTCAACGTCACGGCAATCGAACTGATGCCGGTGCACCAGTTCATGCACGACCACCGCCTGCTCGACCTGGGCTTGCGAAACTACTGGGGCTACAACACGTTCGGGTTCTTCGCCCCGCACCACGACTACGCGGCCAACCCGAGCGTGGGCGGTGCCGTCGCCGAATTCAAGAACATGGTCAGGTCGTTCCACGAGGCGGGTATCGAAGTCATCCTCGACGTCGTCTACAACCACACCGCAGAAGGCAACCACCTGGGTCCCACCATCAACTTCCGCGGTATCGACAACGCGGGCTATTACCGTCTGCTCGACGGCGACCTCAAGCTCTACAAGGACTTCACCGGTACCGGCAACAGCCTCAACGTCCGGCACCCGCACTCACTGCAACTGATCATGGACTCGCTGAGGTACTGGGTGCTCGACATGCACGTCGACGGGTTCCGCTTCGACCTGGCGTCGACGCTGGCGCGCGAGTTCTACGACGTCGACCGACTGTCGGCGTTCTTCGACCTCGTCCAGCAGGATCCGGTGATCAGTCAGGTGAAGCTCATCGCCGAACCGTGGGACATCGGCGAGGGCGGATATCAGGTCGGAAACTTCCCTGGTTTGTGGACCGAGTGGAACGGGCAATACCGCGACACTGTGCGTGACTACTGGCGGGGAGAACCCGCAACACTCAACGAATTCACCTCACGACTGACCGGGTCGTCCGACCTCTACGAGGCGACCGGACGGCGGCCGAGCGCGAGCATCAACTTCGTCACCGCGCACGACGGCTTCACGCTGGCGGACCTGGTGTCCTACAACGAGAAGCACAACGAGGCCAACGGTGAGGACAACCGGGACGGCGAGAGCCACAACCGGTCGTGGAACTGCGGCGTCGAGGGCCCCACGGAGGATCAGGCGATCCTGGATCTGCGCGCCAAGCAGATGCGCAACATCCTGGCCACCTTGATGGTGAGCCAGGGCACGCCCATGCTCAGCCACGGCGACGAATTCGGTCGTACCCAGCACGGCAACAACAACGTCTACTGCCAGGACTCCGAGATCGCGTGGATGGACTGGACGCTGGCCGAGACCAACGCAGACCTGATGACGTTCGCGCGCACGGTGACCGGACTCCGCAAGGACCACCCCGTGTTCCGGCGCCGGCGGTTCTTCGACGGCAAGCTCACCCGAAACGGCGACGAGGACATCCGCGACATCGCCTGGCTGACCAAGGCCGGCGTGCCGATGACCGACCAGGACTGGAACTCCGGGTTCAAGTGCGTGGCCGTCTTCCTCAACGGTGACGCGATTCCCGCGCCGGACGCCCGCGGCGAACGCGTGGTCGACGACACCTTCCTACTCTGCTTCAACGCGGACCCCGCGCCCGTCGAGTTCACGGCCGCCGAGGGTGACTACGCGGACGAGTGGACGGCCGAAATCGATTCCGCCACACCGACTGGCAGCAGCGTGCTGGTGGTGAAGGCCGGCGAGACGTTCGTCGTGCAGAGCCGCTCGATCATCGTGCTACGGAAGACGGCCTGACCCATGACGATCCTCTCGACATATAGGTTGCAAATGCGTGGCGCCGCGAGCGGGCAGGCGTTCACCTTCGCCGATGCGCTCGAGCAGGTGGACTACCTCCACGACCTCGGCGTGTCCCACCTCTACCTCTCCCCCATCCTGACGGCGGGCGAAGGCTCCACCCACGGTTACGACGTCACCGACCCGACGACGGTCTCTGAGGCGCTCGGTGGCGCCGACGGCCTGGCCCGGCTGTCGGCGGCGGTGCGCGCGCGTGGGATGGGTCTCATCGTCGACATCGTCCCCAACCACGTGGGTGTCGACGACCCGCGACAGAACGCCTGGTGGTGGGACCTGCTCACCCACGGCCGCGAGTCGCGCTACGGGTCGTACTTCGACATCGACTGGACGCTGGACCCCGAGCAGCGGATCGTCCTACCGGTCCTCGGTGACGACGGTGACGTCGACGACCTGGTGGTCGACGGGGACCTGCTGCGGCTCGGTGACCGTGCGTGGCCGATCGCTCCGGGTACCGGTGCCGGGACCGCCGAGGAGGTCTACGCGCGCCAGCACTACAAGCTGATCGGCTGGCGGCACAACGTGTGTGGCTACCGTCGGTTCTTCTCGATCACGTCATTGGCGGCACTGCGCCAGGAGGACAAGGTCGTCTTCGACGCCACCCACGCCGAGGTCAAGCGGTGGTTCACCGAAGGCCTGGTCGACGGTATTCGGATCGACCATCCCGACGGATTATCCGATCCCGCAGGCTATCTCGAATGGCTACGTGAACTGGCCGGCCCCGAGGCGTGGATCGTCGTCGAGAAGATCCTCGCACCCGACGAGACCCTCGAACCCTCTCTGCCGGTCGAGGGAACCACGGGCTACGACGCCTTGCGGGACATCGGCGGCGTTCTGGTCGACCCGGCCGGTGCGGGCGAGACGGAGCCGCTAGAAGCGACGATCCGCCAACTGAAGGTCGCCACCGCCACCGAGACGTTGGCCAGTGAACTTGCGCGCGTCCGCCGGGCCATCGTCGCGGCCGTCGGGGTGGACCACCCGCGACTGCCCGACGCCGTGGCCGCCCTGCTGTCACACATCGGGGTCTATCGGTCCGACTATCGCGGCCTGGCTGCCGTGATGCCGACCGCGCTGGCCGAAACCGCTGCGGCAGAGCCCGATCTCAGCGAGGCCCTGCAGGTGGTGGCCGCCGCTCTGAACCACGTCGAACCCGCCACCAGGATCCAGCAATTGTGCGGCGCGGTGACCGCCAAGTCCGTCGAGGACTGCCTGTTCTACCGGGATGCCCGCCTGGTGTCCCTGAACGAGGTCGGTGGCGAACCGGATCGCTTCGGCGTCAGTGGCGCTGAGTTCCACCACAGTGCGGCGTTGCGAGCGGCTTATTGGCCGTCGGCGATGGTCACGTTGTCGACCCATGACACGAAGCGCAGCGAGGATGTGCGCGCCAGGATCGGCGTGCTGTCGCAGGTGCCCGGCCTGTGGACCGAGTTGCAGAAGTCATGGACTGCGATCAGCCCACCGCCGGACCCGGCCACCGGAGCCTTCTTGTGGCAGAACGCCTTCGGCGTGTGGCCCGCGGACGGTGTCGTGACCGACGAGTTGCGGTCCCGGCTGCACGCGTACGCGGAGAAGGCGATCAGGGAAGCAGCGCTCCACACCAGCTGGAACGAGGCAGACGAGGAGTTCGAAGGCGCGGTGCACCGATGGCTGGACGAAATGATCGACGGTCCGGTCGGGGTGGAGATGAGCGGCCTGGTCGCCCAGTTGGACGGCCACGCGCAGAGCGACTCCCAGGTGCAGAAGCTGTTGTCCCTGACGGTGCCCGGCATTCCGGACGTGTATCAGGGCACCGAGCTCTGGGATGACAGCCTCGTCGATCCCGACAATCGCCGGGCAATCGACTATCCAGCACGTCGCAGAGAGCTGACTGCGTTGAGCGACGACAAGATTCGCATCGTCGCAGCGGCGTTGCACTCGCGCGCCGAGCGCCCCGATAGCTATCTTGCTGGTGATTACACACCCGTACTCGCCGAGGGCACTGCCGCCCGTCACCTGCTCGCGTTCGTGCGCGCCGACGACGTCCTCGTCGCCGTCCGGCGCTGGACGGTTCAGCTTTCCGAAACCGGTTGGGGCGATACCTCGCTGATCCTGCCCGACGGTGAATGGGTTGACCGCCTGACCGGCCGGACCTTCGGCGGCCGGGTCGATGCCGCCGAACTCTTCGCCGACCTGCCCGCAACACTTCTGGAGCGCCGCCTTGCCTGATCACGAATTCGCCGTCTGGGCACCGAGACCCGAGCGCGTGCAGCTCGACGTCGACGGCGTCCTTCACCCCATGACGCCGTCCGATGACGGCTGGTGGCGGGCCATCTTGGACGCCCACGTGGACAGCCGGTACGGCTTCGTCCTCGACGACGACGACACGGTGCTCCCGGATCCCCGGTCGCCGCGGCAACCCGACGGCGTGCACGAGCGCTCGCAGTTGTGGGACCCCTCGACGGTGGCGTGGACCGACTCCGGCTGGACGGGTAAGTCGATCGAGGGCGCGGTGATCTACGAGCTGCACGTCGGCACGTTCACCGCCAACGGCACGTTCGACTCCGCGATCGAAAAGCTGGACTATCTGGTGGATCTCGGCGTGGACCTGGTCGAGCTGATGCCGGTCAACTCGTTCAGCGGGACGCGCGGCTGGGGCTACGACGGTGTGCTCTGGTACAGCGTCCAGGAGAGTTACGGTGGGCCGGACGGTTTGGCTCGACTCATCGACGCCTGCCATGCCCGCGGCCTCGGCGTCCTCATCGACGCGGTCTTCAACCACCTCGGGCCGTCGGGCAACTACCTGCCGAACTACGGGCCCTACCTGACCGAGGCCAACACCGGCTGGGGCCAGGGCATCAACGTCTCCGACGCCGATGCGGACGAGGTCCGTCGGTACATCCTCGACTGCGCACTGCGCTGGATGAGGGACTTCCACGCCGACGGTCTGCGGCTGGACGCCGTGCACGCCCTGGCCGATCACACGGCGTTCCACATCCTCGAGGAGATGTCGACCGAAACCGATGAGCTCGCAGCACAATTGGGTCGTCCGCTGGCGCTGATCGCGGAGAGCGATCTGAACGACCCGCGCCTCATCACGCCTCGCGACCGGGGCGGGTACGGCATGACCGCGCAGTGGGACGACGACATCCATCACGCCATCCACACGGCGGTATCGGGTGAACGCCAAGGCTATTACTCCGACTTCGGCACGCTCGAGGCCTTGGCCGACACGCTGAAGAACGGCTACTTCCACGCGGGCACGTACTCTTCGTTCCGGCGTCGGCGACACGGCCGCCCCCTGGACACGGCGACGATTCCCGCCACCCGTCTGCTCGCCTACACCTCCGATCACGATCAGGTGGGCAACCGTGCGATCGGTGACCGGCCGTCGCAGAACCTCGACTTCGGGCAGCTCGCCGTCAAGGCGGCGCTGGTCCTCGCGTCCCCCTATACGGCGATGCTGTTCATGGGTGAGGAATGGGCGTCGTCGAGCCCGTTCCAGTTCTTCACCTCGCACCCGGAGCCGGAGCTGGCGCGGGCCACCGCCGAAGGGCGCAAGGCGGAGTTCGCCCACCACGGCTGGGATGCCGACGAGATCCCCGATCCGCAGGAGCTCGAGACGTTCTCGCGATCCAAGCTGCAGTGGGACGAAGTCGACACCGGCCACCACGCGCGACTGCGCGAGCTGTATCGCGCGCTAATCGCGTTGCGCCACGACGAGCCTGACCTGGCCGACCCGTGGCTCGACCACATGCGCGTCGACTACGACGAGTCGCAGCGCTGGATCACGTTGCATCGCGGCGCCTTCGCCATCGTGTGCAACGTCGGCCCCGACCCGGTCACCGTGCCCGTCTCCGGCGAATTGGTGTTGGCGTCGGACGAACCCGCGATCACCGACGAGACCACGCTGCCGGGGCATTCGTTTGCGATTCTGCGAGCTGTCAAGGGTTGATCCACAACGGTCGGTGCTGTGGACAACTCGCCGACCGATTCTCGGGAACACCGATCATTCGTGGGATGACGACTCGAGAATTCCTCCCCATCCCGCCCACCGACACCGCCACCGACCCCATCGGATCGCCCGCAGACCTTCAGCAGAGATGGCGAGCGCTCATGGGACCGCTGGGATTCCGTGAATCCCTGCTGCAGTTCGTCTTCGTGGGTCCGGATCGCCGAATGCTCAAGGTACTCAGTGAGATCCCGCTGCCTGCGCGGCCCGATCCCGACCTGATCGGCGATCTCGTCATGGTCCTCCGGGACATCCTGGCCACGTCCCCCCTTGGTACCACCGTGGCTTTCCTGCTCACCAGACCGGGCGTCGGCGCCATCACCACTGCCGATCGGTGGTGGTCGTCGGTTCTGACCAGAGCCGCCGCCGACGCCGGGGTTCCCATCGAGCCGGTCTTCCGCGCCAACGACGAGCATCTCGTTCGGGTGGAGCCCGCCTAGGTCAGGTAGCGGTAGGCGGGCGAACCCGGCTCCAACGCCTCCACGTGCATCTCCGATGCGCGCATCCGGGCCATCAAACCCTCGAAGTCTGCCGCTGACCCCAGTTCGATGCCGACCAGCGCCTCGCCGGTCTCACGGTTGTTGCGCTTGACGTACTCGAACAGGGTGACGTCGTCGCCCGGGCCGAGCACCTCGTCGAGGAAGCGTCGCAGCGCGCCCGGCTCCTGAGGAAAGTCGACCAGGAAGTAATGCTTGAGGCCGAGGTGCACCAGCGAGCGTTCGAGAACCTCGTTGTACCGGGACACGTCGTTGTTACCGCCCGAGATCAGGCACACGACAGTCGATCCCGGCTCGACGGTGCCCTCCGAACACGCTTCCATCAGCGCCGCCACCGACAACGCACCCGCGGGCTCGGCGATGATGCCCTCGTTCTGGTACAGATCGAGCATCGCCGTGCATACGGCCCCCTCGTCGACGGAGGTGATCGACACCATGTCCCCGGAGGCCGACAGCACCGCGAACGGCAGCGCACCGGCACGCGCGACCGCTGCGCCGTCCACGAACTGGTCGACGTGGTCGAGGGTGACCGGTTCGCCGTTGGCCAGGGCCGCCACCATCGCCGCCGCACCTGCGGGTTCCACGCCCAGCACCGAGGTGCTGGTGGTCCGCTCCGCGAGATAGGTGGTGATGCCGCTGATGCAGCCTCCGCCTCCGACGGGGACGATGACGAGGTCCGGTTCGGCGTCCAACTGCGCGAGGATCTCGACCGCGATCGTGCCCTGGCCGGCCATGGTGCGCAGGTCGTCGTAGGGCGGCACGAGGGTGGCCCCCGTCCTGGCCACGTCGGCGAGGGCGGCCGCCGCGGCGACGTCATAGGTCGCGCCGCCGACGATCAACTCGATGAACTCGCCGCCGTGATAGCGGATTCGGTCCCGCTTCTGCTTCGGCGTCTTGGCGGGCACGTAGACACGGCCGTGGATCCTCATCGAACGGCAGGCCAGCGCGAACCCCTGGGCGTGGTTGCCCGCCGACGAGCAGACCACGCCCGCCGCGATCTCCTCGGGCGTCAGCTGCATCAGCAGGTTGTAGGCGCCGCGGAGCTTGTAGCTGCGGACGACCTGCAGATCCTCCCGCTTGAGGTACACCTGAAGTCCCGTCATGGCCGACAGTCGATCGCTGAACTGCAGCGGGCTGACGGAGACCACCTTCGAAATTCGCTGAGCGGCCGCGTCGATGTCCGAGGCGCCGAGCGGCGCGGGACGACGAGAGGTCTGACTCAGTTCGGCGGACACCGATCAATGGTGCCACTCCCCACTCGTCCTGCGAAAACGGGTGGAGTGCCGGGCGGGAGGACCCCGCGAGGTAATTCCGACACGTCGATCCACAATCAGGGTTTCGGCTGGCCGAAATCAAGGTTACGAGCTATCGTGAACACATGACCACGTCGACGGAAGTCCGCATCGCAGACGTCCCTTGGCCTGCCCACAAGCTGCTCGCGCTCGCGGTCGGCATCTTGGTGTTCGTCGCCGTCGGGCTGTTCACCGCCAGCGCGGGCCCGGCCGTGCTGAGCGCCGCTGCTGCCGCCGCGCTGATCGGGCTCGGCCACGCCGTGCTCGACCGCTCGGACGTCTAGCTCGACGCCTCCACCAGCAGGCGCAAGGTCTCGAGATCGGCCGCCACCAAGGCGGCGTCGGCCTCGAACGCCGCATCCGTGACGCCGGCAAGCCGTCGTAACGTGAACACCACTTCGCACCCACCCCTATCGGTCCCCGCCGGGATGACGCGCATCGGGTTGTAGACCTCCTCGCCGGAGGGCAGCCGAACCACGTGGTCGAGGACCCCGAAGTCGTTGTGGGGTGCGAACCGAACCTCGGCGTCCGCCAGCGTGGGATCGGCCAGCCCCGCCGCCCACCGCGGCAGGTTGCCGGGATCGACGGCGAACGCGTACACGGCCGGCGCCTCCGCCGCGATCCACTGGCTGACGTGGCGGGACTCGAGTGTCGTGTCGTCGCTCATTCCTCCATGCTGCCCGACACACTGGGTGGGTGACCGAAGAACGCCCGCGCCAGGAGCCCGAATCCGATCGACCCACCGAGGTCGACGCCCTGGCGCACCGTGCCGAATACCTCGCCGTCGGCGCCGAGCGGCGGGTGCCGTCCTGGCTACGGCCGGGTGATCCGGAGAACCGCTGGCCCGTCTTGCTGGCGATCCTCGCGGCCATGGCCATCCAGCACTCGATTCCGGTGCAGTACACGGTGCTGCCGCGGTGGCCGCTGATCATCATGGAGTTGCTGCTGCTGGTGGTGATGCTCCTCATCAACCCCGTGCGACTGTCGCGGCCGACCACCATCGGGAGATGGGCCAGCCTCGTCCTGACGGCGGCGATCACCGTCGACAACACCGCGTCAGCCGTCGTCCTGGCCAAACGCATCCTCACCGGCGAGGTGAGCAACAATGCCGCCGTGCTGCTCGGCGGCGGCGTCGCGATCTTCGTCACCAACGTCATCGCCTTCGGCATCTGGTACTGGGAGCTCGACCGCGGGGGCCCGTTCGCCCGACACGCCGGGGAGCGTTTCTACCCCGACTTCCTGTTCCCACAGATGACCGATCCCGACAAGGCCAGACCGGACTGGCGTCCGACCTTCGTGGACTACCTATACGTGAGCTTCACCAACGTGGTGGCCTTCTCCCCCACCGACACCATGCCGTTGGCTCGCTGGGCCAAGGCCATGATGACGGTGCAGTCGCTGGTCTCGATGACCACGATCGCGCTGGTCATCGCCCGCGCCGTCAACGTGTTGGGTTAGCCGCCGAGGCAGCCGGGACCCAGCAGTGCCTTGAGCTCACCCATCAATGCCGAGGACGGCGTCACCCGCAGCGCCTGATCCAGTTCGAGCGTGGTGATGCGGTCGCCGCTGATCAGCCTCAACCGCACCTGCGACGTGCCGGGATGGTTGGCGAGTACCTGCTTGAGCGCGCCCACCTTCTCGACGGTGCACTGGCGGGTCGGCAGACTCACGGCCACGGGCCGATCCGCCTGAGCGCTCGAGAAGTCGGGCACCACGAGGTCGTTCGCGATCAGTGACAGCCGATCGTCGCGCGAGTTCACCTTTGCGCTGATGATCACCACCGTGTCGTCGGCGATGTCCGCTCCGAACGTCGAGTACGTGTGCGGGAAGAACATCACCTCGATGCCACCGGTGAGATCCTCCAATTGCGCTGAGGCCCAAGGCATTCCGTTCTTGTTCACCCGCCGGTTCACGGACGCCAGGATGCCGCCGACCCGGACCTGCGCCTCGTTGGGCACGTCGCCGTCGAGGATCGCCGGGATTGGGGTGTCGACCTGCGCCGCCAGGAGGTGGGCGACGCCGTTGAGCGGATGGCCGGATACGTAGAGGCCCAACATCTCCCGCTCGAGGGCGAGCTTGTGCTTGTCCTCCCACTCGTCCTCGGGCACCCGGATGGCGAACACCGCATCGGTCGCGGTGTCGGCGCCGCCGAAGAGGTCGAACTGGCCCATCGCCTCGGCCTTCTTGGTGCCGAGCACCGAGTCGACCGCATCCGTGTGGATGAGGAACAGGCCCTTGCGGGAGTGGTCCAGCGAATCGAACGCCCCGGCCTTGATCAACGATTCCGTCACCTTCTTGTTGCAAGCGGTGACGTCGATCTTGTTCAGGTAGTCGGAGAAGTCGGTGTACTTGCCCTTGGCGCTGCGCGTGTTGATCAGCGAGCCGACGACATTGGCTCCGACGTTGCGGACGGCTCCCAAGCCGAAGCGAATGTCGACACCGACCGAGGCGAAGTTCAATTCCGACTCGTTGACGTCGGGCGGCAGCACGGTGATGCCGAGCCTGCGGCAGTCCGCCAGGTACACCGCCGCCTTGTCCTTGTCGTCCCCGACCGAGGTCAGCAGGCCCGCCATGTACTCGGCCGGGAAGTTCGCCTTGAGGTACGCCGTCCAATATGACACCAGCCCGTAGCCGGCGGCGTGCGACTTGTTGAACGCGTAGTCGGCGAACGGCAGCACCGTATCCCAGAGGGCCTTGACGGCTGCGGCGGAAAAGCCGTTGCTCTTCATGCCCTCGGAGAAACCCTCGTACTCCTTGTCGAGCACTTCGCGCTTCTTCTTGCCCATGGCCTTGCGCAGGATGTCGGCTCGGGCGAGAGAGTAACCCGCCACCTTCTGCGCGATGCGCATGATCTGCTCTTGGTAGACGATCAAACCGTAAGTCTCCGAGAGAATTTCGCGCAGCGGCTCTTCCAGCTCCGGGTGGATCGGTTTGATGGCTTGTCGGGCGTTCTTGCGGTCGGCGTAGTCGTTGTGCGCGTTGACGCCCATGGGACCGGGCCGGTATAGCGCAATCACGGCGACGACGTCCTCGAAGCCGGTGGGCTGCATGCGCCGGAGCAGGTCCCGCATGGGCCCGCCATCGAGCTGGAACACGCCGAGCGTGTCCCCGCGACCGAGCAGTTCGAAGGTGGCCGGATCGTCCAGCGGCACGTCGTCCAGATCCAGCTCGATGCCACGGTTGGCACTGATGTTCTGCAGTGCGTCGCCGATGATCGTCAGGTTGCGCAGACCGAGGAAGTCCATCTTCAACAGGCCGATGGCCTCACACGACGGGTAGTCCCACCCGGTGATGACGGCACCATCCTGCGGCCGCTTCCACAGCGGGATCGCGTTGACGAGGGGCTCGCTGCTCATGATCACGGCGCAGGCGTGCACACCCGCGTTGCGGACCAGACCCTCGAGGCCGCGAGCCGTCTCGTAGATGGTTTGCACGTCCCGATCCGTCTCGATCAGGCTGCGCACCTCGGCGGCTTCCTTGTACCGCTCGTGGGTCGGATCGGTGATCCCCGACAGCGGGATGTCCTTGGCCATGATCGGCGGGGGCAGCGCCTTGGCTATCCGGTCGGCGATCGCGAAGCCGGGCTGCCCGTAGTGCACGCGCGCCGAATCCTTCAGTGCCGCCTTGGTCTTGATGGTGCCGAACGTGATGACCTGAGCCACCCGGTCGCTGCCCCACTTGTCGGCGGCATAGCGCACCATCTCACCGCGCCGACGGTCGTCGAAGTCGATGTCGATATCGGGCATCGACGCACGCTCGGGGTTGAGGAAGCGCTCGAACAGCAGGCCGTACTTGATGGGGTCGATGTTGGTGATCGTCAGCGCCCAGGCCACCAGCGAACCCGCCGCCGAGCCACGGCCCGGCCCCACCCTGATGTCGACCGAGCGCGCGTAGTTGATCAGGTCGGCAACGATGAGGAAGTACGACGGGTAACCCTTGTCGCAGATGACCTTGCTCTCGAACTCGGCGCGGTCGACGTACTCCTGGGGCACCCCATCCGGAAAGCGACGGGCCAGGCCGGCAGCCACCTCGTGCGCCAGCCAGGACGCCTGATCGTGACCCTCGGGAACGGGGAACACCGGCATCCGGTCACGGGGCGCCCACACGTCGGCATACGACTGCACCCGCTCGGCGATCAGCAGCGTGGAGTCGCAGGCACCGGGCACCTGGTCGTCCCACATCTTGCGCATCTCAGCCGCGGACTTGAGGTAGTAGCCGTCGCCGTCGAACTTGAACCGCGTCGGATCGGTCAGCGTCTTCGCGGTCTGCACGCACAGCAGGGCTTCGTGATTGTGGGCGGCTTCGCGCGTCACGTAGTGGCAGTCGTTGGTGGCCAGCGGCGGGATGCCGAGCTTGTTGCCGACCTCCAGCAGCCCCTCGCGGACGCGCCGTTCGATCTCGATGCCGTGGTCCATCAGCTCGAGGAAGTAGTTCTCCGGCCCGAAGATGTCGCGCCACTTGGCCGCCGACTCCAACGCCTCGCGGGTGTGGCCGAGCCGCAGCCGGGTCTGCACCTCGCCCGACGGGCAACCCGTGGTGGCGATGATGCCCGAGGCGTTCTCCGCGATGATCTCGGCGTCCATCCGCGACCACTTGCCGAGCTGGCCCTCGAACGACGCGAGCGAGGACAGCCGGAAGAGGTTGCGCAGACCCGTCGCGTTCTCGGCGACCATCGTCATGTGGGTGTAGGCGCCGCTACCGGAGACATCGTCGGACTTCTGGCTGGGATCACCCCAGAGCACGCGCTTGGTGTCGAACCTCGATGCCGGGGCGATGTACGCCTCGACGCCGATGATCGGCTTGATGCCGAACTCGACCGATGCGTTGTAGAACTCACTGGCGCCGAACATGTTTCCGTGGTCGGTCATGCCCATCGCGGGCATCTCGAGGCGCTGGGCCTCGGCGAACATGGGCTTGACCTTCGCGGCACCGTCGAGCATCGAGTATTCGGTGTGATTGTGCAGGTGCACGAACGACTTGCTCATAGGGCCGTCAGTCTATGGCCGACCTCCGACGGCGCTCGGCGTGTCGGCTTTCGTGTCGCGACGGGTGGGCAATCCGCGTGACACCGTGCGGTCGAGTTGCCCGGTGACCAGACCGAGGTCGGCCGGGTCGGTGACGAAACCGGCGTAGAAGCCGACGCCCAGGAACATCGAGTGCAACACCTCGACGACCGGCCCGATGGCGGTGTCGGTGGCCAGTTCACCGCGGTCCTTCGCGCCCTGGACGAGCTCGCGGAGGCAGTCCTGGACACCGAAGCCCGCATAGGCCCGCAGTTCCGGGTTTCTGGTGGACTCCAGACGGGCGCTCACCAGGAACGCCACCTGTGACCGATCGACGGCGTCGGCGTCGCGAAGCGCCGCCACCAGGGCGGCGAACTGCTCGGCCAGCGTCCTCGGCTGACGTGCCCGGGCCATCAGATCGGCGATGAGTCCCGCCGAGTCGTCGATGAGCGTTTGGTAGATCTCCAGCCGCGAGGCGAAGTAGTAGTGCAGGGTCGGGCGACTGAGGCCGGCGCGCACGGAGATGGACTGAAAGGTGGCGGCCTGATAGCCGCGTTCGTTGATGACCAGACGTGAGGCGCGCAGGATCCGGTTGCGCGTCTCCGCGGAGTCGGAGTTGACGGGGCGTCCTCGTCGACGGGCGACCGCGATCGGCCGATCATCGCACTGAGACATGCTGGCAAACGGTATTGCATTGCCAGAGTTCGGTCAACTGCTCGCGTTCGGCAAACGTCTGATCAGATACTCTGCGACGCGCGGGTCCGCCGTCAGTTCGATGGCGGTGCGGTAGGCCGCCGCGGACTCCTCCGTCCGCCCGGCGTGTTCGAGGAGGTGGGCGCGCACCACCCAGGCCGGCTGAAAGTGCTCGGCATCGAGCGCGTCGAGGCTCCGCAAGCCCGCCGGTGGTCCGTCGATGTCACCGTCCAGTGCCGCCAGTGCAACCAAGGCGCCGAGTGAGGGCGCGACCAAAACCAGTGCGCGATAGAGCAATCGCAGCGTGACGGGGTCAACCGGCGGCGCGAACGCGCGGCGGCAGTGCGCGGACTGGATGGCTGCCTCGTACTGAAACCGACCGGGCCGACCGAAGCCGTGCGCCCGCCGCAACATCTCCTCGCCGCCGGCGATCAGCGTGCGGTCCCATCGGGCCGGGTCCTGGTCGTCCAGCGGGACGAAGGAACCGTCAGCGCCGATTCGCGCGGCGCGGCGCGCCTCGGCAAGGCAGATCAAGGCGGCCAGACCCAATGCCTCGGGTTCGCCCGGCAACAGCTCGGCCACCGTCATCGCCAAGTGCATGGCCTCCGCGGACAACGCCTCGGCAGGCGCCGCGTCGGGGTTGGCGTCCCGGTCGATCGCGTACGCGCCGTACACGGCCTCCAACACAGCGGGCAGGCGCTCGGCGAGATCCTCCCGGCGGGGGACCACGAACGGGATTCCGGCGGCCCGGATCCGCCTCTTGGCCCGGACCAGGCGTTGCGCCATCGCGGCGGGTGTGACGGCGAAGGCCTTGGCGATCGTGGCCGAGTCCACCCCCAGCACGGTCTGCAACATCAACGGCGTCCGCACCGCTGGGTCGATCGCCGGGTGCGCGCAGACCAACATCAGTTCCAGCCGGCGGTCAGGAACAGCGGCCAGCTCGGGTTCGTCTGCGGCCCAATCGATCCCATCCAGCGGATCGGTCAAGCGATGGCCCGCCGATCTCTGCTGGTCGCGTTGTCGGTTGCGGGCTACAGTCAGGATCCACGCCTCGGGGTTTCGGGGAATGCCGTCGGCTTGCCAGTGGATCAGGGCCCGCTCGAACGCGTCGGCCAACGCGTCCTCTGCGGACGCGATGTCCCGGCTGGGAGCGGCCAGCAGGGCCAGGAGCCGCCCGTAGGAGCTCCTCGTCACCGCCGCGACGGCCGCCGCCACCGCCGACTGCTGCTTGGTCAGGGCTCGTACCACCCGCGACCGGCGGCATACGTACGCGTTACCGGGCGGATCTCGATCACACCCCAGCCGTTGGCCGGATTCCGCTTGGCCCACGTCAACGCTTCGTCGAGATTCGCCACTTCGATGACGAAGATGCCGCCGAGCTTCTCCTTGGTATCGGCGAACGGGCCGTCCTGGATCTCCGCCACACCGGTACGCGACGTCACCGTCGTGGTGCTCGCCACAGCGTCGAGCACCTCCGAGGTGATCAGGACCCCTGCCTCCGACAAGTCGTCGGCGTAGGCGGCGAAGGCCGCCATCGCCGGGGCCATGTCCTCGTCGGTCAGCCCGATCGACGATCCCTCTTCGTAGTGCATCAGCAGGCAGTAGCGCATGGTGTCGTCCTCGTGTCGTGTCGTCGCGGGCTCATGTCGAACTCGTCACCGTGATGACGATTCAGACGCCGCCGTTTCGACCCCTTCGGCGCCAGGGGCTGCCGACTTCCTGCCGAGGGAACTGGCAGTCATCACCGCAAGGGCGACCCAGATCAACCCGAAGCCGACCCAGCGACCCACCGGCATCGGCTCGTGCCCGATCAGGACGCCCCATGCCATCTGCAGCGCCGGATTCAAGTAGAACAACAGGCCCATGGTGATCATCGGCAGGCGCTGCGCCCCCGCAGCGAACAACAGCAGCGGCACCGCGGTCACGGGCCCCGCCAGCATCAGCAGAATGGTGTGCCCCGTGCCGTAGCCGATGAAGTGCCCGTGGCCCAGCAGTTGCAGCGCGATCAGATAGCCACCGGCCAACGGCAACGCCAGGAACGTCTCCACGGCGACGCTCACCCGCGGGTCCGCCACCACCACCTTCTTGACCAGCCCGTACAGCGCGAACGACGCGGCGAGCCCGACCGCGATGTATGGCGGCGCACCCACCTCGGCCGTCAGCACCACCACCGCGACCACGGCGAGCACCAGGGCCGCCAGCTGCCAGCGCCCGAGGCGTTCGCGGAAGACGATTACGCCGATCGCCACGGTGACCAGCGGATTGATGAAGTACCCCAGTGCCGCGTCGACGACGTGCCCGTTGGTGGCCGCCCAGATGTAGATGCCCCAGTTCACCGAGATCAGGGCCGACGCCGCCAGCAGTAGCAACCAGGTGCGGGCGCTGAGCCTGCGCAGGTCCCCCAGCCGACGCGCCACGACGAGCACCAGGAACAGGCTCAGCGCACTCCACAGGATCCGGTGGGCAAGAACCTCCAGCGAACCGGCCGGAAGCAGCAGCGGAAAGAAGCCGGGACACAGGCCCCACCAGACGTAGGCCCCGACGCCGGCCAGGACCCCGGACCGGCGGCGGGACGCGGCATCGGTCGCGCCGGTCACGAGTCGTGGTGGCGCAGCACGTCCAGCGCGTGTTGGAGGTCAGCCGGGTACGGGCTGGTGATCTCGACTCGACGTCCGTCGGCGGGATGGGCGAAGGCCAGGTAGCGGGCGTGCAGCCACTGGCGTTCCAGCCCCAGCTTGTTCGCCAGGGTCGGATCGGCGCCGTAGGTGAGGTCACCACAGCATGGGTGGTGTAGCGCGGAGAAGTGCACCCGGATCTGATGCGTGCGGCCGGTTTCCAGGTGCACGTCGAGCAGGCTGGCCGCAGCGAACGCCTCCACGGTGTCGTAGTGCGTGACGCTGTGCCGCCCGCCCTCGGAGACGGCGAACTTCCAGTCGTTGCTTCGATGGCGACCGATGGGTGCCTCGATGGTGCCGCTGGACGGATCGGGGTGCCCCTGGACGAGGGCGTGATAGCGCTTGTCCACGGTCCGTTCCTTGAACGCGCGCTTGAGCACCGTATAGGCGTGCTCGGAAATCGCCACCACCATCACCCCCGAGGTTCCGACGTCGAGCCGCTGCACGATGCCCTTGCGCTCTGGTACCCCGGAGGTCGTGATCCGGAAACCCGCGGCGGCCAGCCCGCCAAGGACCGTCGGCCCACTCCACCCGACCGATGCATGCGCGGCGACTCCGGCGGGCTTGTCGACGGCGACGATGTCGTCATCCGCGTAGAGGATGTCCATGCCCTCGATGTCGACGGGCGGATTGTCCAGTGGCGCAGGTGCTTCCGGTAGACGTACCTCCAGCCATGCGCCGGCCACCAGCCGCTCCGACTTGCCGACCGGCGCCCCGTCGAGATCGACGCCACCGTCTTCGGCGAGTGCCGCGGCGGCGGTCCTGGACAGACCGAGCAGGCGCGCCAGTCCCGCGTCGACGCGCATCCCCGCAAGCCCCTCCGGAACCGGCATGGACCGGGTGGTCATCAGTCGCGCTCGGTATCTTCGGCTACCTCGATCGGCGTGGATTCCGTTGCCTCGGCGGACGTGCGCCTGCGGTCGGTATCGAAGTCGAACCCGAACAGTGACAGCCCCACCAGCAGGATCGCCCCGCCGACGACCGCGGGATCGGCCACGTTGAACACCGGCCACCACCCGATCGAGAGGAAGTCGACCACGTGGCCACGCAGCGGCCCCGGCGATCGGAAGAACCGGTCGACGAGGTTGCCCAGCGCCCCGCCGAGGATCATGCCGAGGCCCAGCGCCCACCACGGTGACACCAGTCGTCGCCCCATCCAGATGATGCCGATGACGACGCCGGTGGCGACCAGCGTGAGCACCCAGGTGTAGCTGGTGCCCATCGAGAAGGCAGCACCGGAGTTCCGCACCAACGTCCAGGTCACGGTGTCACCGATGATCGACACCGGCTGTTGGGGCGTCAGCAGCTTGACCGCGAGCACCTTGGTCACGACGTCGAGGAGAAGGACGACGCCGGCGACCGAGAGCAACAGGCGCAGTCGGCGCCGCGGCGGCGGCGGATCGGTCTCGTCGCCCGCGGTCACGGGCTCGGCCGACCCCGTCGTTTCATCAGTCACTCGACCATCATCCCAAAGGCCTCGTGGTGAACAATCGCCGCATGAGCGAAGTCCGCGAGCGAATCGACTGCAGGTGAGCCGCGTCGTCGTCATCACCACCGGCGGCACCATCGCCACCAGCACCGGCGTCGACGGCGTCGCGCGGCCCACTCGGTCCGGCGACGACCTGACGGCGGGCCTCGACACCGCGGCCGACATCGACGTGGTCGATCTGATGGCGGTGGACAGTTCGCAGCTCGTGCCGACGGACTGGGACCTGATGACCGCGGCGGTGAGGTCGGCGGCCGCGGACGGGGCGGACGGCGTCGTGCTCACCCATGGCACCGACACCATGGAGGAGACGGCGCTCTGGCTGGACCTGACGTATGACGATGATGTGCCCGTCGTGCTCACCGGCGCCATGCGCAGCGCAGACGCCGTGGATGCCGACGGCCCCGCCAACCTCCGCGACGCGGTGGCTCTGGCCATCCGCTCCGAGGCCCGGAAGATGGGCGTGGTCGTCACCCTCGGCGGCACGGTGTGGCAGCCGCTGGGGCTGACCAAGACCGGCACGGGCTTCGTCGGCGTCGAGGTGGCGGCGACCGCACGGCAGCGGGTCTGGTTCGGCGATCTGTCCGCCGCCCATGGACCCCGTGTCGACGTCGTCGCGACGTACGCCGGGAGCGATGCGGTGGCCATCGACGCCTGCGTCGCGGCGGGCGCCAAGGGCATCGTGCTGGAGTCGCTCGGCTCCGGGAACGCCACCGCCGCGGTCATCGACGGCGTGCGCCGGGCGTGCGCGGCGGGGATCGTGGTCGTGATCTCCACCCGGGTGCCCGGCGCGCGCGTGACGGTCGGGTACGGGCCGGGCCGCATGCTGGTCGACGAAGGTGCCGTGGTGGCACCCCGGCTGGCCCCGCCGCAGGCCAGGGTGCTGCTGATGGCCGCGCTGGCGTCCGGCCGATCCGCCGCGGACGTGTTCGGTGCCTACGGAGCGCCCTCGTAGGTCGCGGTCAGCCCCTCGACGTACTCCGGCCAGTCCAGGCTGTCGACCGGGTTCGCCCGCGCGACGCGAGGGCTGTCGTGCGGCATGGTGTGCGCCTGCCCCGGTCCGCTCGCGCGGGACTCGAAGCGCACGGTCATGACGCCGTGCCCGGCGCCCTGCACCCACCCGTGCCCCAGACTCGAATGCACGACGTCGTCACCGATGCGCCAGCTCGAGACCGGCTCGGGCGGCTTGTCGACCGGGCCGGTCTGATGACTGTCCGACGCGTCGAGGTTCTGATCGAGGTCCGGGAACAGCGATTCCTGGAGGACGTCCGACAGACCCGAGAATCCCACGCCGATGAGACGGACCGGTCCGATGTCCACCGGATCGAGCAGCAGCCGACGCGCGGTGCCGATCAGCGTGGTCGCGTCGGCGGTGGCGTAGGGCAGCGTCGCGGACCGCGTGAGGGTGCTCATGTCGGACTTCTTCAGTTTCACCGTGACGGTGCGCGCGCCCCGGCCGTCGCGCTCGAGGCGCTGATGAGCGTGCTCACCGATCGGACCGGTCGCGTCACGCAACTGATCCAGCGTCCGCAGATCCTCCGCGAACGTCGACTCGGCGCTGATCTGCTTGGCGCTCAAGCGTTCTGCGACCGGTCGGTCGTCGATGCCCTGAGCCAGCAGGTGCAGCGCGGGCCCGAGGGTGCCGCCCAGGATGTCGGCGGCCTCCGTCCCACTCAGCGCGGCCAGCGCCCCCACCGTGTCGATGCCCAACCGGTGCAATTTCTCCTCGGCGACCGGCCCGATGCCCCACAACCGGCGTACCGGCAGCCCGGCCAGCAGGTCGCGTTCCTCGTCACGACGGACGACGCGGATACCGTCGGGCTTGGCCAGGCCCGAGGCGATCTTGGCGAGCTGCTTGCCCGAGCCCGCACCCACGGACGCGATCAGACCGGTCTCGTGACGCACGTGGGCACGCAACTCCTCGCAGAACCGCACGACGTCGCTGGCGTCGGCCCCGACGAGCTCGCCGGGCTCGCCGAACGCCTCGTCGAACGACAGTTGCTCGAGCACGGGCACCTTCGCGCGGACGGCGTCGAGCACCCGTCCACTGGCCACCCCGTACACGACGCCCCGTGGTGGCAGCACGACCGCGGAGGTACCGATCAGACGGCGCGCCTGATGCATGGGCATCGCCGACTTCGCGCCGTAGACCCGTGCCTCGTAGCTGGCGCCCGCGACGACACCCCTGCCGCCCAGTCCGCCGACGAGTACGGGTCGTCCGCGCAGGGTGGGTCGCGTCAACTGCTCGACGGAGGCGAAGAACGCATCCATGTCGAAGTGCAGGACCCAGCGCCCGTCCATGATGGCGATGCTAGGACGCTAGCCTGACGCACATGGTTCAGGAGGTGCCGATAGGCGACGAATCGATCCGGTTGGGCCAGTTCCTGAAGCTGGCCGATCTGCTCGACAGCGGTTCGGACGCCAAGGCGGCCATCGCGGACGGCGCGGTGACCGTCAACGGCGAGGTCGAATTGCGGCGCGGACGCCAACTCCATCCCGGGGACACGGTGTCGATCGGCGCGTCGTCGGCCCGCGTCGCCCGCGGGTGACCTGCGAGGGGCGGGTGCTCGGTGAATCATTTCGATCGACTGAATTCGCAGTGCGGTAGGCACTGACCGGACAATTGTCTACACTCGGATTCATTCGTTTTCTGCGCGCTAATTTTTCAAGGGATTCAACATGACCGTCCAAATCAAACGCGTACTGCTTGCGCTGGCATCTGGTGCGACCATGACGCTTGCGCCGATGGCGTTCTCAGCCCTGGTGGTTCCGGCGATCGGTCACGCCGACGAGTGTGCCGTCGGCGACTCCTGCAGCCCTGGCGCCAAGGGGCTCAACTGCCCCGACGGCACCATCGTCGACGAAGAGAACAGGCAGTGCGTCGACCTGGTGGCCGGCATCAGCAAGCAGCTGCAGGCGCTTCCGGCGCCGCCCTCGCTGGCTGGTGGTGGCGGCGGTTTGGGCAGCTTGGGCGGGTTGTCGGGCGGCATTCCGTCACTCGGCACCGTCAACCTGCCCGACGTGGTCCTGCCCAGCCTCGGCCTCGGCCTGGTGCCCAATCTGAACGTGGCCCTGCAACCGCAGATCGGTGGTTTCTCGGCACCTCAGGCAGCGTTGCCGAATCTGGCTGCACTGCCCGCACCGCAATTGCCACCGCCGCCGTCGATCAACCCGCTGAACCCCCTCGGCCTGCCCCCGCCACCGGACCTGACCCCCGGAATTCCGTTCATCTGACGGGCCATTTCGTCGCCAAAGTCGTTGCACGTCTATCGACGACTTTCAGTTCGTTTCGCTGAACTGTGATTATCTCGGTTGCTGGCCGCTGCGAGAAATGGCGCGTAGTTTGCCATAAGCCGAGTCGCGTGGGCCGTACGCATGGTCACGCGGGTGCCGGTAACCTGCCGTAGCGTGCCCCGCTCGATGGATCTGACGGCTGAGTCGCCGCACCCCCTGGCGCGGATCCGGTTCGCCTTCCAGAGTGAGGTCTACTGGCAGGACCGGCTGCGTGCGTTCGAGGGCGCGTCGCCGACCCTGGACTACCTGACCACCGACTCGGCGGGCCGAACGACCGTCTCGATGACGATGCGGTTCGGTGGTGACCAACTCCCGGACCCCCTGCGGCGCCTGCGGCTGGCCGGCCTGGACATCGTGCAGCGCGAACGGTGGTTCGCCGACGAGGACGGCGGCCTGCGCGGTGAGATCGGCGTCGACGCGCTCAGGACGCCCATCTCCGGACACGGTGCCGTGCTGTTGACCGCCGTGCCCCCGGGCACCCGCCTGGCGGGCACGGCGACGGTCGAGGTGGGCGTGCCCCTGATCGGCGGCACGATTGCGCGGTTCATCACGGGGCTGCTCGCCAACGGCATCGTCGACATCGTTCGCATCACGGACGCCTGGCTGGACGAGAACTAGCATGTGCGCGTGGACAACACGCTCGCGTACATCGATCAGGGCTCATTCCTCGCATTGCGGGCACTTGGTCGCGGTCCCCTGATCCAGTTCACCTGGATCTACGACCGCGCGATCGACATCGAGGCGGTACGCCGATTCCACGCCAATCTGGGGTTCGGCTTGCTGGGCAGGCGCATCGAGCGATCCGTGCTGCCATTCGGCCGGGACCGCTGGGTGACGGCACCCGGCCCGCCCGACGTCCAGATCGCGGCGCTGGACCGCGAACCCGACGACGTGTGGACTTGGGCAGACGAACGCTTGCGGCTGCCCATCGATCCGCAGTACGGACCGGCGTGGCATCTCGGCGTTCAGCCGCTGGGCGGCGGCGGCACGGCGCTGACGTTGGTGGTGTCGCACTCCGTAGGTGATGCCAAGGCCATCATCGATGCGGTTTCGGATGCCGTGCAGGGTCTTCGTCGCGATCTCGGCTATCCGCTGCCGGGCTCCCGAACTCGGCGGCAGGCTGCCCGCGAAGACGGTAGGCAGGCGTTGCGCGAAATCCCCGCGATCGCCAAGGCGGTCGCCTCCGCCGCACGCGTGGCCCGTGCGGAGAGCGAGGGTCTGTCCACGTCGGTCAAGTCGGGAGGCAGTACACGTCGCCGCCGTGACGACCGCGAGGTAGTCGCGCCGAACGCTGCGGTGTTCTTCGACGTCGACCACTGGGATCGACGCGCGAGAGAGCTTGGCGGCAGCAGCAATTCACTGTTCGTCGGGCTCGGGGCCCGACTCGGCCAGATCATCGGGCGGGTCGATGACGAAGGGCTGGTGCGGGTGTCGCTACCGGTCAGCGAGCGCGAGCCCGACGACACCCGCGCCAATGCACTGACGGCGACGACGGTGACCGTCGACCCGGCCACGGTCACCACCGACCTCTCCACCGTCCGCAAGGACCTCAAGCAGGCCCTGACGGCACTGGCCGAGACACCGAACGAACTGCTCGGGCCGTTGGCACTGGTGCCCCTCACGCCTGCCTTCCTCGTCCGCCGACTCGAGGGCATGGTGCAGCAGGTCGGTAGCCCCATCGGCTGCTCGAACCTGGGCGAGCTGCCACCGGAGATCAACCGGCCCGACGGCGGCGAAGCCGACCGCCTCACGCTGCGGATGCTCGAACCCAAGATCACCACGAAGGTCCTCGACCGCATGGGCGGCCTGCTCTTCCTGGGTTCTGGACGCATCCACGGCCAGGTCTTCGTCACCGTCGCCGCCTGGGTGGTCGGCGGCCCCAACACGCGAGCCGCCCTGCACGAGTCGGTCCGCCGGGCGATGGCCGACATGCAGCTCACCGGGCGGGTGGAGTGACCGGCTCGTCAGACCTTGACGATCGATACCCGTACGCCGTCGCCGATGTCGGCACCGTCGACCGGCTCGCCGAATTCGAAGGCGGTGGCCAAGATCTCGCCCGCGATGAGGTCGGCGTGAGCCGTCGCCCAGTCTCGGCGCTCCGGCGGCACCGACATCGTCACGGTGATCCGGTCCGAGACGTCCAGGCCGGTGGACTTGCGGAGGTCCTGCAGCTCACGGATGCGATCCTTGGCCCAGCCCTCGGCTTCCAGTTCGGGCGTGAGCGTGCCGTCGAGCACGACGAGCCCCGCCCCTTCGGGTAGCGCGGCCGTCCACTCCGGTTCTGCCGCAACCAGTTTCGAGGTGTACTCCGCGGGCTGCAACGTGGCGGGTCCCGCCGTCAGCGTGCCATCGGCATTGACCACACCCTCGCCGGCCTTCACCGCCTTGATTGCGGCCTGGACGTCCTTGCCCAGCCGCGGACCCGCGACCTTCGCGTTGACCGCGAGCTCGAACCGTCCGTAGGCGTCGATGTCGTCGGTCAACTCGACGGTTTTTACGTTCAACTCGTCGGCGATCAGGTCCACGAACGGTTCGAGGGCTCGCGGAGTCTCCACCGCCACGGTGAGTTTCGGGAGGGGCAGGCGCACGCGCAGCTTCTTGGCCTTGCGCACCGACGATGCCACCGAGCACACGTCCCGGACCTGGTCCATGGCGGTCACCAGATCGGGATCGGCGGGCAGTTCGGCCGCGGTCGGCCAATCCGTCAGGTGCACCGACCGACCGTCGGTGATACCCCGCCAGATCACCTCCGCGATCAGCGGTAGCAGCGGAGCCGCCAGTCTCGCGGTGACCTCGAGCACCGTGTGCAGCGTGTCGATCGCGTCGCGATCCTCATCCCAGAATCGCGACCGCGACCGTCGCACATACCAATTCGTCAAGGCGTCGGTGAACTGGCGCAACTGTTCGCAGGCGACCGAGATGTCGCAGACGTCCAGCGACGTGGTCAGGTCGTCCCGGAGCACGGAGAGTTTCGCCAGGATGTAGCGATCGAGGACGTTGGTGGAATCGGTGCGCCAGGTCCCCTTCTCGGGTGCGTACAGCGCGAGGAAGGAGTAGGCGTTCCAGAACGGCAGCAAGACCTGGCGCACACCCTCGCGGATGCCCTGCTCGGTGACCACCAGGTTGCCACCGCGAAGGATCGGCGACGCCATGAGGAACCACCGCATCGCATCCGAGCCGTCCCGGTCGAACACCTCGGTGACGTCGGGATAGTTGCGCAGCGACTTGCTCATCTTCTGCCCGTCGCTACCCAGCACGATGCCGTGGGACACGCAGGTCCGGAACGCGGGACGGTCGAACAGCGCCGTGGCGAGCACGTGCAACAGGTAGAACCAGCCCCGGGTCTGACCGATGTACTCCACGATGAAGTCGGCGGGGTTGTGGCCCTCGAACCAGTCGACGTTCTCGAACGGATAGTGCACCTGCGCGTAGGGCATCGAACCCGAGTCGAACCACACGTCGAACACGTCCTCGATACGCCGCATGGTCGACGTGCCAGTGGGATCGTCTGGATTGGGCCGCGTCAGCTCGTCGATGTACGGGCGGTGCAGATCCTCCGGGCGTACCCCGAAGTCGCGTTCCAGCTCGTCGAGGCTGCCGTAGACGTCGACCCGGGGATACGTCGGGTCATCGGACTTCCACACCGGAATCGGGCTGCCCCAGTACCGGTTTCGCGAGATCGACCAATCCCGGGCATTCGACAGCCACTTGCCGAACTGGCCGTCCTTGACGTGCTCCGGGTACCACGTGATCTGCTGATTGAGCTCGACCATCCGGTCGCGGAACGCGGTGACCTTGATGAACCACGACGACACCGCCCGATAGATCAACGGGTTCCGGCACCGCCAGCAGTGCGGGTAGGAGTGATCGTAGGTCTCGTGCCGTAGCAGGATCGCCCCGTTCGCGGCGGCGGGGCCCGACTGGTTCTTCAGGTCGCGGATGATCTGTGGGTTGGCGTCGAAGACGAGTTGCCCCGTGTAGTCCGGCACCGTGGCGTCGAACCTGCCCTTGGAGTCGACCGGCGTGACCGCCTCGATGTCGGCCGCATCGGCGGTGGCCTTGTCGTCCTCACCGTAGGCGGGCGCCATGTGCACGATGCCGGTGCCGTCCTCGGTGGTGACGAAGTCCCCCGGCAGCACGCGAAAGGCGTTGGGCGAGTCCATGAAGTAGGAGAATGGCGGAAGGTACCGCAGGCCGAGCAGGTCCCGGCCGGGGTAGGAATCGAGCACCGTCGGTGACTCACCCAATTCCCGGGCGTACGCCGAAAGCCGGGGCTCGGCAAGGACGTAACGCGTCCCGTCGGACCCCTCCACGAGAACGTAGGTCACCTCCGGGTTGACGGCCACGGCCTGATTCGACGGCAACGTCCACGGCGTCGTCGTCCACACCAGCAGGTGGGCGCCCGCCAGAGCTCCCTCGGCGGTGATGCGGAACCCCACGGTGACCGCGGGGTCCTGCCGGTTCTGGTAGACGTCGTCGTCCATCCGCAGTTCATGGCTGGACAGCGGGGTCTCGTCGTTCCAGCAGTACGGCAGAACGCGATTGCCCTCGTAGGCCAGGCCCTTCTCCCACAGCTGTTTGAAGGCCCACAGCACCGACTCCATGAAGCCGAGGTCCAAGGTCTTGTAGTCGTTGTCGAAGTCGACCCACCGGGCTTGACGGGTCACGTAGTCCCGCCACTCCTCGGAGTACTTCATCACCGACGCGCGGCACGCCTCGTTGAACTCGTCGATGCCGAGTTCTTCGATCTGCGCCTTCTCGGTGATGCCGAGTTGACGTTGAGCCTCCAGCTCCGCCGGAAGGCCGTGGGTGTCCCAGCCGAACCGGCGCTCCACCTTGTGGCCGCGCATCGTCTGGTAGCGCGGGACGATGTCCTTGACGTAACCGGTCAGGAGATGACCGTAGTGCGGCAGCCCGTTCGCGAACGGCGGCCCGTCATAGAAGACGTACTCCGGCGCACCCTCACGTTGCTCGATACTGGCGCGGAACGTGTCATCGCGGTCCCAGTAGTCCAGGACGTCGAGCTCGAGGTCGGGAAAACTCGGCGAGCCACTCGCCGGTCGGGGGTACGCCGTCACCTGTGTTCGTCTCCTGTGCCTGGTCGACAAGGCACGGGGACGACGTTGCGCTCGTGCGCGAACACCGCGGTACCACCCCGCTTGCGCACATGACGTACGCCGCTCGATGTGGGCGATGACGGGCCCACCCGTTCGGGTCTACTAGGTGCGTGCGAGGGAGATCGCGACACCGTTCTTCCGAAGGCTCCCCGGTGATGGCCGGATCGATGCCTGTGCGCAGAATTCTAAGCCCTGCGCCGGCCGGCGGACCAAACGCTAGTGAGCCACCGCCAGCTTCGGTGCGTACTGGACGGGCGGGGTGGCCTCGGAGGTCAGCTCGATCAACGCCAGCGGGAACTGTTCGGCCAGCTCGGCCACCGTGTAGGACTCGAAGCTGCGGGCGTCGAACCACCAGTCCAGCGCCATGACGTCTTGGTCGCAGTAGGCCCTGAGCTCGAGGAGATGGCCCAGGTACGGCCGCGTGACCGCGGTGTCACCCGAGGCGAAGAGGACATCGGACACCGGCTGCGGCCGCGGATCGTCGGGAACGCCGTGCACCATCCGACGGACGGCCAGCTCGGCGAGGGCGTGATGCGCGCTCGTGAGCATCCCGTCGGCGTCGATCTGCCTGGGAGCCGCGCACTGCACCGTCAGCGGGTGCACGCGAGCGCCGTAGCCGGGGACGTCGACCGTCACCTGACCGCTACCGATCGTCCGCTCGATCGCCCGGCCCAGGGCGCCGAGCAGAATTTCCTCGCTCGTTAGCCCCAGCACCTCGACGGCGCCGTCGAGTTCCATGGTCAACAGTGGTGAGAGGGGCGCGGGAACCAATTCCAGGTCCTCGACTCGAGGGCGGCCCTCGGCGTCGTAATCGGTCAGCTGCAAGTTTGCGCGCATCATGATCGAAGGCTACAGGACAGTCCCAAAAATGGGACACATCTGCCAAAACCGTGACGACCATGTCAATTAGTCGAGCGCCATCCTATTTGCGGTCGACAGTGCCCAAGGCGGGGAGGACCAGCTAAGCTGGCCGTGTGCCACGGACTGATGAAAACGGACGGCAGCTAAAGGCGCTGCTGGACTACCTTCTCGACGGCGAAGTCGAGGCCAAGGCGATCTACGACGCCCTTGGCACCTCCAGCAGCACCTACTACCGCCGCGTCAAGGAGGCCGACTACCCGAACGCCGAGGAGATGCGGTTGGTGGCCGACCGGTTCGCTCTCAGCTACCCCGATCTGCAGGTGCGCTTCGGATTGATGAGCCGCGAAGAGGTCTGGAGTTACGTGGAGTCGGCGCCGGTCTCGGTGATGACCATCGCCGAAGCGGCTAAGAAGCGGCGCACGGTCCACCGACCGCGCCTCCGCGACCTCACGCCGCGTCCCGACGCTCCCCCGCTGTAGACGCAGAATTTGCTGACTGAAACTTAGCTCGAAGGCGATCTCATGGGTTTGGCAATCCTCATCACCGTCACGCTTGCGTGCATCGCGTGGAGTCTTTGGATTCGCCGTGTGACCTGGTCGTGCCGCTGGGAAGTTGCCGCCACGCTCAACATCGCGCTCCAGGGCGCCACGGTCCTGCTGATGTCGCCGCTGGCCTCGGAGACCCTGGGCCACTGGCTGCACTCGCTGACGGGAATGTGGAACCTCGAGGACTACATCGGCCACGACATGTACGTGGTGGCGGCGTCGGCGATCGTGTACAACGCGCTGGGTCGACTGCAGGACGATCATGCGCTGCAAAGCACCTTCAAGCAGTACGTCGAGCGCCCCGCGACGCTGTGCATCCCATTGCTCCTCGCGGCCTTCTCGCTGGGCAACGGCGCAAAGATCTACAGCCCGGACTTCTTCGAACTCCATACCGACTTCTGGCTGGCCGCCTACTGGACGCTGCTCTGCGGCATGCTGATCTACCTGCTCGGCTATGGGTCCCGGGCACTTCTGGTGCTGCGGAAGGATCCCCGCTCCCGCACGGTGGCCAACGTCTACCTGGCGGCGTCGATCAGCGGCATGCTCGCCTGTGCCATCCGGATCGTCACCTCCTGGGTGCCGTCACTGCAGCCGGTCGAGAGCGGCAACCTGGTGTGGTTCTTCGCCTGTATGTGCGGTGCCGGGTTCGCGGTGATGTCGGCGTATTCGTGGCGCATCAAGACCAAGTGGTTCAGTAAGGCGACCCGCTAACGACGTCATCCGACCGGTAGCTGGATCACACCAGCGGCATGGCTTAGCTGACCGCTACCATGCGCGACGCGACGATCGGTTGGCGAAGATGCGAAGATGAACCACGTTGCCTGCTGGCAACCACAGCCTCTCGCCCATCGCCGGGCTGCGACCCCGCGTCTGCGGCAGAGAATGACAGCTCAGGGCATTGCCACCAGCTGTTGAGACACATTTCAGCCAAAAGGTATCGAACTGTGGTGAACGACAACTGATTTGCGAGGTACCCTCACAGGCCACGAAATTGGCTGATTGAGGTCAAGGCGGCTAACCGGCTGTGCCATAGTCATTCTCACTACATTTCGCATTGCGTGGTCACGTTCCCTAAGCTCGACCCAGACGTTTCGTCGCCTGTCAGAAAGGGCCTCCATGCTGGACTCGTCGATCCCCGCGATCCTTCGCGAGCGGGCGAGCCTGCAACCGAATGACCCCGCCTTCACGTTCGTCGACTACGACGCGGACTGGGACGGCGTCGAGGAGACCCTCACCTGGTCGCAGCTGCAGCAGCGAGTAGTGGCCCTGGCCGCCGAGATTCGCGAGCATGCGCAAATCGGGGACCGGGCCGTGATCCTGGCACCGCAGAACATGTCGTACATCCTGGGCTTCCTGGCGTCGTTCGAAGCGAACGTGATCGCCGTGCCGTTGTCGACGCCGACCATGGGCGCGCATGACGAGCGAGTGGCCGCGGTAGTTCGCGACGCCCTTCCGACGGTGATCCTGACCACCAGCGAGACCGCAGCCGCGGTGGCCCCCTATGCCGTGGCACAGGATGGCGGCGCCGTACCGGTGGTTCTCGAGATCGACCGGCTGGACCTGACCGTGCGCCGCCGGTCCACCGCACGACGCGAGACGTCGCCGGCTACCGCGTATCTGCAGTACACGTCCGGGTCGACCAGGACGCCGGCCGGGGTCATGGTGTCCCAGCGCAATCTGTTCGCGAACTTCGAACAGCAGGTGGCGGCCCTCCTCAGCGATTACGGCAAGGTGGGTCCGCCGGGCACGACGGTGGTGTCCTGGCTGCCCTTCTATCACGACATGGGATTGATACTCGGCATCTGTGCGCCCATTCTCGGGGGCTGGCACTCGGTCGTGATGAGCCCCATTGCCTTCCTCCAGCGTCCCGCGCGGTGGCTGCAGCAGCTTGCTCGGCGAACACGCGCGTTGACGGCGGCCCCCAACTTCGCCCTGGACCTCGCCGCGGCGCGGACCACCGACGACGACCTGGCCGGGCTCGACCTCGGCGACGTACTGGCGATCATCTGCGGTGCCGAACGCGTGCAACCGGTTTCGGTGAAGCGCTTCTCGCAGCGATTCGCCAAGTTCAACTTTCCGGCGAAGGTCATCCGACCGTCGTTCGGTCTCGCCGAGGCGACGCTGTTCGTCGCGACCCGCGAACCCGGCGAACCACCCTCGGTCGTCGCGTTCGACACCGAGAAGCTCACCGCGGGCATGGCCAAGCGCAGCACTACCGGAACGTCCCTGATCAGCTACGGCATGCCGGAATCGCCCCGCGTACGCATCGTGGACCCCGAGACCCGGCTCGAGGCCCCGGCCGGGCGGATCGGCGAGATCTGGGTGCACGGTGACAACGTGTGCGCGGGCTACTGGAACAAGCCGGACGAGACCGAGCACACCTACCGAGGTGTCATCGCCAATCCCAGCGATGAGATACCCAGTGAAATGTGGCTCCGCACAGGCGATCTCGGATTCTTCTCGGATGACGAACTCTTCATCGTCGGGCGGATCAAGGACCTGTTGATCGTCCGCGGGCGCAATCACTACCCCGATGACATCGAGGCGACCGTCAGCGCGGTGTCGGGTGGCCGCGTCGCGGCGATCTCGGTCGACGACGACGCCACCGAACAACTGGTGGCGATCATCGAGGTCAAGGAGCGGGCCACTCCGGAGGAGACTTCCGTGAAGCTGGCCAACGTGAAGAGTGAAGTCACATCGGCCATCTCGCAGGCTCACGGGATCAGCGCAGCCGATCTGGTCCTGGTGGCGCGCGGGTCGATTCCGATCACCACGAGCGGCAAGATCCGCAGGCAGGCCTGCGTCGAGCAGTACAGTCAGGGCCGGTTCAGCCGGCTGGACGCCTGACCGTGGCCGCCCGACAACTAGCGGATTTGCTTCCACTCCTTGCTGGCCGACCGCTTGAAGAAGAACACGGTCATGGAATTGGAGAACCAGCTCGCCAAAAGTTTCGGCCAACCCACGGCGTGTGCTCGCCGGCCGGTATGGAAGACGGTCAGGCCGTTGACGAAACGAGTTCTGCCCGTCTTGGACAGCCGGCGGAACAGGTCCATGTCCTCGGCGGCGGCAAGCCGCTCGTTGAATCCGCCGACCCTCTTGAAGGCGTCGGCGGCGATCATCTGAAACTCGCCACCTGCGCCACCGATCCCGAACACGTTGTTCTGCAAGAAGAGTTGGACGCCGAGCATCGTGAAGACGTATCGGTCACCGAAAGTGCTGACCTCCGGGAACACCCTGTACTTGCAAGTCAGCGCCACCAGGTCGGGCCTGATGGCGAACTCCCGCTGCGCGGTCGAGAAGAATGCGTCGATGTCGGGGATCACCACGTCGGCGTCGACGAACACCAGGTAATCCCCCTGCGCCGCAGCCGCACCCATGTTCCTGGCCATGGCGATGGTCTGCTTCGCGGGCTCGTCGTAGACCACCACCGCATCGGTGTACATGCGGCACAACTCGACGGTTCCGTCGTGACTGTTCCCGTCGGAGACCACGATCTCGTGGGCGCCGGAGAACAGGGCCAACGATTGCAGGGTCTGTTCGATCGTCTTGACTTCGTTCAGCGTCGGGATGACGAAGGAGATCATGT
This sequence comes from Mycolicibacterium sp. TUM20985, assembly GCF_030295745.1. Lineage (NCBI taxonomy): Bacteria > Bacillati > Actinomycetota > Actinomycetes > Mycobacteriales > Mycobacteriaceae > Mycobacterium > Mycobacterium antarcticum. Next base: position 3,183,132 of record NZ_AP027291.1, read on the forward strand.
TTCGGGTCCCACGCGCGTTCGCCTCCTCCGTATTAGGCGGCGACTCTACCCGTTGCAACACAACCACCGAAACATCAGAGGTAGCGCGAGATCTCGGCGCAACGTCCGAACGGTAACGTGTGCGCCGTGATCGAGGTCGAAGGGATTGCCAAGACGTTCGGTCCGTTGCCGGCCCTGCGCGACGTCAGCTTCACCGTTCCCACGGGCACGGTGTGTGGGCTACTCGGACACAACGGCGCGGGCAAGACCACCATCGTCAAGATCCTGTCCACGTTGCTCGAACCCACGTCTGGCAGGGCGACCGTCGCCGGCTACGACGTAGTCACCGACGCCGCACAGGTACGGGAGAGCATTGGGGTCACCGGGCAGGACGCTGCCCTGGACTTGGGTCTCACCGGGCGTGAGAACCTGGTGCTGTTCGCTCGGTTGCGCGGTATGAAGCGCAAGCAGGCCGGTGGCCGGGCCGACGAACTCATCGAACGCTTCGATCTCGTCGGCGCCGCGAACCGTGAGGTGTCGACCTATTCGGGCGGCATGCGTCGGCGCATCGACATCGCCGTCTCACTCATCGTCCCGCCCAAGGTGCTGTTCCTCGACGAACCGACGACCGGCCTGGACCCCCGGAGCCGTCGCGACGTCTGGTCGCTGGTGGCCTCGCTCGCCGCGCAGGACGTGACCGTGCTGCTGACCACTCAGTACCTCGAAGAGGCCGACGTCTTGAGTGACTCGATCGTCATCCTCGATGCGGGCCGGGTGATCGCGAGCGGAACGGCCGAGGAACTCAAGCGCCGCATGGGCGTCAGCTATTGCCAGGTCACTCCCCTGCATCCCGAGGATCTGGCACGCGTCGCGGCGGTCCTCGGCACGTACGAGGGTGCCGAGGTCGACGCGGCCGCCAACACCGTCTCGGTTCCTGCGCCGCACGGGGTCGCCACGCTCGGGGACGTCTTCCGCAAACTCGAAGAATTAGACGTCGAGCTGCTGGACATCTCGCTGCGCAAACCGTCCCTCGACGAGGTGTTCCTGCACTTGACCGGGCCCACGTTGACCGTATGACCGTTGTCGTCGCGCTCACCGAACGACAGGTCAGGGCTTCCCTTCGGAGCCTCGACCTGGTGTTCGCGGTACTCGCACCCATCCTGACCTTCGTCGGGTTCAACATCGCCCTGCGCAGTGTGATCGACACGGGCGGTATCAGCTACGCGCAGTACGTCCTTCCCGCGGTCGTCGTGCAGGCGATGCTCTTCGGCGCCCTCAACACGACCGACCTGGCCGCCAGCGAAGGCTCCTCGGAGTTCGGCGTCCGGCTGCGGACGTTCCCCATCTCGGTCTACGCACCGATGATGGCGCGCATGAGCTACTGCCTGATCAGGGGGTTGCTAGCCCTGATCGCCGCCTTTGCGGTCGCCTACCCATTCGGTTTCCGAATGGAGGGGGGCCCAATCTTCGCGGCCGCGTTCGTCGTGCTGGCGCTGGTGTTGACACTGGCCCTCTCGTTCGGCGCGGAGGCCACCGGCACGCGCGCGAAGCGGTCCGATACCTCGAGCCAGCTGCTCCTGGTGCCGCAGCTCCTCCTCGTCCTGCTGTCGACGGGAATGGCGCCGGTCGAGTCGTTCCCCGGGTGGGTGCAGCCCTTCGTCGAGTACCAGCCGATCTCCCAGATCACCGACACCCTGCGAGGCTTCGCCAGTGGCAAGGTCGCGGGCGCGAACCTGGCGATCACCCTGGTGTGGTGCGTCGGTCTGCTCGTCGGCTTCGGTTACCTCGCCCTGCAGGGACAGCGCAGGACACGATGACCGCCGTGACGCCCCGCGCCAATTCGCTGCCCGCAGAGAGTGTGGTGTTCGCCAGTCGGCTGCTGACCCGCTGGCGGCGCAACCCGCTGGTGCCGTTGCAGTCGCTGTTGTTCCCGACGATCCTGCTGATCGTCTACTACATGCTGGTGAGCAAGTCGATGGTCCGGCTCACCTCCAGTGACAACCTCGACATCGTCGTGGCGATGTGTGCGCTGGCCGGGGGCATGTCCGGTGCGCTCGCCGCCGCCCTGTCCATCCCCGACGAGCGGGACAACGGCCTATTGAGCCGCTTCTGGATGATGCCCGTGCACCGCGCCAGCGCCCTCACCGGGACATTGCTCGCCGAAGCGGCGCGGACGCTCGTCGCCACCGTCCTCATCACGGCGATCGGCATGCTGCTGGGCTTGCGGTTCCACGCCGGCGTGGCCGCAGCGGTGCTGTTCGTCGTGATTCCGGTGCTCTGGGTCTCGGTGTACGCCACGATCGTGATCGTCGTGGCGTTGCGCTTCCAGAGCCGCGCCGTGCTGACGTGGTTCAGCACGTTCTCGCTCGGCGCGGTGTTCGCGAGTTCCGCCGTAGCGCCGATGGACATCGTTCCCCCGTGGGTCAGACCGTTCATGGAGTTCCAGCCCATGTCACCAACGATCGAAGCGATGAAGGCCCTTGCCAGGGACGGCTTCGCGGTGGGTCCGCTGGCGTGGACCTTCACCTGGATCATCGGGATCGGCGTCGTCGTGGGGACGCTGGCGATGCGCAGCTACCGCGCCGCGGCACAATCCGGATCCTAGATCCGATTGCACGCACAATTGCAATTGAATGCGTAAGGTCTTTCTCGACGCGCATTTTCTAGGCGATCATGGGGGTGATGTTCGTGACCAAGAAATGCCTGGTGACGATACCGGCGTTCGGATCCAATGAATTGACGCATGCGGTACTTCCCGACGTCATGGCCGAATCTGATCTCGTTGATTTGTTGATCATCGACAATGGCGGCCATTACGAGAAGATCGCCGATGAATGGGTGATCAGACCGGGGCGGAACATCGGCTGGGCCGCGGCCTCGAATCTTGGCTTCCGTACGGCGTTCCGCCGGGGGTACCAGTACGCCGTCACGTTGAACAACGACACCCGCCTCTCGCGCGACTTCTTCGCCGGCCTCCTCGATGACAGACTGCCCGGCGAGGTCGGGGTCGTGGCCCCCGCGTACGACGGCTGGTGGTCGGTGCAGTCATTGGACTTCTCGGGTGAGGTCGACGAGTACGAACCGGTCGACTACTTCCGCCGGGTTCCAATCGTCGACGGCACCGCGTTGGCGATCTCGGCAGCTGCCTGGGAGTCCGTCGGCGGTCTCGATGAGCGGACCTTCGGCAGGTTCGCCTGGGGCTCGGACATCGACCTGTGCCTTCGCGTCGCCGATGCCGGCTTCGGCGTCTACGTGACGGAGCGCTCCTTCCTGCACCACCTGGACAAGGTCAGCGCCAGCGAGGTGTTCGGCAAGCACCGCTACTTCCTGCGGGCCAATCGCGACAAGGAACGTGCGTTGAGGCGTTTGTACGGGCGCAGGGCGATCCAGGACATCAGGCACATGCAGCCGCAGCGCACGCCGTTCGAGTCCCGCGAACGGTCGATCCGGCTCAACTAGTCGTCGTCACGCCAGGCCGCGCTCACCTGGGTCGCGGTGCGGACCGCCGTGGCGTAGCCGTCGGCGTCCCCGTCGTCGTCGAGGTCTGGGTCGGAGCGACGAAGAATCGGGACGGTGTCACCCTCGTCGTCGTGCTGACCGTCGCCGTACCACTCGTCGTCTTCCCTCTGCTGCTGCGCAGTGGCCCGCCGAGCGGCCTCCAGGAGCTGCCTGGGTGTCTTCGACGGCCACCAGTTCCGGTCGCCCAGCAACACCGCCACCGCGGGCACGGTGATCGTGCGCACGAGGAACGTGTCCAGCAGGAGTCCGACGCCGATGACGAAACCCAATTGGACGACGGTGGCGAGGCTGCTGACGGTCAGCGCGAGCATCGACGCGGCGAAGATGAGCCCGGCCGAGGTGATCACGCCGCCCGTTGCGCCCACGGTCTTGATGACCGCCGAACTGACGCCGTATTTGGCTTCGTCGCGTATTCGCGATATCAGCAACAAATTATAATCGGCGCCAACGGCGACAAGCACCAGGAATGCCATTCCCGATACGCTCCAGTAAATATCCTGGCCCAAGATGAATTGAAAGAACACCACACCAATGCCCATCGCCGAGACGAAGGACAGCACGACGGACAGCACCAAGTAAATGGGTGCGACCACCGCGCGCAAGAGTGCCACCAAAATGAGGAACACCACGATCAACGTCATCACGATGATGTAGGTCAGGTCGGTGTCGTAGTAGTTGCGGATGTCGTTGTTGAAGGCCGAGAAACCGACCATCGTGATTTCGGCGTTGGCCAGGCTCGTATTGGGCCGTGCGCTCTCGGCCGCCTTGACGATGAGGTCGACCTGATCCATGGCCTCGGCCCCGAACGGGTTGAGCGCGGTCTGCACCAGATACCTGACCGTATGGCCATCCTCGGAGACGAACAGCTGCGCCGCCTTCTTGAACTCCTTCTGCGTGAGCACGGCGGGCGGGATGTAGAAGCCCGACATCGCCGGATCGGAGGCATCCCGCTTCATGGCGAGCAGGAAGCTCGAGGCCTGGTCGAGGCCGCCGCCGATGTTCCTCGTCTGGTCGACCAACAACTGGACGCCGTCGGCGAGCTGCTTACTGGAGTCGGCGAGCTTGTCGGCACCGGCCTTGACTTCGCTGAGTTTGCGGTCCAGATCCTGGGGGTTCTCGATCCCGATCGCGCGGGCGGCCGTGATCGCCTTGTCGAGCTGCTTGCCGACCTTGTTGATGACGTCGTCGACCCGCTGGGTCCCCTTCGTCTCCTTCAACCCGCGGCTCAGCGCCTCCAGATAGGTGATGTCGTCTGGGTTGTAGGCGTCGACCCGGCGCTGCAACTCCGTCCGCGAGGCGACGCACGCGGGGTCGATGTTGCAGGCGACGCTGCCGTTGAGGACGACGAGCATGGACTGCGACGAGCGATAGGCGTCGGTGACCTGCTGCAGGCTGCTGCCCAGCGCATCGCCGACGGTGTTCATGTTGGCCGCGAGCTTGGCCGTCTTGTCGAGTTCGTCGAGGGTCACCTCGTCGCCCAGGGCCGCCTTCATGTCGGTGAGACCGCCGAGCATCGACCGCACGTCCGCCATGGAGCTGACGACCTGGCCGCGGACCTGGCCGAGGACGTCGGAGAGCTGGCGAGTTCCGCCGCTCAGCAGCGTCAGGTTCTGGTCGTTCGTGGCGATCAGGCCCGAGGCGTCGGCCAGCTTGGAGCCCACCTCGCCGGTTTGGTAGGTGGCCTTCGCCTCCTGGAGCATCTCGCCGTTCGGCCTGGTGATACCGCGCACCATGTCGATCCCCGGCACCTGGCTGATGCGCTCGGCCATCTGCTCCAGATCGGCCAGCGACTTGGGCGCCCTCAGGTCCACCCCCGGCGTATATACCTGGATGAACTGCTGCATCGTGGTGCTGACGGGGAAGTGCTGGGTCAGCGCGTCGTAGCCGAGATTGCTCGGCGCATCGTCGGGCAGGTTCTTTCGGTCGTCGTAGTTGTACTTCACCAACGTCGCGCAACCCGCCAGCGCGAGGAGGATGGCCAGGCTAGTGGCGAGGTACATCCTGGGCTTGCGCACGATGCGCACGGCTGACGTCCGCCAGAACCTTCCGGTGATGTCCTTGCGCGGTTTGACCCATCCCCGGCGCCCGGCCAGGACGATGAGGGCCGGTAGCAGGGTCATGGCGGCGAGCACGGCGATGAGGATGGTCACGGACAGGGACGGGCCGACGGTGATGAACACGCCCAGGCTGGCGAACGACAGACCCATGAAGGTCAGCGCGACGGTGGCTGCGGAGCCGGCGATCACCTCGCCGATCGTCGCCAGCGCATAGACCACCGCGTCGTCGGAGGCCATCCCCCTGCGCAGACACTCCTGGTATCGGCTGAAGAGGAAGACGGCGTAGTCGGTACCCGCTCCCATCATCATGCCGGTCATGAGCACGATGGTCTGCGGACCGATCGGCAAGCCAATTTCGCCGAGCCCCGCGACGACCTGCTGCGCCACACCCATCGATAGGCCGATGGTGATCAACGGCATCAGCATCGCCACCAGATTGCGGTAGACGATGACCAGGATCGTGAAGATGGTGAGGACCGTCGAGACCTCGATGATGAACTGGTCGTGTTCACCGAGCTTGTTCAGATCGTCGAAGGTGGCCGACGCGCCCACGATGTTGACGGTGAGCGCGGAGCCCTCCGTGTTGTCCTTAACGATCGCCAGGGCGTTCCGGTACGCCTCGGAGCCCGGTCCGGAGCCCATCGTCCCGGCCAGGCTGATCGGGAGCGTCCAGGCCTTGCCGTCCTTGCTGGTCATGGCTTCGCGCAGTTCGGGAATGGCGACGAAGTCCTGCGTGGACTTCACGCTGTTCGTGTCCTCGCGCAGCGCGCCGACCAGGTTCCGGTACACGTCCTCGTCGGCGGGGGTCAGACCTGCCTCGTTCGACAGGACCACGATGGCGACGTTGCCGCCGTCGGCCTCCTTGAACGCGTTCTTCATGTGTTCGCCGGAAGCCAGGATTGGCGCGTCCTTGGGGAGCAGATCCGGCGGGTTCTGTTGGGCGACCACGAACAGCGGGCTAATCAAGAGGAACAGCACACCGCACAGGGCGATCCAGAAGGCGATGATCGCGACGGGACGCCGAACGACGAATCGTCCCAACGATTCGAACGCCTCGTGCACAGAGACGCCACGAATATCGGCGCGGCTGAACATCATGTGAGGCTACACCGGCCAGCTATCGCCAGAGGCCAGACGATCCGGCGCCGAACGACATGCTTGCGGTCACGCGCGCGGGGGCCGCGTGCTCTAATCGTGTGTGCGTGTTCCGAGTCCGGCTGATCGTCTGGAAACAAACGGTTTTCATACCAAGCGACGGTTTCGGCGCCGATGAAGTACGTCGTCGCCGTCCACGGCACCCGAGGTGACGTCGAACCGTGCGCGGCGGTCGCCCTGGAACTCCTTCAGCGTGGCCATCAGGTGCGAATCGCAGTACCGCCGAACCTGGTTGGTTTCGTCGAGTCGGCCGGGCTAGACCACGTGCTCGGCTACGGCGTGGACTCCCAACAGCAACTCGAGGCCGACGTCTTCCGCGACTGGTGGAAGCTCCAGAACCCGATGACCGTCGTGCGCCGCAGCCGCGAATACGTCACCGCCGGGTGGGCGGAGATGAGCCAGACGTTGGCCGGCCTGGCGGAGGACTCCGACCTCATCCTGACCGGCACCACCTACCAGGAGGTGGCGGCGAACGTCGCCGAGGAACGCGGTGTGCCACTCGCTGCCCTGCACTACTTCCCGTGCCGAATGAACACCCGTGTGTTGCCCGTTCGGCTGCCCGCGCCGGTGCTGCGCACCGGTTGGTCGGTGGCGGAGTGGGCGCACTGGCGCGTGCTGAAGTCCGCCGAGGACGACCAGCGGCGCGCCCTCGGGCTGCCACCCGCACGCGTGCGCGCGGTGCGCCGCATCGTCGAGGGCGGCGCGCTGGAGATACAGGCCTACGACGAACTCTTCTTCCCCGGCCTCGGTGAGGACTGGCGGGGTATCCGTCCGCTGGTCGGTTCGATGTCGCTGGAGCTTTCCACTCCAGGTGACGGCGAGCTCGCCGACTGGATGGCGGCCGGTCCCCCACCCGTCTACTTCGGCTTCGGGAGCATGCCGGTCGAGTCACCCGAGGACGCCATCGCCATGATCACCTCGGTGTGCGCCGAGCTCGGAGAGCGGGCGTTGATCAGCACGGGCGTGTGGGAGGTGGACCGCGTGCCTCGTGACGACCGCGTCAAACTCGTTGGCGCCGTCAACCACTCGAAGATCTTCCCGGCGTGCCGTGCCGTGGTCCATCATGGCGGCGCGGGCACGACGGCCGCCGGGGTCCGGGCGGGTGTGCCGACCGTGGTCCTGTGGGTGTCGGCTGACCAGCCGGTCTGGGCCGCGCAGATAAACCGCATGAAGGTCGGTGTGGCGCAACGATTCTCACGAACAACGCCGCGATCGCTCACGAAGGCGCTGCGGACCGCCCTCACCCCGGAGTACCGGGAGCGCGCACGCGTCGCAGGGACACGAATGACGTCTCCAGCGCAGAGCGTCTCGATGGCGGCCGACCTCCTCGAGGAAGCGGCCAAGCGAGGACGCGTGTCCGCAGGCTAGATGATGGTGCCCTTGACACCGACGTCGGCCAGAGTGCGAACCACCCTGTCGGCGAGCCACTCCCGGGTGTTCTCGGCGCCCACCTCGTAGCCGACGACGCCGATGGAGACGCTTCCGCCAATGCGTCCTGCCGCCACTACCAGCTGTCCCCCGGCCTGCTCTAGGGCGGTGCGCGTCACGCCCTGGTCGACCGGTCGGAACAGCATGTACTCGGCCTCGGTCCCGTCCGCGCGAGCCATCTCGGACGGTACGTCACCGAGATTCGAGCACGACACCGGAAGGTCGCCAAAGATGACGTCCGCCGTGCGCCGAACAGCCCTGACCGGAACGAACGGAGTGATGGGAAGGAGCGCATGCCGCTCGTCCGGGCCGGTTCGCAGACTGGTCAGAGCGTCCTTGACGGCTGCGCGCGCGGCGGTCAGATCACTCGTCACCGGGCCGGGATCGACGATCGCCGTGGCGATCTTCATGGCGTTGCCGCGCTCATCCTCATCCCCGCCGCGATCGCTCAACGCGATCAGCAGGGTAACTGCGCCATCGCCGGCGCGCACGCGCCCCAGCCGTTGGCCCAATCGCGCTGCGAACCCGGCCAGTAGTGAGTAACCGTTGCCACTCAATTCGCTGGCGCGCTCGTCCCAGTCCCGCACGTCGACGATGGCCGATACGGCCGGTAATACCAGTGGGGCGTCCACGCCGTGGCTCTCGGCGCGGCGCGATCCGCGCGACGACGAGATCTCCCGGCGGCTGCGATAGGCGAACTTCGCGGCGGTCACCACGGTGCGGCCGAGTTCCGGCAGATCCCGCACCATCTGCCGAGTGTCGGAGACCATGGCCGCGAGTCGCGTGCGCGATCGTGCTGGGCCGTAACCGAAGTCGCGTCGCACACCGTTGACCGCGTCGGTGAGGGTTCGTACCGACGCGCCGTGGTCGAGCAGACAGTGCGACGCCACCAGGGTCACCGCAGTCGTGCCATCGGTCATCGGCAACACCCCGAGATGCCATCCCGGTCCGTGAATCGGATCCACGGGCAGCTGGGAGCGTTCCTCGATCCAGGTGCCGAGTGCGCTCGGCGGCCGCATCTCGGCGACGTCGAAAGGCGTGGCGGGCCCGGATGCCGCAACCCATCGGTGGCGGCCGAAGGGCAGCGCCGACGGCTCGATCAGCCGTCCGGCGAACCCGTGCCCGATGTCGTGGTGAAAGCGCCGCAGCGCGGCCATGTCGACCGGATGTGTGTACACCCAGACGTATTGGACGAGTTGGGCGCGGCCGCTAGCGCGTAGCGACAGGAACGTCGCCTGGTCGATGAACGCCAACCGGTCGCTCACACGATCACCGCGGTGAGCTCGAACTCCTCGAGGACGCCGGCCAGCCGCTCCCGCAGAGCGGCCTTCGTGTTCTCCATGCCGGGCTGATAGCCGACGACGGTGATGGTGACCTTGCCGTCGACCCGACCGGACACGACGGTCAGCAGACCACTTCGTTCCTCGAGCACCTTGCGGGTGATGTGCCGGTCGATGCCGCGCAGCATCACCTGCTGGGCCGGTGCGCCACCGGGACAGGCGACCTCGACGGGCAGATCGCCGACGTTGGAACACGACACCGGCTGGTCGGTGAACCCGAAGGCCAGATCGGCCGTGTGTCTGACCGCCACCTTGGGGATGAACGGGGTCAGCGCCATGAGGCGCATCGCCTCGTCCGGCTGTTCGCGCATGACCTTGAGGGCATCCCGCACCGCGACGCGGGTATCCGACAAGTCCTTCGCGACGTGCGTCGGATCGACGCGGACGTAGGCCAACGTGACCGCGTTGGCCCTGGTGTCCTCCAGGGTGCGGTCGTTGATGGGGACGATCAGGCCGACCGTTCCGTCGTCGGCGAGCGCGCGGCCCTGCCGTACGGCCAATCTGGCCGCCAGCCCCGCCTGCAACGAATGGGTGTTGCCCCCAAGCTCTTTCGCCCGACGGTCCCACTCCGCGAGGTCGATGAACGCCGAGATGGCGGGCACGACCACCGTCTCGTCCGGGTTCGTCACACGCCGGGCTCTCGCCGGTTTCGGTGCAGGTTTCGGTGCCGTCTTCGAGTGACGGCGCTTGGCCCGCAGAAACTTGGCGGCCGCGACGATGGTGCGACCGAGTTCGGGTAGGTCGCTCAGTGTCTGCCGCCCGTCGCCGACCAACGCCTGGCGCCTCGTCCTCGACCGCGGTGGCGGATACCCGAGGTCGCGTCGAGACCCCTGAACCGCCTCGAACACCGTCAGCAGCGCTGCGCCGCCATCGGCCAGACAGTGCGACCCGACCAGGGTCACCGCCGTCGATCCGTCGGTCATCGGCAGGACGCCCATCCGCCACCCCGGACCGAATTCCGGATCGCTCGGACGCTGCGCGACCTCGTCGAGCCAGTCGCTGAGCGCCGCACGTGGCCGGGGTTCGGATTCGATCTCGAGTGGCGCTGCGGGACCCAGGGACGACACCCAGCGGTGCCTACCGAAGGGCAGCACCGACGGTTCGATCAGTCGGCCCGCCAGCCCGTAGCCGAAGTCCCGGTGGAAACGCCGGATCTCGTCCCAGTCCATCGAGTGCTCGTAGACCCACACCATCTGCATGGCGGCCGCCTGCCCGGTGGCACGCAGGCCCAGGAACAACGCCTGGTCGACGTAGTCCAGCCGGTGCTCGGTCCGCGGCCGGGCCCTCGACACGGTGGCTCAGCCCTTGGCCATCGGCAACAGCGGCTCGAGATCGCGAACGGCGTTGCGGCGCAGCGCCTCCCCATGCCGCACGTGAGCACGGGCGGGTGCCGTCGTGACACCCTCGGCCACGCCGAGATAAGCCGCCGTCATCGCTGCGAGGTACCGGTCGATCGACTCACGGGCGATGGGGTTGTTCGGGAAGGCCACGGTGACCGACGTCTCGCGCTCGCTCCGATTGACCCAGATCCCGATCTGGTAGGCCGACCGAGCGTCGCTGTAGACCTTGCCGTTCATCCGTTCCCACTCCGCGATGATGCTCGCGGACAGCGGCGGCAGACCCGCATCGAGATACGACACCATTGGGACACCCGGGGCTGGTTTGCGCAGCCCCACTGATTCGTCGGCCAACTCCAGCACTCGGTCGAACGGGATCGGCCCCAAGGGCATCCGACCGTCGAACGAAACCTGCGCCGCCTTGGCGGTCGCTGCGAAGGACGCCGGGTCCACCGACACGGAGACGGGCACCACGCCGGTGAACCAACCCGTGGTCTGAAACTCCTCGGGAGTCTGGCGTGTGGTCGTCGGGGTGATGACGTGGTAGTCAGTCGACCCGGTCACCGCGTGTTGCGCCATTGCCGCGCAGGCGAACACGCCGCCGATGAAGCGCGCCCCGGCCGCGGTGCACGCCGCTTCGAATCGATCGGACTGCGGCTTGTCCATCAACCGCACCGTGACCAGGTCGCCGGTGGTCGACCACGGCGGGTCACCCAGCGGCATCGGGAACTGCGGCATGGTCCCGTCGTTGCACCGGGCGAAGTCGACCCACTCCTGCACCGCGGGCGTCTCGAGCGTCAGCGACGAGAGGAAGTCGTGCTGGCGCACGCAGTATTCGTCATAGCTTCCGGCGGCAGGCAACGGAATCGGAGCGCCACCGCTGGCAAGCGCGGCGTACATCATGTGGATCTCCAACAGCACCACACCCATGAACATCGCGTCGGTGTGCACGTGGTCGACGCTGATGTAGAAGGTGAAGTGGTCGGCGCGCTGAATGACGCCGAACGAGAAGCAATCCCACTGCAGCGGATCCGGTGTGGAGAGCACGTGCTCGCGCCATTCCGTCGCCGTCATCTCACCGTGCTTGGTGGGCACGAAGGCGATGTCCCGTGGATTGTCGACGGTGTGCCGCACGATCTCGCCGGAATCGGTCATCTCGAACCAGCTGTGGTACGTGTCGTGCCTGCGGAGGTAGGCGTTCACGACGTGGGTCATCGCCCGAACGTCGCACTGGCCGGGCATGTCCCACGCCGGGATGTTCAACCGGGCCATGTCGCTGCCCATGGACTCGTGCGTGAGATACCCGCGGATGTGTTGGGCCTGTTGGTAACTCGGCGGCACGTTGCTCACCGGGGCGTTGCGTACCTTTACGCGGCTGACGGGCGAGGGGTGCCATGACACCACACACCCCGACGTTCCGTTCCAGTCGTGGATCGCCTTGATCGCAACCACTATATCTCCCCCGCTCTTGGTACATCGGTGGGCGACATCATTGGCGCTGATCCGTTTCTCATGACGCCGCCGGTACGGCGGCGTCGACGTCGAGGTCGACGGCCATCATCTCGCAGAGCCGTTCGGCGAGGGCGCGCACCGTGGTGACGTCCGTGGAACCGATCCGAACGCCGGTCTCGGACTCCAGGCGCGTGCGCAGTTCCAGCGTGCCGAGTGAGTCTAGGCCATATTCCGACAGTGGTCGGTCCGCGTCGACCGACCGCCGCAAGATCAGGCTCATCTCCTCGGAGATCAACCGTCGCACGCGTGCGGGCCACTCTGCCCTGGCGAGCAACCGCAGTTCCTCGAGGAACTCGCTGGTCCCGGAACGGTCTTGACCCATGGCCGCGAAGGCCTCCGCGAACGGGCTGGTCTGGGCGAACGCGGTCAGCCACGCGGCCCCCGCCACCGGGGCGTAGCCGGAGTACACCCGCGTATGACGCATCAGTGCGTCGAACGCGTAGGCCCCGTCCTCGGGGGCGATGGCCATCCCGTCGTTGTCGGCCATGGCTTGGCCGGCGCCGATCTGGGCCCACGCCCCCCACGCCACCACCTGAGCCGGCAGGCCCTGCGCGCGGCGCCACCGTGCGAAGGAATCCACCCAGCTGTTGGCGGCCGCGTAGGCGCCCTGACCCGGCGAACCGACCATCGCGGCGGCCGACGAGAACGAACAGAACCAGTCCAGCGATGCCGTGGCGGTGGCTTCGTGAAGACGCCATGCGCCCATCACCTTTGGTGCCCAATCACGGTCGATGAGATCGTCGGTGATGTTGGCCAGCGTCGCATCCTCGATCACTGCGGCGGCGTGGAGCACACCCCGCAGTGGCATTCCGGTCGCGGTCGCGACGGTGACGAGGCGGGTTGCCGTTCCCGGCTCCGAGACGTCTCCGAGTTCGATCTCGACCTCGGTGCCCGCCCGCCGCAGCCGCTCGATCGCGCGCAAGGTCTCCGGCTTCGGCGCCGATCGACCGTTGAGGACGATCCGGCCGCAACCTGCCGCTGCCATCTTCTCGGCCAGGAACAAACCGAGACCACCCAGTCCGCCGGTGACGACGTACGCCCCCTCCCCACGGAACGCGGGCGCGCGCTCGGCGGGCACGACGGCCGCGAACTGTCCCGAGCGAGGCACGTCGAGCACCAGCTTCCCGGTGTGTTCGGCCGCACCCATGGCTCGAATGGCGTTGGCGCCGTCGGACAGTGGGTAGTGCGTGGTCTGCGGAAGCGGAAGCACACCGTCGGCGATCTGCTGGTAGATCACCTCGAGGAGACTTCGCAGGGTGTCCGGGGTGACCAACGTCAGCAACGCGAGGTCCACGGCATAGAAGGACAGGTTCCGTCGGAAGGGGAACAGGCCCATCTTGGTGTCGCCGTAGATGTCGCGCTTGCCGATCTCGACGAACCGGCCGCCGAAGGTCAGCAGTTCCAGTCCGGCGCGTTGAGCCGCGCCAGGAAGGGAGTTCAGCACGACGTCGACACCGTAGCCGTCGGTGTCACGCCGAATCTGATCGGCGAACTCGGTGGTGCGTGAGTCGTATACATGGGCAATTCCCATGTCGGACAACATCTTCCGACGATCCGGGCTTCCGGCGGTGGCGTAGATCTCGGCACCGGCCGCGCGCGCGATGGCCACCGCGGCCTGCCCGACGCCGCCCGTCGCCGAGTGGATCAGCACCTTGTCACCCGGTGCGATCCTGGCCAGGTTGTGTAGCGAGTACCACGCGGTGGCGTGGGCACTGGGCACCGCCGCCGCCGTGCCGTCGGTCAGATCTCCGGGGATCCTGACCGCGAGGTTGGCATCGCAGGTGACGAACGTGCACCACGCACCGGTCGCCGAGATACCCGCGACGCGGTCACCGATTTGGTGATTGGTCACCCCCGCGCCCACGGCGGTCACCACACCGGCGAAGTCCGCGCCGAGCTGAGGCATCCGTCCTTCGAAGGACGGGTAGCGGCCGTAGGCGATGAGGACGTCGGCGAAGTTGAGGTTGGACGCCGACACCGCTACTTCGATCTGGCCGGGACCCGGTGGGATGCGTTCGTAGGAAACGAGTTCCGCCGATTGCAGATCACCCGGGGTACGGATCTGCAACCGCATTCCATCCCGTTCGGGTCGTACCACGGTCGTATGGCGTTCGTCGGCTTGCAACGGGGTGACGTTCAGGCGGGCGGTGTAGTACTGCCCGTCCCGCCACGCCGTCTCGTCCTCGTCGGTGGACGAGAGCAACTCGGCACCCACCAGCCTGACGTCCGTTGCGTCGTCGACGTCGATCTGGGTGGGTCGCATCCGCGGCTGCTCCATGCCGATGACGCGGATCAGGCCACGCAGACCACCCTGGGCCAAGTTTGGCACCTCGTCTGGGAGCACGGTCTGCGCTCCCCTGGTGAGGACGAACAGTCGGGGCGGCTCGCCGGGCACGTCCGGAAGCACCTTGCTGATGCGCACCAGGTGCCGGACGTGATCGGCACCCTCGCTCACCACGTCGCCGTCGGTGCGGCGCGGATCCTCCACCACGACCACGCCCACGCTCGGGCGCGCTGCCAGCGACTGCCGCAGGAGCTCGGCCTGGACCGAGTGATCGGCCTGGACGCTCCACGTCATGGTGGTCACGTCCGCCTCGCCCGCCTTGAGGACGTCCGCGAGTTCGTGAGCGAACATGTCGGACTCGTCAGACGTGCTGATCAGCAACCAGTGCCCGCTCCCGACGACGTCGGTGGCCGGGGCCTCCTGACGACGCCAGTCGATGGTCAGCAGCCGGTCGTTGAGGCGTCGCTCGCGCTGGCCCTCCTCGGAGACCCCGGTGCCCAGCCGGAGACCGCTCACCGTGAACAGGACGGCACCGAGGTCGTCGAGGACCTCGATGTCCACCTCGACCGAGCCGGCGTCGGCGCTCACCAGCTGCACGTAGCAGTAGTGGGCATTACGCGTCGAGGCGTGCGCACGCAGCCGGCGCACGCCCAGCGGCAACATCAGCGTGCCGGTGTCGTCGGCATGCAGCTCCGGGTGGGCACCAACGGCCTGGAAGCAGACGTCCAGGAGCGCGGGATGGATCCCGTACGCGCCCTGCTGCGATCGGATCGAGCCAGGTAGCGCCACCTCCGCGAACACGGATCCGCCGTGGCCCTCGGTCGCGTGCACCTTGGTCAAGCCGGCGAACGCCGACCCGTACTGGATGCCCCTGACGTCATACCACTCGCGCAGCTCGGCCCCGTCGAGCTCGACGGGGTGGGCGGCCAGCAGCTCGGCCACGTCACGGGTGGCAGAGGCGGGCTCGTCGTCGATCGCGTGCAGCACCGCGGTGGCGCGCCGGATCTCCTGGCCATCCTGGCGGGTCGTGACCTGGAAGTCGGCGACCCCGTCGGCGGTCACCGATGCGACGGCCGACACCGGGGTCTGCTCCTCCAGCAGTAACAATTCCTCGAACACGAGGTCACGGGCCTCGGCCGCGTCGCCGATCACCGTCCGTGCCGCCGCCAGCGCCATCTCGCAGTAGGCGGCGCCGGGGAGCGCTGCGACACCGTGCACTCGGTGGTCACCGAGCCAAGGCTGTGCCTCCGTGCCGACGTCGGATTGCCACACGTGCCGTTCGGGCTCCTCCGGCAGCCGGACGTGAGCTCCCAGGAGCGGATGCACGGCCAGCGTCGAGGTGCCCTGCTCCTGCCCGTCCCTGGTCAGGATCAGGCGCGGGTGGGTCCAGGTCGGCAGTGGGGCGTCGACCAGCGCACCGCCCGGCCAGAGTGCGGCCAGGTCGAGGGCGGCACCCGCACTGTGCAGGGCGCCGACGAAACCCAGGAGCCCATGCGGCAGCTGCTGATCACGCCGCATGCTTGCCAGCGCCGCGAGGCGCACGTCGAGGCTGCGGGCGTTCTGGTCCACCGCGTAGGTCAGCAGCGGGTGCGGCGACAGTTCCCCGAAGACGCGGAAGCCGTCTTCGAGGGCAGCCTGCACGGCGGCGGCGAAGCGGACGGCGTGGCGCAGGTTGTCCGCCCAGTAGTAGCCGTCGAAGTCCGCAGGATCACGCGGGTCGTAGAGCGTCGCCGAGTAGTACGGCACCGTCGGCTCGCTCGGCGAGATGTCCGCCAGGGCGTCGGTCAGGTCGTCCAGGATCGAGTCCACCTGCGGAGAGTGGGATGCGACGTCCACCGCCACCTCGCGCGCCATGACACCGCGCGCCTCCCATTCGGCTGCCAGCGCGCGCACCGAGTCCTTGGCGCCCCCGACCACCGCGGACTGCGGCGATGCGACCACCGAGAGCACCACGTCGTTGATGCCGCGGGCGGCCAGCTCTGACAGCACCTGCTGGGCGGGTAACTCCACGGACGCCATTGCGCCGGATCCCGCGATGGTGGCCATCAGCTTCGACCGACGGCAGATCACCTTCACGCCGTCTTCCAGGGACAGTGCCTCGGCCACGACCGCCGCCGCGACCTCGCCCATGGAGTGGCCGATCACGGCGCCCGGCGTGACACCGTGGGACTTCATCGCGGCGGCGAGCGCCACCTGCACGGCGAAGACGGTCGGCTGCACCTCGTGGATACCCGTCACCACGGTGGGTGACGACATCGCCTCGGTCACGGAGAAACCGGACTCCGCGGCGATCAACGGCTCGAGCTCGGCGACCGCCTTGGCGAAGGCCGGCTCGGATGCCAGGAGGCCCGCACCCATGGCCGCCCACTGCGAACCCTGACCGGAGAACACCCACACCGGCCCACGCTGGCCCTTGTCGACGGCGGGCTCGTACGGGGTCTCGCCGTCGGCGATCTCCCGGAGCGCGGCGACGAGCGAGTCCCGATCCGCGCCGAGCGCGACGGTTCGGACGGGCCGGTGCGCACGCCGTCGCGCCAGCGTGTACGCCAGGTCGGCGAGTTCGCCCGTGGGATCCTCGACCTCATCGCGACCCTCGACCCAGTCGGCGAGCCTGCCTGCACTGGCCCGCAGCGCCTCGGCGGACGTGGCGGACAGCGGGAAGAGCATCGGCGCGTCCGCGGCGAGTGCCGGGGTCGTCGTCGAGTCGACGACGCGTACCGGCTGACCGGTAGGCGCTTGCTCGAGGACGGCGTGCACGTTGGTGCCGGACAGCCCGTACGACGACACCGCCGCGCGGCGGGGATGGTCACCGTGGGCCGGCCACGGCGTGGCGTCCTCGGGAACGAAGAGCTTGGTCTCGATCCGCGCCATCTCGTCGGGCATCGCCGTGAAGTGCAGATTCTTGGGAATCGTCGCGTGTTGCAGCGACAGGACGGCCTTCATCAACCCAACCACGCCGGAGGCGGATTGACCGTGGCCGAAGTTGGTCTTGACCGACCCGAGCGCACATGGGCCCGCGGTCCCGTAAACGGTTGCCAGACCAGCGAACTCAATGGGGTCGCCGACTGGCGTGCCGGTGCCGTGCGCCTCGACCATGCCGATGGTGACCGGATCGATGCCGCCGGCCGCGAGAGCCGACCGATACACCGTGACCTGGGCATCGCGTGACGGGGTCGCGATGTTGACGGTGTGACCGTCCTGATTGGCGGCGGTTCCACGAATGACCGCCAGGACGCGGTCGCCGTCGGCGATCGCGTCGTCCAGCCGCTTCAGCATGACCATCGCGGACGCCTCGCCGGAGACGAATCCGTCGGCGTCGACGTCGAAGGCGTGGCAGGCACCCGTCGCGGAGAGCATGCCCTGAGCGGAACCCGAGGACATCTTGCGGGGCTCCAGCATGATCGATACGCCGCCGGCGAGCGCGAGGTCGCTCTCGCGGTCGTGGAGGCTTCTGCAGGCCATGTGGACGGCCAGGAGGCTCGACGAGCAGGCCGAGTCGACGGTGTAGGCGGGTCCGTGCACGCCGAGGTGGTAGGCGATGCGGCCGGAGGCCAGGCTGAAGTTGTTGCCGGTGAACCCGTATGGGCCCTCGACGGCATTCGCGTCGGCGGCGAGTAACTGGTAGTCGGCATGAGTCATGCCCACGAAGACGCCGGTCAAGGAGTCGGCGATGACCGCAGGGTCGATTCCCGCGTGTTCGACGGCTTCCCATGCGGTTTCGAGCAGAAGGCGGTGCTGCGGGTCGATCGACGTCGCCTCGCGCTCGCTGATGTTGAAGAAGTCGGCGTCGAAACCGGCGACGTCGTCGAGGAACGCGCCCCATTTCGACACCGAACGCCCAGGCACACCCGGCTCGGGATCGTAGTACTCCTCGGCGTCCCAGCGGTCCAGGGGAACCGTCGTGACGGCGTTCTCACCCCTCATCAGCGCGGCCCACAGGCCGGCCGGTGAGTCGATGCCCCCGGGAAGTCGGCAACCCATGCCGATCACGGCAATCGAGGAGACCGGTGTCTCTGCCACGTACTTCACCCTCTCCAACGAACGAACCCGGTCCCCCGACCCGGTGGCTCTGCGGGACATGTCGAAAACTTTGACCTACGGAGCACGTACCCAACCTCGGCGCGAAGCCGGTGGTCAGTTTTCGCTAACGGTTCAAAACCAGAAAACAAACTTTTGGTACGGACCATTAGTATGAAAAATTCGGCAAATCCTTTACCGCCCTTTCCACTTCAGCATTCTTCGGTCGGGACACTACACCGACAGCTACCTATTCGTCCCAACAACGTCGTTTAGGCGCATATGCTGCGGAAACGCCGAAAATTGACGCCTGCGGCAACTTCTAGCGACTATCATTGCCCGTGGCAAAGGCTTCGCCACACGTAGATTCAGCAAATTTTGACGGCGTGAGCTGAAATAGTCAGGATCGCACTTCTGAGCGCTCGCACGGCAAACCGGCGGCGCAGTCTCGCCAGGCGCTCGGAGTCAGCATTGGTGCAGCCTGTAGCTACGCAGGCAGGCTGACGCGCCGTCGGAGCCGGGGTGGCGTACCGTTGCGCACGGGCTCGTCGAGGAGCTCCCCGGCAGGCACCTAAGCCGCAGATGGCAATTGACACGACGATAACCACGACTGTCCGTACCGTCACTCTGGCAACATTGGTCTCGGCTGCTGCCAGATTCATCACCCGAACCGGCGAAGTTGTCGCCTTGATTAGCTCAAGTGGTTGTGCGCCAAAGGATTTCGTCGGACAACGGATGTTGTCCCACTTCGGCATGTACTAACAGCTTCGGCGAAAATTAGTGAACGAAATCGCCTCTCGGCGGTCTCAGACCGCCGCGGAAAGACCCGGGAAGGGTGCGCCGAACTTGCCGACGGTGTCGAACCCGTGCCTACGGGCCTGGGCGACGCCCCGGCGGATCAATGCTGCGACCGCCACGAACCCCGCTTGATCACTCAGGACGAACGGCGTCAGTAGTCGGTTGTGGACGAAGCCGAAGGCCAGCCCGTTGTCGGGATCTGCCCAGCCCAGGGACCCACCGAGGCCGACATGCCCGAAGCCCGGCAGCACGCCGGGCAGGGGCAGCCCGTGGTATCCGAGGTGGAACGACAACGGCATGAACAGCCCGCCGTCGGGATGCAGGCTGGGCGGACCGCTGAGTTTTGCGACCAGTTCGGTCGACAAGAACTGCGTTCCGTCGATACTTCCGCCGTTGGCGATGGCGCCGTACATCCGCGCCAGCCCCCTTGCCGTGGCGACCCCGTTGGCCGAGGGCAATTCCGCGTCGAGCAAAGAGATGTCACCCTGTACGGTCGACTTCATCCCGGGAAAGTACATCGACCCGAACCCGCCCGAGAATGGCAATGCGGCCAGCCGTGGTGCCACCAGATTGAAGATCGGGTTCTGAATCCTGCTCTGCGGCCCAATGATTCGGGCCGGCTGGGTAGGCGCTTCGGCGGGTGGGCGGCCGAGGTGGAGACCGTCGGTGTCGAGGGGCACGGCGAGCTCCGTTCGGAACAGTTCACCCATGCTGAGACCGGTGACCGCACGGGCCAGACCCGACATCAGCCAGCCATAGGTAAGCGCGTGGTATGAGGGCCTGCCCTTCAGCCAGCCCATCGGTGCTGCGGCGATCCGGTCCTCCATGAGGAGGTGATCCATCAGGTCCGTCCGGCTGGCCCCGTTGAGCTGGGACAGTCCGGCGCGATGCCGCATGAGTTCGCGCACGGTGACGCCCGCCTTGCCGTTGGCGGCGAAGGCCGGCCAGTATTCGGCAACGGGGGCGTCATAGTCGATTAGACCGCGGTCGGCGAGCCGGTGGATGACGGTCGAGGCCATGCCCTTCGTTGCCGAGAACACCATTGCGCCGGTGTCGGCGGTCCAACTCCTGGTGCCACGGCGGTCCGCCCAGCCAGTCCAGACATCGACGACCGGCTGGCCATCGAGGTAGACGCAGAGCGCACCCCCGCCAAATCTCCGCCCTGGGAAGAGCCGGGCGAATGCCGCGACGACGCAGGCGAAGCTGGGATCCGCCGCGCCATGGACGCCACTCGGTAGGGCCGGGTCCTCGGCCCCGAGGGGAAGCGCCGCGCTGCGCTCCCCGCGTATGGCATGGGTCACAATGACGACAATTTACGCGCCGTACTGTCGATTACGGGCCTGGGTTACCGTTCCGTTAGCAAACTGGGTGGCTTTGCTTCATCCACCGAGCGCGGGGTTGACCAGGTCCAGGATCTCCTGAGCGGCCAGTGCGGGCGTGAGTCGGCCATCGCGCACCCGCTGTTCGAGTTCGTGGCGCTGGGCCCGCACCGCGGCATTGGAGGTCACGCGGTCCAGCACGGCATCACGGACCATCGACCACATCCACTCGACCTGCTGGGTGCGCCGACGCGCGTCGAACTCACCGGCGTCGGTGAGCACCCGCCGGTGGTCGAGAACCGTTGCCCACATCTCCGACAACCCCGTCCCCTCCAGGGCGCTCATCGTCAGGACCGGGGGCCGCCACAGGGTTTCGCGTGGGTACAGCAGCCGGACTGCGCCGCGGAGTTCGCGCGCTGCGGCCTCGGCTTCCGTGGCGTGCTTGCCGTCGGCCTTGTTCACCACGACGACGTCGGCGAGTTCCAGGACCCCCTTCTTGATGCCCTGGAGCTGGTCACCGGTGCGCGCGAGGGTCAGGAACACGAAGGTGTCCACCATGTTGGCCACCGTCACTTCGGACTGCCCGACGCCCACCGTCTCCACGAGCACGACGTCGTACCCTGCGGCCTCGAGGAGGACGATCGTCTCCCTCGTCGCCTTGGCGACACCACCCAGGGTTCCCGACGTCGGCGACGGCCGAATATAGGCGTTCGTGTGCACGGCCAGTCGGGCCATCCGCGTCTTGTCACCGAGAATCGACCCGCCCGTCCTGGTCGACGACGGGTCCACGGCAAGGACGGCTACCCGGTGCCCCTGCTCGATGAGGTACATGCCGAGCGCCTCGATCGTGGTCGACTTGCCGACCCCGGGCACCCCGGTGATGCCGACGTGCATCGCCCCGCCCGCATCGGACATCAGCTCCATCAGCAGGCGCTGCGCCTGCTCGCGGTGGTCGGCCCGCGTCGACTCGACGAGGGTGATCGCCCGCGGCAGCGCGGAGCGGTCCCCGCCACGGATGGCGGAAGCGAGCTCGGAGGGTTCCATCCAGCTCAGCTGAGGTCGTAGCCGAGCCGCTCGGCCAGCTTCTCCAGCAGGCCGATCGCAGCGTCGGCAATCACGGTGCCCGGCGGGAAGATTGCGGTGGCGCCCGCCGCGTACAGCTCGTCGAAGTCCCCGGGCGGGATCACGCCGCCGACGACGACCATGATGTCGGGCCTGCCTGCCTCGGCCAGGGCATCGCGTAACGCGGGCACCAACGTCAGGTGGCCTGCCGCCAGGGAGGACACGCCGACGACGTGCACGTCATTGTCGGCGGCCTGGCGTGCGACTTCATCGGGGGTGGAGAACAGTGAGCCGACGTCGACGTCGAAACCGATGTCGGCGAAGGCGGTCGCGATCACCTTCTGACCGCGATCGTGGCCGTCCTGTCCCATCTTGGCCACCAGGATGCGTGGCCGCCGACCGTCCGCCTCGGCGAACTTCTCCACCAGTTCGGTTGCGGCTGAGACGTTTTGCACGTTCTGGCCTCTCCCCACCTCGTCTCGGTACACACCCGCGATGGTGCGAATCTCCGCTTGGTGGCGTCCATAGACCTTCTCGAGGGCGTCGGAGATCTCTCCGACGGTGGCCTTGGCCCTGGCCGCGTCGATGGCGAGTGCCAACAGGTTGTTCCCGAGACCGTCTTCACCAGCGATACCGGAAGCGCCTGCTGCCCTAGTCAATTCGTCCAGTGCAGCCTGCGTGACCGTCTCGTCGCGGTCGGCACGCAAATGCTCGAGCTTGGCGATCTGCTCGGCGCGCACTCGGCTGTTCTCGACCTTGAGGACCTCGACCTCCTGGTCGGAATCCACCTGGTACTTGTTGATGCCGATCACCGTCTGGGCGCCGGAGTCGATGCGGGCCTGCGTGCGCGCCGCCGCCTCCTCGATGCGCAGCTTGGGAATGCCCTCGCCGATCGCCTGTGCCATCCCCCCGTGTTCGGCGACCTCCGCGATGTGCGCGCGGGCCTTCTCGGCCAGCTGATGAGTCAGCCACTCCACGTAATAGGAGCCGCCCCAGGGATCGATGGGCCTGGTGGTCCCCGACTCCTGCTGCAGCAGCAGCTGCGTATTACGCGCGATGCGGGCGGAGAAGTCGGTGGGCAGCGCGAGCGCTTCGTCGAGGGCGTTGGTGTGCAGCGACTGGGTGTGCCCCTGGGTGGCGGCCATCGCCTCGATGCACGTGCGCGCGACGTTGTTGAAGGGATCCTGCGCGGTCAGTGACCATCCCGACGTCTGCGAATGGGTGCGCAGCGACAGCGACTTGTCACTCTTGGGCTCGAATTGGGCGACGAGCTCGCTCCACAGCAGCCGACCCGCGCGCAGCTTGGCCACCTCCATGAAGAAGTTCATGCCGATGCCCCAGAAGAACGACAGCCTGGGCGCGAACTTGTCGATGGACAGACCCGCGTCCAGGCCGGCCTTGATGTACTCGACGCCGTCGGCGAGCGTGTACGCGAGCTCCAGATCGGCCGTCGCGCCAGCCTCCTGGATGTGGTAGCCCGAGATGGAGATCGAGTTGTACTTCGGCATCTTGACACTGGCGTAGCCGAAGATGTCGGAGATGATCCGCATCGACGCCGTGGGCGGATAGATGTAGGTGTTGCGGACCATGAACTCCTTGAGGATGTCGTTCTGGATGGTCCCCGCGAGCTTCTCGGGCGGTACGCCCTGCTCCTCCGCCGCGGCCACGTACAGCGCCAGGATTGGCAGCACGGCCCCGTTCATGGTCATCGACACCGACACGGTCGACAGGTCGATGCCGTCGAACAGCTGCCGCATGTCCAGGATGGAATCGATGGCGACACCGGCCATTCCGACGTCACCGGCAACCCGCGGGTGATCGGAGTCGTAACCGCGATGGGTGGCCAGATCGAATGCCACAGACAGGCCCTTCTGTCCGGCGGCCAGGTTGCGGCGATAGAACGCATTGGACTCCGCAGCGGTCGAGAAACCCGCGTACTGACGGATGGTCCACGGCTGGTTGACGTACATGGTGGGGTACGGCCCTCGGACGAACGGCGGAGCGCCGGGGAACGTGTCCAGCGGATACCCGGCCTCGACGGCGCCGTCTCGGTCGGCGGCCACGAACACCGGTTTGACGTCGATTCCCTCGGGGGTGACCCAGTCGAGTTCCTCTGGGGTGTAACCGTGTTCGGCCGCCGCCGCAGCGACGTGCAGGGCTACGGCGGACGCGGTGGCGGGGGCACCCTCGCGGTCACCGCGCAGTGGCACGTCGGCGAAGCTGGCGATGGTCTTCGGGCTAACGGCTGTCATGGTCAGGCCCCCAATCGGGTGAGCAGTGTCGACAACGCGGTGATCGCGTCGATCGTGGCGGTGAGGTACTCGTCGGGTTTGGCGGGGTCGTCGGCTGCGTTGTCTCCCAACGCCTTGGCCGACCCAGCCAGGTAGACGCAAGAGACACCAGCTGCCCTGGCGGCCGTCACCACATCGGCGGCCTCCTCGGCGTAGCGTGCATCGGTGCCGCAGATCACCGCGACCACTGGACGACCCGCCTCCGAGATCGCCTGCGCCGCGCCCGCCGCCGCCACGGTGCCGGGATTGACCGACTCGACACCCCCGGAGGCCAGGAGGTTCGCGGCGAACGACGTACGAATGTTGTGCTCGGCCAAGGGACCCAAGGGCAGCAGCAGCGCAGTCGGGCGCGCACCATTGGCCTCGAGGTAGGCATCGGACCGGTCCCGCAAGGCCTCGAAGTCCGCGGCGTACCTCTCCACCGAATTCGACGGGTTGGGTTGCGGTAGAGGGGCTTCCGCAAGATTGGGATACTCGTTGACGCCGGTCAGCGCCGAGCGCCGGTGCGCTATGTCCGCACGGCGCCTGGCTCGGACCCCGCCGACCTCTGCTTCCACGTGAGCACGGGCCGCGACGAATCCCCCGCGGGCCTCGATGTCCTGGAAGTGCGCCCACGCCTCGTCGCTGAGCTGGCGCGTCAGGTCCTCGACGAACCACGAGCCGCCTGCGGGGTCGAGCACGCGACCGAGGTGGGATTCCTCCAGCAGCAGCAGCTGCGTGTTGCGGGCCATGCGACGTGCGAAGGTTCTCGCGACACCGGGCAGCCCTCCAGCGATGGAGCTGTCGAACTCGTACACCTGCACGGTGTCCGCGCCCCCGACGCCGGCACCGAATGCGCCGAGCGTGGTGCGCAGCATGTTCACCCACGGGTCGCGTTGCGCCATCATGGGTCTGGAGGTGACGGCGTGGACGGTCGCCGCGCCGGCGTCCGGGTGACCGACGACCTCGGCCACCCTGGCCCACAGTTGGCGCGCTGCCCGCAGCTTGGCGATGGTCATGAACTGGTCGTCATCCGCGGCGTACCGAAAGGCGATGTGCGCGAGCGCATCCTGCGTGGTGATGCCACCGTCGCCCAGGAGGCGCAGGTAGTCCACCCCCGCGGCCACCGCGGCCGCCAGCTCCCACGCGGCGCTGGCGCCGAGGTCGTGCAGGGCCGAGCCGTCGACGGTCACCGCACGCACGCCGCCGTCGTAGGAGATGGTCTTCGCCGCGGTCGCGACGACGTCGGCGACGGTGGGCGATGGTCGGTCGGTGAGCGCAGCCGTCAACGGATCCGCCCCCAGGTCGATCGACAGCCCGCGGCGCTTGTCCTCGTCGAAGTCGCTCACCAGCGCCACGATGGCGTCGGCGGCGGCGAGGTAGTCAGCACCCGCGTCCAGGATCACCGGAACCAGTTCGAGGAACACGCCTTCGAGCAGGCGGTCGAGGTCCGTGACGTCGACTCCGCCCGGTCCGAGGCGCAGCACCAGTGCGCTCACGCCCTCCGAGAGCGCGGCGAGTACCGCCTCGTTGCCCTCGGACACCGCCGCTCGTCCGGGGAGCGGGAACGACTCCGCCACCCGCCATCCCGAGCGCACGTCACGCAAGGCATCGCCACCGCGCACGAACGGCCACTGCCCGGGCAACGGGGGCTCCGCAACGGCATCGAAGCTGGTGTAGAGGGGGCGCACGGGGAAGCCGTCGTACGTTGGCGAATCGAGGAGCCGCTCGGGTTCGGCACCCAGCTCGGCGGGGTCCTTGCGGCTGCTCTTGGCCAGCACACCCGCGACCGCAGCGCGCCAGGACTCTCGGTCGGATTCGCTAGTGCCGGCGCTGGCACTGGACCCCTGTACGGACACCGGCATCTCCCTGTTGTCGCGCGTGTGACGAACCACCCGGCCATCAGGCTAAATGATCGCCGTCACGCCTCCTCCCAGCGGGCAGACGACGGGTTCGGTCGTCAGCGCGTGTCATCGGCCGATGCCCGTACCCTTGGCAAGCGTGAAGCCCGTCGTCAGCACGCTGCGCGGGATCGGCACCGCGGTGGTCGCCACCGTTGCGCAGGTCCCGCGGCGCCGCCTCGTCGCGATGGCGGTCGTGACTGTGATTCTCGTCGCACTCGTGCTGCTGGTGCCGTTGCCCTCGGCGATGCAGCTGCGCGACTGGGCGACGTCGGTGGGGCCGTGGTTCCCGCTGGCGTTCCTGGGCGCCCACGTCGTCGTCACGGTGTTCCCCTTCCCGCGGACGGCCTTCACGTTGTCGGCGGGGCTGTTGTTCGGCCCCCTCCTGGGCGTCGGGATCGCGCTACTGGCAAGCACATTGAGCGCCGTCATCGCGTTGTTCGCGGTTCGGGCCGCTGGCTGGCAGCTGAACCGCCTGGTCCGCCATCCCCGGGTCGAGACCCTCGACGCCCGCCTCGAGAAACGGAGCTGGCCGACGGTCCTGTCGATGCGGCTGATCCCGGCGGTGCCGTTCTCCGTGCTCAACTACGCGGCCGGTGCCTCGGCGATCCGCCCGCTTCCGTACACGCTGGCGACCATCGTCGGGTTACTGCCGGGGACCACCGCGATCGTCGTCTTCGGCGACGCGCTGACCGGTAACGTCAGCCCGCTGTTGTTCCTGGTGTCGCTGTGCACGGCGAGCCTCGGCGTCGTCGGTTTGGTCTACGAGGTTCGCAGCCACCGTCGCCAGCGCTCCGTCACCCCGTCACCCTGATCGGCTCTCGGGCCCCTTCACCGTCATGGCGCCGAACAGACCGAGGAAGGTACTCGCCGCGATGAGCCCGGGGCTCCAGTCCCTGGCCTTGACGTGGAATCCGACCGCCAGCACGAAGTACACGGTCAGCATGAACGTGGTGAGGCGGGCCAGAGCGGGGAACCGGTACACCGAGAGCAGACCGACGGCGGAGGCGGCCTTGACCACTGGGATGATCGGCCGCAACTCCTCGGCCAGCTTCACGTCGTCGAACGCCTTCTTGATGGGCGCGACCTGCAGACCACAGGCGACGGCGTCACCGGCCTGCATCGCCGATAGCACCGCGTAGGTCCGTCGCGAGGTCAGCAAGATCAGTGGTCCGAGCCGTGTCGTGGCGCCGGCGGTTGCGAGTAGTTGGTCGCCGGCGGCTGGGCCTGCTGCGACAACGGGGCGTACTGCGGCGGCGGGTCGATGGCATCCACCGCGGGGGTCCGCGCCTCGGCCACCGCCTGCGCGACCGCCTGGGCGATTTCGGGGTCGGACTTCGTGTTGAACCATTCCGCGACCTCGGCCGAATCGTCCTCGGGCTTGGGCAGGTCTTCCTCGACCGGCGACGGTTGATAGCGGAAGACGCCGTCCTCGCCGGGCGCACCCAGCATCTTGGTGAAGCCCTGCAGCGCCGAACCGAAGTCGCTGGGCACCAGCCACACCTTGTTCGCCTCGCCCTTGGCCATCTGGGGCAGCGTCTGCAGGTACTGGTAGGCAAGCATCTCGGGCGTGGGCCGACCGGCCTTGATCGCGGCGAACGTCTTCTCGATGGCCTTGGCCTGGCCTTGAGCCTGCAGGTAGGACGCGGCGCGCTCACCTTGGGCCCGCAGGATGCGGGACTGGCGGTCGGCCTCGGCGGCCAGGATCGCCGCCTGCTTGGCACCTTCGGCCGAGAGGATCTGCGCCTGCTTCTGGCCTTCGGCCTGCATGATCGACGCCGCGCGGTTGCCCTCGGCGGTCAGGATCATGGCGCGCTTCTCGCGGTCGGCGCGCATCTGCTTCTCCATCGAGTCCTGGATGGACGGCGGCGGGTCGATGCTGCGCAGTTCCACGCGGGCCACGCGCAATCCCCACCGGCCGGTGGCCTCGTCGAGCACGCCGCGGAGCTGACCGTTGATCTGGTCGCGAGAGGTCAGTGCCTGCTCCAGGGTCATGCCGCCGACCACGTTGCGAAGGGTGGTGGTGGTGAGCTGTTCGACGCCGACGATGTAGTTGCTGATCGCGTAGACCGCAGCCTGGGGCTCGGTCACCTGGAAGTAGACGACGGTGTCGATGTTGACGGTGAGGTTGTCCTCGGTGATCACCGGCTGTGGCGGGAAGGAGACGACCCGCTCCCGAAGGTCGACCCGCGCCCGGATCTTGTCGACGAACGGCAGCAGCAGCGTGAGCTGACCGGATACGGTCTTGCTGTATCGCCCAAGGCGTTCGATGACCGCGGCCTCGGCCTGCGGAATCACCTTGACGGACTTGACGACGACGATGATGGCGAAGATCACCAACACCGCCGCCAGAACCAGACCGAATAGCGCACCATCCATAGCAGTTCTCCCTAGATCGAAGGCTCAGATGCCCTTGAACACGATGGCGGTGGCGCCGTTGATGTGCATGACCGTGACGTTGTCACCGGGTTCGTAGACCTCGCCGTCGTCGAGCGGCCGAGCCGTCCAGATCTCGCCGTCGAGCTTCACCTGGCCCTCGTGACGCGAGACCCGATCGAGGACGAGCGCACTCTTGCCCTCCAGCGCCTTCATCGGGTCCGGCATGCCGGTGCCGGCCGCGAAGCGCTTGCGAAGCACCGGGCGGACGAGCACCAGCAGGAGCATCGAGACGACCGCGAAGACGGCGCCGTCGACCCACACCGGTCCACCGAACAGCGCACTCGCACCGGCGGCGGACAGGGCGCCGCCACTCAGCATGAGAAGGAACAGATCACCGGTCAACGCCTCCGCACCGGCCAGGGCCAATGCCGCGACCAGCCAGATCAATGCGCCCATGGACCCAGCGTAACGCCTATCCCGCTCGCGGCGCCGTCAACAACTACACTGCGTGCATCATGTGGTGCCCGAGTGTTTCTTTGTCATTGTGGGCCAACGCCTGGCTCGCTGGCGTCGCCGCGCCGGATGACGTTCTTGACGCGCTGTCCCTCTGGGCGCCAAGGCATTCCGTTACTGCCTACGATTCCGTCGCGGCCGACCGCACCGGCCTGCCATGGCCGGATCTCACGGATGCGGGCGCAGTCTCGATGCTGCAGACCCTGCGCACCGCCGCGGGCCCGCCGGTTGGTGAACCGGCTATGGCCGTCGCATTGCCGATCCCCGGGGACGTTCGCGGACTGCCGGCGGGCACCCAGTTCACCCTCGACGCCGTCTCGGCAGGTGAGGCCATCACGGTCTCGTATCAGGGCATCACGGCGGTCGGTCTGGTTCCCGAGTTCGCCTACGACGAGACCGACCCCGACTACGACCACACCGACGACGAGTCGACCGATCACTACACCGAACCGATTGCCCTGCGGTGGACGGTGTACTCGCTACCCGTCGTTCCGATCGTCGAGCAGCTCGAACTCGGTCACGCCGAATACGAATTGCGTGCGGCCGTACGATCGGCCGCCGACGCACTCGGCACCCTGCGCGCCGGCATGACGTCCGCGGACGTCGCCGACCCACGCGGTCTCGTCGAGCAGGTGTTGGAGTCCGCGCGTCTACACCGCGCCCCCGACCACGCTCCCGAGCGCGCCCTGAGGGTCTTGGAGAACGCCGCCCACGTCGACGCCATCATCACCGTCAGCGCCGGCCTCATGCCAATCGGGCTGCAGTCGTCGTCGGAGATGCGGATCGCCAACGACGCGCTGCGCCCACTGGTCGGCGTGGTGCGTTCCGCCCGGATGGCTGCGGTCAGCGCGATCCTGCAGTCGGCCTGGCGTCACTAGAGCAGTTCGCCGTACACAACGACCCGTTGGTGCTGAACCCGTACCCGGGAACGGGCTGCGGGCCCCCTGGTTCAGGCCTGACTCTCACCGGCTCCCGGCCGTAGCGCACCTCGTCGATCAGGTCGACGGCAAGTCGCGCGAAGCGGCGCTGGGCGTTCGGCGTCGTCACCCTGGCGAACGCGACGCCGGCGGCGTCCGCCTGCTCGCGTAGTTCGCTGTCGAGATCCCAGACCACCTCGATGTGGTCGGCGACGAACCCGATCGGGCACACGATCACCGCGCGGGTGCCCGCCGCCGCCAGAGCGCCGAGATGATCGGATACGTCCGGCTCCAGCCACGGCACCTGCGGCGGACCGGATCTGGACTGCCAGACCTGGTCGTAGTCGGCATGACCCGCGGCCGCCGCCACCAGACCGGCCGAATACGCCACCTGTCTGCCGTAGAGATCCGGCCCGCAGCGTGACGCCGCGCGCAGCGGAATGGAGTGGGCGGTGAAGATCAGCCGGGCCTCGTCGCGCAGCCCTGCCGGAAGAGATGCCGCGGCCTCGGCGATTCCCTCCGCGAACATCTCGATCAGCAGCGGGTGGTCGAAGTACTGCCGCAACTTGACCAGCTCGGGTGCGCCCGCACCGACCGCGTCGCGGGCCCGTGCGATGTCCTCCTGGTACTGAGTGCACCCGGAGTAGCCACCCCACGCCGACGTGGTGAACACCGCGGCACGCTGGATGCCGTCCTCGCGCATCCGGGCGACGGTTTCCTCGACGTAGGGCGCCCAGTTGCGGTTGCCGAAGTAGACGGGCACGTCCATTCCGCGGTCGCCGAGCTCAGCCTGGATCTGCTCGATCAACGCCCGGTTGATGCCGTTGATCGGCGAGACGCCACCGAAGTGCAGGTAGTGCTCGGCGACGGAGTCCAGGCGCTCGGGCGGGATGTTGCGTCCGCGCGTGACGTTCTCGAGAAAGGGCCGCACCTCATCGGGCCCTTCGGGTCCGCCGAAGGACAGCAGGAGCAGCGCGTCAAACACGAGAGCAGTCCATTCCGTTACAGCAGCTGGGTGCTGGCGCCGCCGTCGGCGTAGACGATGGTTCCGGTGGTGGCAGGCAGCCAGTCGGAGATCAACGCGCACACCGTCTTCGCCACCGGCGTCGGATCCTTCATGTTCCAGCCCATGGGCGCGCGCTGATCCCAGCCCTCCTCCAGCAGCTTCATCTGGTCACCCGCTTCGGCGCCGAGCGCACCGCCGACGATGGCGCTCATCGCCAGTGTCCGGATCGGTCCGGCCGCAACGAGATTGGAGCGCACGCCATACTGGCCCGCTTCGCGGGCCACGAACCGGTTGACCGATTCGAGCGCACTCTTGGCGACCGTCATCCAGTTGTACGCGGGCATCGCCCGGGTGGGATCGAAGTCCATCCCGACGATGCCGCCACCGGGGTTCATGATCGGCAGCGTCGCCTTGGCCAGCGCTGCGTAGGAGTAGGCCGAGATGTGGATGCCCTTGGCGACGTCCTCGTACGGGGCGTCGAAGAACGGGTTGATGCCCATCCCGGTCTGCGGCATGAAGCCGATCGAGTGGACGACGCCGTCGAGCCGGTTGCCTTCACCGATGACCTCGCTGACGCGGTCCGCGAGCGTGGCCAGGTGCTCTTCGTTCTGCACGTCCAACTCGAGAAGCGGTGCCGGGTGGGGCAACCGGTCGGCGATCCGCTGGATCAGCTTCATCCGGTCGAATCCGGTCAGCACCAGCTCCGCGCCGGCCTCCTGTGCGACCTTCGCGATGTGGAATGCAATCGACGAATCCGTGATGATCCCCGTGACGAGGATGCGCTTGCCTTCGAGAAACCCTGCCATGAACTGTCCTTTACTCGTTGAGCGATGCTTAGTGGCCCATGCCCATGCCGCCGTCGACCGGGATCACCGCGCCAGAAACGTAACTGGCATCCTCGGACGCCAGGAAGCTGACCACGCCTGCGACCTCGTCGGCGGTGCCCACGCGCTTCGCGGGGATGAACTGCAACGCGCCTTCCTGGATTCGTTCGTCCAGCGCGCGGGTCATCTCGGTGTCGATGTATCCGGGGGCCACGACGTTCGCGGTGACCCCGGCCTTCGACAGCTCCCTGGCGATCGAGCGGGCCATGCCGATCAGGCCAGCCTTGGAGGCCGCGTAGTTGGCCTGGTTGCCAATCCCCCACGTACCGGAGACCGAACCGACGAAGATCATCCGCCCGAAACGCTTGCGCTGCATGCTGCGCGAGGCCCGCTGGGCCACCCGGAAGGCTCCCGTGAGGTTCGCGTCGATGACCTTCTCGAACTTCTCTTCGGTCATCCGCATCAGGAAGGCGTCCGCGGAGAGGCCGGCGTTGGACACCAACACCTCGACCGCCCCCTGGTGCTCCTCGACCTCCGTGAAGGCGCGGTCGACGGCGTCGTTGTCGGTGACGTCGCACTCGACGCCGAAGAGTCCCTCGGGGGCGCCCGATCCGCGGTGCGTGACGGCGACCTTGTGACCGTCGGCGGCCAGCCGCTGGGCGATCGCGAGGCCGATGCCCCGGTTGCCGCCGGTGACCAGAACGGAGCGTGAAACGAAGTCCGGCATGCCCGCCAACCTATCGCCTCGCAGTTCTCCGGCCGAAATCGGCCGGGCCGGTCAACCGGGCAGCCGGCGGTTGATCAGCAGCGCGGCCAGTGCCGCCAGCGCGAGCACCAGGGAGCCGAGCCTGAGCCATCCCACACTGGCATCGCCCTTGATGGTCTCGTAGCCGATCTGCTCCTGGAGGCTGGTGAAGACGGCCTTGAGCTGTTCCAGACTCGACGCGGTGTAGGCGTTGCCGCCCGACAGCTCGGCGATCTTCTGCAGCATCTCGTCGTCGACGGGCACTGGCTGGCGCTGGTCCTGGATCTCGACGTAGCCGTACTTCGTTCCGAACGACACCGTCGAGATCGGGACGCCCTGGTCGTCTGCCGTCCGGGCGGCGGTGTAGGCGCCCTTCGGGTTGTCCGGGTTCGACGGCACCGTCTCCTTGCCGTCCGACATCAGCACGATGCGGGCCGGCGGTGGTTCGTCACCGCCGCCGATCACCGCGCCGACCGTGGCGATGGCCTGCAGGGCCGTGAAGATGCCCTCCCCGGTCGCGGTGCGGTCGGCCAGTTGCAGCTTGTCGATCGCGGCCTTGGTGGCGTCGCGGTTGGTCGTCGGTGATACCAGCACCGTCGCGGTACCGGCATACGCGATCAGGCCGAGGTTGATCCCTGGCGTCAGCTGGTCGGCGAACTGCTTGGCGGCTTCCTGGGCAGCGGCCAACCGGCTCGGTGCGACGTCGGTGGCGCGCATGGACTGCGAGACGTCGATCACCAGCATCACCACCGCCCGGTTGCGCGGAATCCGGACGTCGTTGGTGGGGCCCGCCATCGCCACGGTGAAGAGCACCAGGGACAGCACCATGAGGACCGCCGACAGATGCCGCCAGCGCGCGGGACGCTTGGGCGCCACGCTCTCGAGCAGCTCCATGTTGGCAAAGCGCAGCATCCGCTTCTGCCGGGCCCGTTGCACGATGACGTACAGCGCTACCAGGCCGGCGACGACGAGGAGGAACAAGAAGAACCACGGGTTCTTGAATCCCGACAGGCTCATCGGCCCAAAGATCGGTAATATCATGTAGCAGTTGCCATTTCAGTAATCGGTCCGCGAGCGCTCATCGGGACGCGAGGGCTCCCCGGCGTCGGTTGGCCACGAATCGCACCACGTCGGCGATCCAGTCCCGGTCGGTGCGCAGGGTCAGCAGCGGCGCGTTGCACCGGCGCAGGGTCCGGGCCACGTCGGCGCGATGGGCGTCGGAAGCCTTGGCGAAGTCGGCTCGCAGTTGCGCGTCGATGGTGAACTCACGCGTGACCCCGGACTCGGTGTCCTGCAGGATGACGTCGCCGACGTCGGGCAGTTCGACGTCGCGCGGATCGATGACCTCGATGCCCAGCACCTCGTGCCGGCCGGCGATTGCCCGCAGCGGCCGCATCCAATTGATGGGACCGAGGAAGTCGCTGATGATCACCGCCATGCCACGGCGCCGTTCTGGCCTGCGCAGCGCATCGATGGCGACGGCCAGGTCACCGCGGACGCCGAGCGGCGCGCGCGGCATGGTGGCGATCGCCCGGAGCAGCTCGTGCTCGTGGACTCGACCGCTGAGCGCAGGCACCCGCCTGGTGCTATCGCCGTTGGTGATCACCGCACCGAGGCGGTTGCCGCCCCCGCTGTTGAGGAACGCGATGGACGCCGCGGCCGCCACGGCGAGATCGCGCTTCTCACAGCCCGCGGTGCCGAAGTCGAGGCTCGCCGAGACGTCCACGACGAGCCACGTCTCGAGCTCGCGATCGGCGATCATCTGCCGGACGTGCGGCGTGGTGGTGCGTGCGGTCACCGACCAGTCCATCCGGCGTACGTCGTCCCCGGGCTGATAGATCCGGGAGTCACCGGGCTCGGAGCCGGGGCCGGGCACCAATCCCTGGTGATCGCCGTGCAGCACCCCGTCGAGCTTGCGGCGGACCGTCAGCTCCAGTTTGCGGAGTGCGGCCGAGAGCTCGGGATCCCGGATCTGACCGCGTTGGAGCGACGGCAGGTCCACCCGGGAGTTCGGACCCCCAGTCGGACGGGTCATCGACCGCCGGCCGCTGCCGGGGCGGGCATGGCGGGTGCTGCCGAATGTCCTTGCTGCGGAATGGCATTCACCTGCGGCAGGGCCACGGTCTGCATGATCCGGTTGATCACCGTCTCCGCGGACACCTCATCGGCCAGCGCGTCGTAGGTCAGGACCAGGCGGTGCCGGAGCACGTCGGGGATGACCTCGACGACGTCCTGCGGAATGACGTAGTCGCGGCCACGCACCAGGGCCAGGGCCCGGGACGCGGCGATGATGCCGAGGGAGGCGCGGGGCGAGGCGCCGTAGGCGATCCAGGACTTGGCGTCGGGCATGCCGAACTTCTCGGGTTCGCGGGTGGCGGTCACGATGCGCACGACGTAGTCAACCAGCGCGTGGTGGACGAAGATGCCCGCCGCGACGTCCTGCAGCCGCAGGAGATCACCGGTGTTCAGGATCTGCTTCGGCTGCGGCGGGGTGACGCCCATCCGATAGATGATCTCGCGCTCTTCCTCCGGCGTCGGGTAGTCCACGTTCAGCTTGAACAGGAACCGGTCGCGCTGTGCCTCGGGCAGGGAGTAGACACCCTCCTGCTCGATCGGGTTCTGCGTGGCCATGACCAGGAACGGGCTGGGCAGCGGGAAGGTCTTGCCACCGAGCGACACCTTCCGCTCGGCCATCACCTCGAGGAGTGCCGACTGCACCTTGGCGGGCGCGCGGTTGATCTCGTCGGCGAGCAGGAAGTTCACCATCACCGGCCCCAGCTCGATGTCGAACTCTTCCTTTCCCACCCGGTAGATGCGGGTACCGACGATGTCGGTCGGCACCAGGTCCGGGGTGAATTGGATGCGCGCGAACGTACCGCCGACGACCTTGGCGAACGTCTCCACGGCGAGGGTCTTGGCCACGCCGGGCACGCCTTCGAGGAGCACGTGGCCCTTCGCGAGCAGCCCGACGAGCATGCGCTCGACCAGCAGGTCCTGGCCGACGATGATCCGCTTGACCTCGAAGATGGCCCGCTCGAGGGTGTGGACCTCGTTCTGCAGGCCGCCGTTCACCGACGGTGGCTGCTGGGGGCCGCCCTGCGCAAACCCCTGCGCCGGGGGTTGCCCGGGGAAACCGCCAGCGCCCTGCGGCGGCCCACTCGGTGACGTCATTCAGTTCCTCCACGTGTTCTGTCGTGCTCGGTCAAGTGGCGCCAGAGCCACTCGGCGGACGCTCGTCGTCAACTATTCCAGGCACTTCGTGATCCGTCGACGTGCCCTGCCGGGAGGCGGTCCAGATCAGGACTCGATGAACCGCACCAGATGGGGTGACATACCCGAGGTCCGCACCGGGCTGACGGTGACCTTCTCGGCACTGCCCGACGCCTCGAGCATCTTGCCGCCGCCGAGGAAGATCGCCACGTGCTGGCTGCCTCCCGGCCCGTAGAAGATCAGATCGCCCCGCTTGGCCTGCGACGGTGCGATGGGCCTCCCGGAGGTGTACTGGTCACCCGAGTACTTGGGGATCGGCACGCCGACGCCGGCGAACGCGTACCGGGTGAAGCCGGAGCAGTCGTAGCCGACCTTGCCCGCGTCGTAGTCGACACCCTCGCTGGGCCCGTTGAGCGCGCCGCCGCCCCACGAGTAGGGCACGCCCCTTTGCGAGCCGGCCCGCTGAATCACGTACTCGATGGCTTGGGGCCCGCGCACCCGACCGCTGGCCGCCGCAGGCGCGCTACCGCCAAGACCGATGCTCGACAGGAACTGCCGCCCGAGGCTCTGCGTGGTCTGCAACGCGATCGCGCTTGCCTGGAAGGACGCGTTGGCGATCGCGACGGGGTCTCCCGGTGCACCGGAACTCGGCCGTTGCGGCAGCGTCGGATCCCACGCCCCGTCACCGGGTTCGGCCAAGGCGAGGGCGGCGGTTCCGGGGGCGAGAGACGCAGCCAACGTGATGGCCAGCGTGACCGCGAGCAGCAAGGCGCGGCGAAGGAACTTCGAGGGCAAGACAACCACCATCAGTATTCGATGTAGCGGACGACGTACGGCGTCATGCCGCTGGTGCGGACGGGCGACACCTTGACGGTGGAACCCGTGTACGGCGCCTCGAGCATCTGGCCGTTGCCGAGGTACAGGGAGACGTGCTGGCTGCCCCCCGGCCCGTAGAAGATGACGTCGCCACGGCGCATCTGCGACGACGGGATCTTGCGGCCCATGTCGTACTGGGCACCCGAGTAGTGCGGCAACTTGATGCCGACCCCGGCGAACGCGTAGAGGATCAGGCCGGAGCAGTCGAAGCCAGTGGTGCCTGCTCCGGAGTCGATGCCGCGGCTCGGCCCTGCCGCGTTGCCACCGCCCCACGAGTACGGCACGCCCATCTGCGACCCGGCCCGTTTGATGGCGTACTCCGCGGCCTGCTGACCGTAGACCCTCGGTATCGCCCCATCGTTGGTGTAACCCGTTGGTGTGGGCAGAATCCCGAGCTTCTGCAGGAAGCTGCGCCCCATCTCCTGGGTGGCCTGGGCGGATGACGTGGCAATCCCGAGGATCGTGTTGATGATCGCCACCGGGTCACCGCCGACGAACGCGCTCGGGATCGCGGGGAGCGTGAGATCCCACTGCGAGTTGGCAGGCGCGGCGGTGGCGGGATCGCGGTCCCAGTCGTTCGACGGAACGGCCGCAGCGGCGGGCGTTGCCGACGGCGTCACCTTCGCGACCGTCTTGGTGATGGGTGCCGAGACGTTCCTGGCCGCGGCGAGCTTCGCCTCGGCGGCGGACCGGTCGGCGATCAGCCCGTCGAGCTCGGCCTGCTGACCGGCGAACGTCTGCTGCGCGGAGGTCAGCGAGGCGACGGCGGCATCCTGACTGGACTGCGCGTCAACCACGGCCTGGTCGGCCCGCTGCTTGGCCAGTCGGGCTGCGGAGTCCTGGTTCACCTGGTCGATGCGCGCGCGCTGCAGGGAGGAGATCACCTGCTGCGTGCTGGCGTTGAGGGTCTGACCGGTGGCGGCGGTGTCGAGGATGTCCGCCGGGTCCTTGGCCGTCACGTAGGACGCCGACGGGCCGTTCATGTAGGTCGATGCGGCGAACGTGTCGAACCGCCGCTGCGCCGCGGCGATGGCGGCATTGGCGTCGTCGAGGGCCGTCTGGCTGGCGTCGACCTCACCCTGCGCGGCAGCGGCATCGTCGCGCGCGGTCTGCACGTCGACGATCGCCTTGTTGACGCTCTCCTGCTCGGCCTGGATGCCCGCACCCAGTTCCTGCAGCTTCTGATCCGCGTTGGCGACCGCGGCGACGAGGCCGGCGATGCTCCCGGAATCCACGGGCTCGGCGGTCGCGACTCCCACCCCGTGGGTGAACGCGGACGCGGCGAGAACACCACATGCGAGCGAACCCGCAAGCGAGGCGCGAAGGGTGCGTCTCATCGGACTCCGGTCTCCTCAGGCTGAACGCGAACGTGCTGCACGTTCGTCGAGCCCCCGAGTCACAGAAGTCACGTAGATCACAACTGCAACACCGGGTGCCTTCTGCACCGTACGTCACAAAAAGCGTCGAGGAAACGCCAGAAAGAAATTACATTGTTGTAATTGAAACGTTGTTATCGAATGGTGACTTTCGACGAAATGAAATACCACCGAAAGTTCAGTTGTCCGCCGCCACAGGCTTTTCGGCGTCGTTCGTCTTTCGCGCCCGGACCTGCAACATCCGCGTGCCGATAGCCGCCGCGGCGACGCCGACGACGAGAAGCAGAGTGAATGGCGTCCACGGGAAATGCGATGTCGTCAATTCGGTCACGAAATTCTGAGAAGCGACCACGGGCGTACCGCTCACCTTCGCGATGTCCTGCCCCGCCTCCAGGGTGACGCGATCGAAGGTCGGGCTGTAGGTGCCCGCGAAGGACGGACTCAAGACCAGCACCGTCGACCCGGGGTGCTCCCGGCCGACTTCGGTGGCGATGTCTCGTAGCGGGGTGTCGATCGCCGGGTTCTGGTCGAGGACGACGATCTTGAGGTCGATCCCCTTCTGCTTCGCGTCGGCGACCACCTGGGCGAGCCCGGCATTGGCGGGGACGTCAGGTGCGCTGACGCCGTCACCGCGGAGATCGGCCTGAACCAGGTCCATGCACGCGTCCGGTGGCGTCGCGACCGGATCCTTCCCGACGGTCGAGCACACCTGCGACGGGATGTACAGCGGCACCTGCGGAGTCGTCACGTGCCAGAGGTTACCGCCAACAGGGGCCGATGGGCTGGCAGCACGCCCGGATGAGGAGAAGACTGGGCCCCGCGCCGATGTGCCTTACAGGACAAGCGTACTGTTGGAATCCGTACCGCCGAGACACAGCCCGTCACGGCGAAGATCGAGCCGGGAGTTGATGTGACCAGCGCTAATTCGTTTGGAGCCCGCGACACGTTGAACGTGGGGGACGAAGCCTACGAGATCTACCGCCTCGACGCGGTACCCGGAACCGAGAAGCTTCCGTACAGCCTCAAGGTGCTCGCGGAGAACCTGTTGCGCACCGAGGACGGCGCCAACATCACCAAGGACCACATCGAAGCCATCGCCAACTGGGATCCCGAGGCCGACCCGAGCATCGAGATCCAGTTCACCCCGGCCCGGGTGATCATGCAGGACTTCACCGGCGTGCCCTGCATCGTCGACCTCGCGACCATGCGCGAGGCGGTCGGCGAACTCGGGGGTGACCCCCACAAGGTCAACCCGCTGGCTCCGGCCGAGATGGTGATCGACCACTCGGTGATCGTCGACGTCTTCGGCAGGCGCGACGCCTTCGAGCGCAACGTCGACATCGAGTACTCGCGCAACGGCGAGCGCTACCAGTTCCTGCGGTGGGGCCAGGGAGCCTTCGACGACTTCAGCGTCGTACCCCCGGGCACCGGAATCGTGCACCAGGTGAACATCGAATACCTGGCCCGCACGGTCATGGTCAGGGATGGGGTCGCGTACCCCGACACGTGCGTGGGCACCGACAGCCACACCACGATGGTCAACGGACTGGGCGTGCTGGGCTGGGGTGTGGGCGGCATCGAGGCCGAGGCCGCCATGCTCGGCCAGCCCGTCTCCATGCTCATCCCCCGCGTCGTCGGCTTCAAGCTGACCGGCGAGATCAAGCCGGGCGTCACCGCAACCGACGTGGTGCTCACGGTGACCGACATGCTGCGCAAGCACGGCGTGGTCGGCAAGTTCGTGGAGTTCTACGGCGCGGGTGTCGCCGAGGTGCCGCTGGCCAATCGCGCGACGCTGGGCAACATGAGCCCCGAGTTCGGCTCCACCGCAGCCATCTTCCCGATCGACTCGGTGACTGTGGACTACCTGCGGCTCACCGGCCGGACCGAGGAGCAGCTGGCGCTCGTCGAGGCCTACGCCAAGGCCCAGGGCATGTGGCACGACGCCGACAAGGAACCTGCCTTCTCGGAGTACCTCGAGCTAAACCTCGGGGACGTGGTGCCGTCGATCGCCGGCCCGAAGCGACCGCAGGACCGGATCGAGCTCTCCGACGCGAAGAACGCCTTCCGCAAGGACATCCACAACTACGTCGGCGAGAACCACCCGGCACCGGAGACCAAGCTCGACGAGGCCGTCGACGAGTCGTTCCCGGCCAGCGATCCCGTATCCCTGTCCTTCGCCGACGACGGGGAAGGAGACTTCCGGTACTCCGCTGCCAACGGTGCGGAGGGGCGGCCCACCAAGCCCGTCACGGTCAAGTCGGACGAGCAGGGCGAGTTCGTCCTCGATCACGGCGCCGTCGTCGTCGCGGCGATCACGTCGTGCACCAACACCTCCAACCCCTCGGTCATGTTGGGTGCCGCGCTGCTGGCCCGCAACGCCGTCGAGAAGGGGCTGACCTCGAAGCCGTGGGTCAAGACGTCGATGGCACCGGGATCGCAGGTGGTCAGCGACTACTACGACAGGGCGGGCGTCTGGCCGTACCTCGAGAAGCTGGGCTTCTTCCTGGTCGGTTACGGCTGCACGACCTGCATCGGCAACACCGGGCCGCTGCCCGAGGCCATCTCCGCGGCCATCAACGACAACGACCTCTCGGTCACCGCGGTGCTCTCGGGCAACCGCAACTTCGAGGGCCGCATCTCCCCCGACGTGAAGATGAACTACCTGGCCTCCCCGCCGCTGGTCATCGCCTACGCGCTCGCGGGCACCATGGACTTCGACTTCGAGGCCGACCCGTTGGGTCAGGACACCGAAGGGAACGACGTCTTCCTCA
This sequence comes from Mycolicibacterium sp. TUM20985, assembly GCF_030295745.1. Classification (NCBI taxonomy): domain Bacteria; kingdom Bacillati; phylum Actinomycetota; class Actinomycetes; order Mycobacteriales; family Mycobacteriaceae; genus Mycobacterium; species Mycobacterium antarcticum. Next base: position 3,223,727 of record NZ_AP027291.1, read on the forward strand.
AGGACATCTGGCCCTCGTCCAAGGAGATCTCCGACGTCATCGCCTCGTCGATCGACCGGAAGATGTTCACCGACAGCTACGCCGACGTGTTCAAGGGTGACGAGCGCTGGCGCAACCTGCCCACGCCCGAGGGCAAGACGTTCGACTGGGACCCGAACTCGACGTACGTGCGCAAGCCACCGTACTTCGAGGGCATGCCCGCCGACCCCCAGCCGGTGACGGACATCTCGGGTGCCAGAGTGCTTGCGCTGCTCGGCGATTCGGTCACAACCGACCACATCTCGCCGGCGGGCAACATCAAGGCGGGCACACCTGCCGCGCAGTACCTCGAGGAGAACGGCGTCGATCGCGCAGATTACAACTCCTACGGCTCGCGGCGCGGCAACCACGAAGTGATGATCCGCGGCACCTTCGCCAACATCCGGCTCAAGAACCAACTGCTCGACGACGTGTCGGGCGGCTACACCCGCGACTTCACTCAGGATGGCGGTCCGCAGGCGTTCATCTACGACGCCGCACAGAACTATGCGGCGCAAGGCATTCCGCTGGTGGTGCTGGGTGGCAAGGAGTACGGCTCGGGGTCCTCGCGCGACTGGGCGGCCAAGGGCACCAGCCTGCTCGGCGTCCGCGCCGTGATCACCGAGTCGTTCGAGCGGATCCACCGGTCCAACCTGATCGGCATGGGCGTCGTGCCGCTGCAGTTCCCCGCGGGGGAATCGGCAGCGTCACTCAAGCTCGACGGGACCGAGACGTTCGACATCACGGGCATCACCGCGTTGAACGACGGCAAGACGCCCAAGACCATGCACGTCACCGCCACCAAGCAGGACGGGTCGAAGGTCGAATTCGATGCCGTGGTGCGCATCGATACCCCGGGCGAGGCCGATTACTACCGCAACGGCGGCATCCTGCAATACGTCCTGCGCAACATGCTGAAGACGCAGTAGGACACGAGGCCAGGACGAGATAGGCGCTTGCGTTGCCACGGGTGACCGACGACCATCTGGCGGCCCGCCGTCGCCAGATCCTCGACGGCGCTCGGCGGTGCTTTGCACAGTACGGATACGAGAGCGCGACCGTGCGGCGGCTCGAACAGACCATCGGGCTGTCGCGCGGCGCGATCTTCCACCACTTTCGCGACAAGGACACGTTGTTCTTCGAGCTGGCCCGTGAGGACGCCGAGAGAATGGCGGAGGTGGCGTCCCGTGAGGGGCTGATTCAGGTGATGCGGGACCTGCTGGCGGCGCCGGAGCAATTCGACTGGCTCACGACGCGGCTCGAGATCGCGCGAAAACTGCGAAACGATCCGGAGTTTCGCGACGGTTGGGCGGATCGCGCAACGGAGTTGTCCGACGCTACGACAGCACGGTTGCAACGGCAGAAGGAAGCGGGCCGACTACGCGACGACGTACCGAGCGACGTGCTACACACCTACCTGGACCTGGTGCTCGACGGGCTCGTCGCCAGACTTGCATCCGGCGACGACCCGGCGAGGCTCAGCGCGGTGCTCGATGTGGTCGAGGCATCCGTTCGCCAGCAGTGACTAGTGTCGCCGACGGTGGTTTGGTCCACCGCGGCTGCGCATCGTCGTACCTGACTCGCGCAACATGCTGTGGATGGAGCCGTACGACTTCCCAGTCGTTGCCACCAGCGTTCGTATGCTCGCACCCTGTTCATAGGCGCTGCGCAGTTCGCCGAGCAATTCGTCCCTGGACTTCTCCAGTTCCCGCATGTGATTTCTCCCCACTTTCCGAGTAAATTTCACGTACCCGGCCCGGAAAGATTTCAATCACCTTGGAAAATCAGGCAAGTTCGATGAGGTCTCGATAGTCGTCGGACCAGTAGTCCTCCGTGCCGTCCGGCAACAGCACCACCCGCTGGGGATCGAGTGCTTCGGCTGCCCCGGGATCGTGGGTCACCAGCACGACCGCGCCGACGTAGCTGCGCAACGCGTCCAGCACCTGTTCGCGCGACGCGGGATCGAGGTTGTTGGTCGGCTCGTCGAGCAGCAGGACGTTCGCCGTCGAGGCGACCAGTCCGGCCAGGGCCAGTCGGGTCTTCTCGCCGCCCGAGAGGGTGCCCGCGGGCTGGTCGAGCTGCGGTCCCGTGAACATGAACGCGCCGAGCAGACTTCGCAGGTCCTGGTCGCCGGTGTCGGGTGCGGCGTGTCGGATGTTCTCCCACACCGAGGCGAGACCGTCGATCGTGTCGTGCTCCTGCGCGAAGTACCCCAGCTTGAGCCCGTGGCCCGGTTCGATCACACCGGCATCGGCGGCTTCGGCGCCGGCCAGGATCCGCAGCAGCGTGGTCTTGCCCGCGCCGTTCAGTCCGAGAACCACCACCCGGGATCCCTTGTCGATCGCCAGGTCCACGCCGGTGAAGATCTCCAATGAGCCGTAGGTCTTGGTCAGGCCCTTGCCGACCAGCGGCGTGCGACCGCAGACCGCAGGCGTGGGGAACCTGATCTTGGCGACCTTGTCGGCCACCCGCTCGTCATCGAGTTCGGCGATCATGCGCTCGGCACGGCGCAGCATGTTCTGCGCGGCGACGGCCTTGGTGGCCTTGGCGCCCATCTTCGCCGCCTGGGTGCGAAGGGCGGAAGCCTTCTTCTCGGCGTTGGCCCGCTCCCGGCGGCGGCGCTGTTCGTCGGTGGACCTGGCGTCGAGGTACTTCTGCCAGCCCATGTTGTAGACGTCGGCCTCACCGCGGACGGCGTCGAGGAACCAGACCCGATTGACGACGTCGGCGAGCAGACTCACGTCGTGACTGATCACGACGAGGCCACCGGTGTGGCTCTGCAGAAAGGTGCGGAGCCACCCGATCGAGTCGGCGTCGAGGTGGTTGGTGGGCTCGTCGAGCAGCAGCGTGGTATCCGACCCCGACCCGGTATCTGAGGCCGCGAACAGGATGCGAGACAATTCGACTCGACGGCGCTGGCCACCGGACAACGTCCGCAAGGGCTGGGTGAGAACGCGCTCCGGCAGGCCGAGGCTCGCACAGATCCGGCCCGCCTCGCTCTCGGCCGCGTATCCACCCAGGGCCGCGAACCGCTCTTCGAGCTCCCCGTACCGCCTGACCGCCTTGTCCATCGCGGCGTCGTCGGCGACCTCCGCCATGATCGCCTGCTGCTTCTCCAGATCGGAGAGCAGCGTGTCGAGGCCGCGCGCCGAGAGAACCCGGTCGCGGGCCAGCATGTCCAGGTCTCCCTCTCTGGGATCCTGTGGCAGGTAACCGATTTCACCGGTGCGGCCGATCGTGCCCGCGTAGGGTTCGCCCTCGCCGGCGAGGATGCGCATCGTGGTGGTCTTGCCTGCGCCGTTGCGGCCGACGAGTCCGATCCGGTCACCCGGCTGGATCCGAAGGGCGGCGCCTTCGATGGACAGCAGCGTACGCGCGCCAGCGCGGACCTCGAGGTCCGTTGCGGTGATCACGCTGTACTCCTACTTTCGTCTTACTCGTCGTCGGTGGCAGGCGACTCAGCGCTAGCGGTCGTCGGTGAAGACCGGGGACCGCTTCTCCGCGCGTGCAGCTACCGCTTCCTCGAAGTTGGCGGTGAGCAGGCGCACGTAGAGTTGGCCCAGACCTTCAGCCTGCATGTGACCCTCTAGGCTACCGGCTTCCAGTCCACTCCAGAGCGTGCGCTTGGTCAACTCGATACCGGGCCGCGAGTACGCGGCGATGCGTGCGGCCATCTCATAACAGGTGTCGAGCAGCGCGTCTCCGACGACGGACCGCGATACGAGGCCGATCCGCTCAGCCTCTTCGGCGTCGACGTCTCGCCCGGTCAGCATCAGCTCGAACGCCCGGGAAGTACCAATTGCCTTGGGCAACAGGTACGACAGCCCCAGCTCGCTGGCCGTCAGCCCGTTGTTGATCCCCGCGGCCCGGAAGTAGGCTGCCGTCGCGGCGACTCGAATGTCGCAGGCCAGCGCGAGACACAGACCTCCGCCGATGGCCGCGCCGTTGACCGCGGCGATGACGGGTTGGTGCATCTTGCGTATGGCGAGGATCACGTCGTCGAGCACCTCCATCGACCGCAGCGCGAACGACGGGCGGGTCAGTCCGGCCACGTGCGGGACGGAGCCGGCCGACTTGTGATCGGCTCCCGACGAGAACCCCCGGCCCGCACCGGTCAGCACCACTACACGGACGTCGTTGTCGTGCGTCAGTTCGTCCAGGGCCCGCTTCAGGGGAACCATCACGTCGAACGCCATGGAGTTCATCCGCTCGGGCCTGTTCAGAGTCACCAGCGCGACGTGGGGCTGCGGGTGGTCGACGAGGACGAGGGCTTCGGTCTGCTCGGTCACGGACTGCACGCTATCGCGTGCAGCGGCTAGACCTCTTCGGCTTTGGCCTGCTCCGCGATGGCGGCCTCGACGTCGAGGGCCTTGATCTGATCGATGACCTCTTCGAGGTCCTTCGCCGGCAGCATCCCGGAATGCCGAAACACCATGTGGCCCTTCTTGAAGGCCATCAGCGTGGGAATCGCCTGGATCTCCGCGGCCGCGGCCAGACCCTGTTCGGCCTCCGTGTCGACCTTCGCATGCACCACATCGGGATGCTTGTCCGACGACGCAGCGTAGGTCGGCGCGAAGGCGCGACACGGCCCACACCATTCGGCCCAGAAATCGACGAGCACGATCTCGTTGTCGGTGATGGTGTCGTTGAATTGTTCGGTGGTGATGTCCTGCGTACTCACGTATCTCCCAACGTCGTGTTCCAGCTGCTTGTTCCCACTAGGCGGTCAACGCCAAACCGTCAGCGCAATGTGCTCAACGCGGATGCCGCGTCGTACCCATTGAACCGGTCGAGCGTGTCGTCGCGCAGCCTGTTCACCCAGGCCGGGTCAGCCAGCAGGGCGCGGCCGATCGCGACGACGTCGAACTCGCCCGCCTCGAACTGCGCGATCACCCGGTCCGGCGGTGCCGGTGCGATCACCGGACGCCGCCCTTCACTGAGGAAGGCGGTGTCCAGCCCCACCGATCCCACCGCGATCACCGGTGTGCCGGTCACCTTCTTCGTCCAGCCCGCGAGGCTGAGCGCCGGATCCACCTCCGGGAAGGCCGCGGCGTAGTGCCGTCGCGTGGACGGATGGAAGACGTCGACGCCGGCGTCGACGAGGGGCGCCAACAACTCCTGGAGCTCGGCCGGGTCGCCCGCGATGGAGGCGTCGTAATCGGTGCCCTTCCACTGCGAGAACCGGAAGATGATCGGGAAGTCCTGGCCGACGGCCGAGCGGATCGCGGCCACCACCTCAGCGGGGAACCGCGTCCGGTGGGCTAATGAACCGCCGTAGCCATCGGTGCGCGAATTGGTTCTGTCCCAGAGGAATTCATCGAGGAGGTAACCGTGAGCCCCGTGGACCTCGACGGCGTCGAAGCCGGCGTCGCGCGCGTTGCGGGCCGCGACGGCGAAGTCATCGGCCACACCGGCCAGCTCATCGGCGGCCAGCGCGTGCCCCGTCGACTCCCCCAACCCATTCACACCCGAGGGGCTCACGGGCGCGACGCCATCGGCGTCGCCACGCTCGGCGCCCTGGTGCCACAGCTGGGCGGCGATCACGGCGCCCGCGGCGTGCACGGCACCGGTCACGCTGCGCCATCCCGCGAGTACCTCGTCGCCGGCCAGGGTCGGCACCGACTCGGGGTACCCCGCCGCGGGATCGGGTAGCCGGACGCCCTCGGTGATGATGAGGCCGACACCACCCGCCGCCCTGCGGGCGTAGTACTCAGCGACGTCGGAGCCCGGCACGCCACCCGGGGATGCCTGCCGCGTCATCGGCGCCATGGCGAACCGGTTGGGGACCGTCATCGACCGCACGGTCAGCGGTCGAAACAGCTCGGCGGCGCCTTCGATGCTCATGACGGGGTGCAACGCTACGAGTCGCCGACCAATTCCCTTTTGCGCGTGGCGATTACAACTCGCTCCGGCCGCGGTCGAGGAACTCGCCGATATCGGCGGCGAGGCGGTCGACGTCATGTGACGGATCGAGCATCAGGAACGCGCCAAAGGGGGCGTTCCAGAAGTCGCCGATACGGGAGGTCCACGGGCCGACGTAGGCGTACGGCAGGGCGTGAAAGTCGTCGCCCGGCGAGACGCCGTAGTTGACTTCGTCCTCGGTGACCGCCACGTCGAAGTGCTCCGGCCATAGCACCGGATGCTGATTGGGCAGCGCACCCTTCAACGCGAAGCCACCGGCGTACAGGCTGCGGTGGATCAGGTCCGCCGCTTCGGGGTCGATGTCGAGCACGGTTTCCGGCGACAGCGGATCGACGATGTCGTAGACACCCTCGGGCGGGCCGACGTCCAACTGGGTGGCTGCGACGAGTGCGCCGACCGTTCCGGTCAGCGGCGCCGCGTCCTCACCCCAGACCAGTTCGGCCCCCCGTACGGCGACGGGGATGGACACACCGGTGAAGCCGTCTGGCCGGACGGCCAACTTCACCGTGCGGGCCGAGCGGTGCTGTGGACCGGCGATGAAGCTCTCGGCGATGCCGCGAAGCTGGCGGCGCGTGATGACGTAAAGGTCTTCGCGCATCCGTCAGACCGTGAAGCCGAGTGCCCTGAGCTGCTCGCGGCCGTCCTCGGTGATCTTGTCCGGGCCCCACGGCGGATTCCACACCCAGTTGATCTTGATCTCGTTGACCAACCCGGTGCCCACCAGCGCGGTCCTGGACTGATCCTCGATCACGTCGGTCAGCGGACAGGCCGCCGAGGTCAGCGTCATGTCGATCAACGCGACCTTGGAACCGGCGTCGCCTGCCTCGATGTTCAGTCCGTAGACCAGTCCGAGGTCGACGACGTTGATGCCGAGTTCGGGATCCACCACGTCGCGCATTGCCTCTTCGAGATCGGCGAGCGTCTCGTCATCCGGCTGTGCGGCAGTTTCGCTCATCGTCATCCTCCTGTAGGTCTGATTCCGTACTCGCCTGTGCCAGCGCGTCTTTGAAGGCCATCCACCCCAGCAGCGCACACTTAACGCGGGCGGGGTACTTGGCGACTCCGGCGAAGGCGATCCCGTCTCCGATCACGTCTTCGTCACCATCGACGTTTCCGCGCGACGAGATCATCTCGGTGAACGCCGCCACGGTCTTGAGGGCGACGCCCACGCTCTGGCCGATCAGCTGATCCGTCAGCACCGACGTCGCGGCCTGGCTGATCGAGCAGCCCTGCCCGTCATACGAGATGTCGTCGATCGTGTCGCCGTCCGCCGAAAGAGCGACCCGCAGGGTCACCTCGTCACCGCAGGTCGGGTTGACGTGGTGCACCTGTGCGCCGAACGGCTCCCGCAGCCCGCGGTGGTGCGGGTGCTTGTAGTGGTCCAGGATCACTTCCTGGTACATCTGTTCCATTCGCACGGTTACGCCCCGCCGATTCCCCGGGTCGCTGCGCTCCTGCCCGCCGGATCGAAGAATTCGATGGCCCTCTCGACGCCGGCAACCAGCCGGTCCACCTCGTCGAGGGTGTTGTACACCCCGAACGACGCTCTCGCGGTGGCCGCGACGCCGAACCGCCGGTGCAGCGGCCACGCACAGTGGTGGCCGACGCGAACCGCGATGCCCTCGTCGTCGAGGACCTGGCCGACGTCGTGCGCGTGAACCCCGTCGACGACGAAGCTCACGGGCGACCCGCGATGCTCCCCCGCGGCCGGGCCGATGATCCGGACACCAGCGATACCCGACAGCCCGTCCAGCGCGGCGGACACCAGCTCGTCCTCGTGCGCTTCGACGACGTCCATCCCGATCTCGGTGAGATACCTTGCGGCGGCGGCCAATCCGACCACCTGAGATGTCATCGGGGTACCCGCCTCGAACCGCTGCGGAGCAGGCGCGTAGGTGGTGGACTCCATGGTCACGGTCTCGATCATCGAGCCGCCCGTGAGGAACGGGGGCATGCCGCCGAGCAGTTCCCGGCGCCCGTACAGCACGCCGATGCCGGTGGGACCCAACATCTTGTGACCGGAGAACGCGGCATAGTCGACGTCGAGGGCATGGAAGTCGACGGGCTGGTGCGGAACCGACTGGCACGCGTCGAGCACCGTCAGTGCGCCGACCGCCTTGGCGCGTGACACCAGCTCGGGAACCGGCGCAATCGCCCCGGTGACGTTCGAATGATGACTGAAGGCAACGACCTTGACGCGTTCGTCGAGCGCCAGCGAATCGAGGTCGATGCGGCCGTCGTCGGTGACCCCGTACCAGCGCAGCGTCGCGCCGGTGCGACGGGCCAACTCCTGCCACGGGATCAGGTTGGCGTGGTGTTCCAACTCGGTGGTGACGATGACGTCACCCGGCCCGACGGCCCGGTCGAACCGGTCATCGCCGAGCGCGTAGGAGACCAGGTTGATCGACTCGGTGGCGTTCTTCGTGAAGACCAACTCGTCGACGTCGGCACCGACGAAGGCCGCGATGTCCTCGCGACCCTGCTCATAGGCGTCGGTCGACTCCTCCATCAGCTGGTGAGCGCCGCGGTGCACCGAGCCGTTGGACGTGGTGAGGAAGTGTCGTTCGGCATCGAGCACCTGCGACGGCTTCTGCGACGTCGCACCGGAATCCAGATAGGCCAACTGGTTTCCGCCACGCATCCGCCGACCGAGGATCGGGAAGTCCGCCCGGATCTCGGCCAGTCGAGTGGCGTCCACAGTCCGCACCGAAGCGGTCACGTTACGCTCCGACCGCCTGGGTGAAGCGCTCGTAACCGTTGGCCTCGAGCTCGTCGGCGAGCTCGGGTCCGCCGGACTCGATGATCCGACCGTCGTAGAACACGTGGACGAACTGCGGCTGGATGTAGCGCAGGATGCGGGTGTAGTGGGTGATCAGCAGGACGCCGGCATGCTCGGCCTCGGCGTAGCGGTTCACGCCCTCGCTGACCACGCGAAGGGCGTCGACGTCGAGACCCGAGTCGGTCTCGTCGAGGATGGCGATCTTCGGCTTGAGCAAGCCCAGCTGGAGGATCTCGTGGCGCTTCTTCTCGCCGCCCGAGAAGCCCTCGTTGACGCTGCGCTCGCTGAACGCCGGGTCGATGTCCAGATCGCTCATCGCGGTCTTGACCTCCTTGACCCAGTGCCGCAGCTTGGGTGCCTCGCCGCGCACCGCGGTCGCGGCCGTGCGCAGGAAGTTCGACATCGACACCCCGGGCACCTCGATCGGGTATTGCATGGCGAGGAACAGCCCGGCACGCGCGCGCTCGTCGACGGTCATCTCGAGGACGTCCTGCTCGTCGAGGGTGATCGACCCCGAGGTGACGGTGTACTTGGGATGGCCCGCGATGGCGTAGGACAGTGTCGACTTGCCGGAACCGTTGGGCCCCATCACCGCATGGGTCTCCCCCGACTTCACGGTCAGGTTCACGCCCTTGAGGATCTCGATGTCAGCGCCTCCGTCGGCGTTGACGACGGAGACGCGCAGGTCCTTGACTTCCAATGTGGTCATGATCAGCTACTCTTCGATTCGGTGATGGCTAGTTCTCGTTCGATGGCTTCGGTGAGGCGCTCCCGCACCTCGGGGACGGCGATCTTGGCGATGATCTCGCCGAAGAAACCGCGCACCACGAGGCGTCGCGCCTGGTCCTCCGGGATGCCGCGGGCCCGCAGGTAGAACAACTGTTCGTCGTCGAAACGCCCTGTCGCACTGGCGTGTCCGGCGCCGACGATCTCGCCGGTCTCGATCTCCAGGTTCGGCACCGAATCGGCGCGCGCCCCGTCGGTGAGCACCAGGTTGCGGTTCACCTCGAAGGTGTCCGTGCCGGTGGCCTCCGCGCGGATCAGCACGTCGCCGATCCACACTGTGTGGGCATCGGGGCGATCCGAATCCGGATCCCCTTGCAGCGCACCCTTGTACAGCACGTCGGACTTGCAGTTGGGCTGCGAGTGGTCGACGAGCAACCGCGACTCGAAGTGCTGGCCGTCGTCGGCGAAGTAGGTGCCGAGCAGCTGCGCGGTCCCGCCGGGTCCGGCGAACCGCGTCGTCGCCGAGGTCCGCACGACGTCGCCACCGAGGGTGACCACGACGTGGCTGAGCGACGCGTCCTTGCCCAACCGGGCATGGTGAGCGCTGACGTTCACCGTGTCGTCGGCCCAGTCGGCGATCCAGATCAGGTCGAGACCGGCGGCGTCACCGACGACGATCTCCACGTTGTCGGCGTAGGTTCCACTGCCCCGCAGGTCTACGACCACGGTGGCCCTGGCGAGCTCGGCGACACGGATCTGCAGGTGCCCATAGGCCGTCGCCCCCTCGCCGGGACCAGTGACGGTGATCTCGATGGGTTCGGCCACCTCGGTGTCACGCGCCACGCTGACGACCGTCGCCTGAGTGAACGACGAGAACGCTTGCGCCGCAACCCGATCAGCAGGAGTGCCGGCCTGGCCGAGCCGATCGTCGTCGCGACCAACGGTCTCGACGGTCACGCCCGGGCGCTCGACCACTTCGATCCGAGCCTCCCCCGTCGCGGCCGCAGACCCGTCGTGCAGCCCGCGCAACCGCTTCAGCGGGGTGAACCGCCAGAGTTCGTCACGACCGCCGGGCACCTCGAAGGCGGCGACGTCGAACGAGCTGAACAGCTCTCCCTTGTTGCGGCCTTCCAGGGACTCGGTGAGATTCTGAGTCACTTAACCGACCGCCCCTTCCATCTGCAGTTCGATCAGCCGGTTCAGCTCGAGCGCGTACTCCATCGGGAGCTCCTTGGCGATCGGTTCCACGAAGCCGCGCACCACCATGGCCATCGCCTCGTCCTCGGTCATGCCGCGGCTCATCAGGTAGAACAGCTGATCGGCGCTGACCTTGGAGACGGTCGCTTCGTGACCCATCGTGACGTCATCCTCGCGGATGTCGACGTACGGGTAGGTGTCGCTGCGGCTGATCGAATCGACCAGGAGCGCATCGCATTTCACGCTGGAGCGGGAACCGTGGGCACCCTTGTTGATCTGCACCAGGCCGCGGTACGACGCCCGGCCGCCGCCGCGCGCGACGGACTTGGAGACGATGTTGCTCGACGTGTTGGGCGCCAGATGCAGCATCTTGGCGCCGGTGTCCTGGTGCTGGCCCTCGCCGGCGAACGCCACCGAGAGCACCTCGCCCTTGGCGTGCTCGCCGGTCATCCAGACCGCCGGGTACTTCATGGTGACCTTCGAACCGATGTTGCCGTCGACCCACTCCATGGTGGCGCCCGCCTCGGCCCTGGCCCGCTTGGTGACCAGGTTGTAGACGTTGTTCGACCAGTTCTGGATGGTGGTGTAGCGGCACCGGCCACCCGGCTTGACGACGATCTCGACGACCGCGGAGTGCAGCGAATCGCTCTTGTAGATCGGCGCGGTGCAGCCCTCGACGTAGTGCACGTAGGCGTCCTCGTCGACGATGATCAGCGTGCGCTCGAACTGGCCCATGTTCTCGGTGTTGATCCGGAAGTAGGCCTGTAGCGGGATGTCGACGTGGACACCCTTGGGCACGTAGATGAACGAGCCACCCGACCACACGGCCGTGTTCAGCGCCGAGAACTTGTTGTCCCCGGCGGGGATCACCGTGCCGAAGTACTCCTTGAACAGCTCCGGATGCTGCTTGAGCGCAGAGTCGGTGTCGAGGAAGATGACGCCCTCGGCCTCGAGATCCTCGCGGATCGAGTGGTACACCACCTCGGACTCGTACTGCGCGGCGACGCCGGAGACCAGACGCTGCTTCTCGGCCTCGGGGATGCCGAGACGGTCATAGGTGTTCTTGATGTCGGCGGGCAAGTCGTCCCACGTGGCGGCCTGCTTCTCGCTGGAGCGCACGAAGTACTTGATGTTGTCGAAGAAGATGCCCTCGAGGTTGGAGCCCCAGTTCGGCATCGGCTTCTTGTCGAACGTGCGCAGCGCCTTGAGCCGCATCGCCAGCATCCACTCGGGCTCGCTTTTCTTGGCCGAGATGTCGCGCACGACGGCCTCGGACAGGCCGCGCTGCGCACTCGCGCCCGCGACGTCGGAGTCCGACCAGCCGTAGCCGTAGGTGCCCAGGGAGGCAATGGCTTCCTCTTGGGTCAGGATCTCGGGGGTGGTCGTCATGTCGACGCTCCTAGGTTCTCGATGGCTGCTTGATCTTCGATGGCTGCGTGGTGAGAGTCGGTGTGGGCTGTGCGCCTGGCGGGTTCGGGGATGAGCGGAACGTGGGTGGTACAGGCGAAGTCACCGTTGACGATGGTCGCCAGCCTCTGTACGTGGGTACCCAGGATGTCGGCGAACGCTTCCCTTTCTGCGTCGCACAATTCGGGGAACTCCTCCGCGACGTGCGACACCGGGCAGTGGTGCTGACATATCTGCACCCCGTCGATCGGGCCGGTGACCCGCGTCGTGGTGGTGGCGTAACCGGCCTCGGTCAGCGCGGATGCGACGCGGTCGGCAGTCGGTACAACGTCACTGCCCCCCGGGGTTACTCCCGAAAGGATGGTGTCGATGCGCCGCCGCGCGAAGGTGCGGATGGCGACGTCGCCGCCGACCTCGCGGAGCTGCCGCAGCGCGGCCACGGCCAGATCGTCGTAGGCATGGTCGAGCTTGGCGCGACCCGCGGCGGTGAGCCGGTACCTCTTGGCGGGACGACCCCGGCCGTTGTGCTGCCACGCTGCCGCGGCGGTCGATTCGGCGTCGCCGCCGTCGACGAGGGCGTCCAGGTGTCGGCGCACCCCGGCTGCCGAGATGCCGAGGCGATCACCGATCTCGCCGGCGGTCGTCGGCCCTTCGAGCAGCAACTGCACGATCGACTGGCGGGTGTGTCCGTCGGGGGGTGACGCGGTGCCCGTGGAAATGCCACCAGCGCCCTCGACCTCACTGCGGATTTTCACAACACCATTGTGACGGAATTCGGCAAACGGGTCTAGCAAGGCAACCCTTAGGTAGGCGACTTACTACGCTGCGTGCATGGCCGCCCGTCGTCCGCTGAGCACCGCCGTCGCGCGGTGGCATGCCGACGAGACGACGGTCGGCTCGCCGCTGATCGCCTCCGAGGTCGCCTTCCTGCGCCGGACACGGGTGTTCGGCGCGACCGGCACGGTGCTAATGGCCATCGGCGCCCTTGGTGCGGGCGCCCGGCCGGTCGTGCAGGACCCGACGTTCGGTGTGCGACTGCTCAATCTTCCCTCCCGCATCCAGACCGTGTCACTGACCATGACGACGACGGGCGCGGTCATGATGGCGCTGGCGTGGCTGATGCTCGGACGCTTCGCCCTCGGAAGCCGGCGGATGTCGCGCAGCCAGTTGGACCGCACGCTGCTGCTGTGGGCACTACCGCTGCTGATCGCGCCGCCGATGTACAGCAAGGACGTCTACTCGTACCTCGCCCAAAGCCAGATCGCCCGCCTCGGGCTCGATCCCTACCGCGTCGGACCGGCCACCGGCCTCGGGCTCGACCACGTCTTCACCCTGTCCGTACCGAGCCTGTGGCGTGAGACGCCTGCGCCGTACGGCCCGCTGTTCCTGTGGATCGGCCGCGGCATCTCCGAGATCACAGGTGACAACATCGTCGCCGCCGTCCTCATTCACCGCATCGTCGTGCTGCTCGGCGTGGGGTTGATCGTCTGGGCCACCCCGCGATTGGCCCGCCGGTGCGGCGTGGCGGAGGTGAGTGCCCTCTGGCTGGGCCCGTGCAATCCGCTGCTGTTCATGCACCTAGTCGCCGGTATCCACAACGAGGCCCTGATGCTGGGCATGATGCTGACGGGCACCGAGTTCGCCCTGCGCGCGATCAGCCGTACCCGCGACAATTACCCGGCCGGCGTGCTGGTGCCACGCCCGCTGCACAGACCCCGCGGGCGCGAGGAGTGGGCGCGCTGGATGCCGCTGGCCATGCTGATCGCCGGCACGGTGTTGATCACCCTGTCGTCTCAGGTGAAGCTGCCGTCCCTGCTTGCGGTGGGGTTCGTGGCGATGGCCCTGGCGTACAAGTGGGGTGGCACCGTCCACGCGTTCTTCACCGCGGGCGGCCTGGTGGCGGCGATCGCGCTCGTGGTGACGGTCCTGGTCGGCTGGGCCAGCGGGCTGGGCTTTGGCTGGTTGTCGACCCTGGGAACCGCGAACGTCGTGCGGTCGTGGATGTCGCCGCCGACGCTGGTGGCCCTGGGGACCGGTCAGGTGGGCAACCTCCTCGGCCTGGGCGACCACACCACCGCGGTCCTCGGCCTCACCCGCGCGATGGGTGTGATCATCATCGCGATCCTGGTGTCGTGGCTGCTGCTCGCCGTACTGCGGGGGCGCCTGCATCCCGTCGGCGGGCTCGGCGTCGCGCTGGGTGCCACGGTGCTGTTGTTTCCGGTGGTGCAGCCGTGGTACCTCCTCTGGGCGATCATTCCGCTGGCCACGTGGGCGACGAGGCCCGGGTTCCGCGGCACGACGATCGTCATCACCCTGATCGTCGGCATCTTCGGACCGACCGCCAACGGTGACCGATTCGCGCTCTTCCAGATCCTCGATGCGACCGCCGCCAGCTTGGTGATCGTGCTGATCCTCATCGCCCTCACCTACCATCGGCTGCCATGGCGGCCGCTGCCCGACATAGACGCCACGGAACTGTCAGGATCTGCGCCACCGGTCGCCAAGTCCGACGCCTACGCTGAGTCACCGTGACCTCGGAAACCCCCGTGCGCCTCCGCGGCGTGACCAAGCGGTACGGGTCGACGACGGCGGTCGACGCACTCGACCTCGAGGTCCACCGCGCCGAGGTCCTGGCGCTTCTCGGACCCAATGGCGCAGGCAAGACGACGACCGTCGAGATGTGCGAGGGCTTCCTGAAGCCCGACTCGGGCACGATCGAGATCCTCGGCTTCGATCCGTTCGTCGACAACGCACGGGTACGGGAACGCATCGGGGTGATGCTGCAGGGCGGCGGTGGCTATCCCGCCGCGCGGGCGGGCGAGATGCTGGATCTCGTCGCCGCCTATTCGGCCGATCCGCTCGACCCGCAGTGGTTGATGGCGACCCTCGGCCTGACCGAGGCGGCCAGGACCACCTACCGCAGGCTGTCCGGTGGCCAGCAGCAGCGCCTCGCCCTGGCGTGTGCAGTGGTCGGTCGGCCCGAACTGGTCTTCCTCGACGAGCCGACCGCAGGCATGGACGCCCACGCGCGCATCGTGGTGTGGGACCTCATCGACGGGCTGCGGCGGGACGGCGTCACCGTCGTCCTGACCACCCACCAGCTCACCGAAGCCGAGCAACTCGCCGACCGGCTGGTGATCATCGACAACGGTGTCGCGGTGGCCGAGGGCACACCCGCCGAGTTGATGGGCCGGGGCGCAGAGAACCAGCTGCGATTCTCCGCCCCACCGAAACTCGATCTGTCACTGCTGATCTCGGCCCTTCCCGAGACGTACCAGGCGAGCGAGCTCAGTCCCGGCGAGTACCTCGTGGAGGGTGAGATCGATCCGCAGGTGCTGGCCACGGTCACCGCCTGGTGTGCGCGGCTGGACGTCCTGGCCACCGACATGCGCGTCGAACAGCGCAGCCTCGAGGACGTGTTCCTCGACATCACCGGACGGGAGTTGCGGTCGTGACGACCAATCGGTTCGAGCCGGGGACCTTTTCCCCCGACCCACGTCCGGCGACCGTGCCGCACATGCTGGCCGCCCAGTTCCGTCTCGAGTTGAAGCTGCTGCTCCGCAACGGCGAACAACTGCTGCTGACCATGTTCATCCCGATCACCCTGCTCATCGGGCTCACCCTCATGCCACTGGGGTCGTTCGGGCCCAATCGGGCAGCGACCTTCGTGCCCGCCATCATGGCGCTGGCGGTGATCTCGACGGCCTTCACGGGGCAGGCCATCGCGGTCGCGTTCGACCGCCGCTACGGCGCACTGAAACGTCTGGGCGCGACGGCGCTGCCGGTGTGGGGCATCATCGCCGGCAAGTCACTCGCCGTCGTCACCGTGGTCTTCTTGCAGGCGATTCTGTTGGGCGCCATCGGCTTTGCGCTCGGCTGGCGCCCCGCGATCGCGGGCCTGGCCCTCGGTGCGGTGATCATCGCGCTGGGTACGGCCGGGTTCACGGCCATGGGCCTGCTGCTCGGCGGCACCTTGCGGGCGGAGATCGTCCTCGCGGTCGCCAACCTGCTGTGGTTCGTGTTCGCCGGCCTCGGAGCGCTCACCGTGGAGGGGGACGTTCAGGGCGGCATGGTCTCCGACACCGCGCGATTCGTCGCGCGGTTGACGCCGTCGGGGGCGCTGACCGAGTCGCTCACCCAGGCTCTAACGGTGTCCGTGGACTGGTTCGGTGTCGCGGTGCTGGCCGGTTGGGGCGCCATCGCCGCGCTCGGTGCGCTGCGCTGGTTCCGTTTCACCTGACCAGCGGCCCCTACTACGGGCTGTAGTTAGAACTCCTCTACGATCGGGCCATGGCCGTCGGAGACCTGCGCGAAGCGCACCAGGACAGCCGTGGCCTGATGCGATTGGTCGACGCGCTCCCCCTGCCCAGCCTGCGGACGCAGCGCATCATTGCGTTCGCGGTGATCCTCACCCAGGGCGGCATCTCCGTCACGGGCGCGATCGTCCGCGTGACCGCCTCGGGCCTGGGCTGTCCGACCTGGCCGCAATGCTTCCCGGGCAGCTTCACACCGGTTCCGGTCTCCGAGGTACCGATCGTTCATCAGGCCGTCGAGTTCGGCAATCGATTGCTGACCTTCCTCGTCGTCCTCACCGCGGCACTCGCCGTACTCGCGGTGACCCGCTCTCGTCGTCGCCGCGAAGTGAAGCTCTACGCCTGGCTGATGCCGGCGTCCACCGTGGTGCAAGCGGTGATCGGCGGGATCACGGTCCTCACCGGCCTGTTGTGGTGGACCGTGGCGATCCACCTGCTGGTGTCCATGGCGATGGTCTGGCTGGCGGTGCTGCTGTTCGTCAAGATCGGCGAACCCGATGAAGGCGTGCCCGAGCTCCTGGTGCCAAAACCCCTGCGCCAGTTGACCGTTCTCAGCGCCATGGCCCTCGCGGTCGTCCTCGTCACCGGCACGATGGTGACCGGAGCCGGGCCGCACGCCGGCGACAAGAGTGTCGACGCGCCGGTGCCGAGACTGGGCCTCGACATCATCACGCTGGTCTACCGGCACTCGTCGCTGGTCGCCGCGTACCTGTCGCTGCTGATCGGGCTGGGCTTCGCGCTGCTCGCGGTCCGCGCGCCGCGACCGGTGACGCTGCGCCTGGTCGCCGTCCTCGTCCTGGTCGCCCTGCAGGGCATGGTGGGCACCGTGCAGTTCTTCACCGGGGTCCCCGCTGCACTGGTCGCCGTCCACGTAGCCGGTGCGGCGGCATGCACGGCGGCGACCGCCGCGCTATGGGCGTCGATGCGACCCAGATCGATGGGAGAGCGGGCCGAGCCCGAGCCGGTCCAGAGCTGACTCGACGCCGAGGGCGAACTGCCGCTGCTGCGTCGCGCGGGTGTCGTCGTCGAGTTGGCGCCACCCCAGAGACGGCTCGACGAGTTCGAGTTCCAACAGCCGCGGATCGTCGAGACCACCGATGACGTCGACGCGGGCGTAGAGCAGTTCGCCGACGTCGATGCCCAGTTTCGTCGTGGCCGCGGCCAGCGCGGCGTGCCCGACGTCCCACAGCTCGAAGTCCGGATCGGCCGGCCGCAGGGTCTCCTCGGCGTAGGTGCCGGAGGCGTCGAGCGCGGCCAGTTCCCCGGGCGGTGGCAGCAGCGGGCCCTTGGTGAAGGCGTGTGACGGGCGGCCGCCGAGGAACACCAGCGCGGTCTCGCCGTCGGCGATGCGCGGGTCGTAGGGCTGTACCAGTGCGGTGTGACCGTCGACCTGTAACGCGAGGGCATGCTCGCGGGCCTTGCCCACATCGGAGAATCGTTGCGCACCAACCGAACCCGCCCCGATGGCGGGTTTGACCACGACTTCGCCAGCCGGGATCCGCACCTTCTCCCCCGGAGCGAAGAACGCGCTCGGCACCGTCGGCACACCCGCAGCCGCGAGATCGGCCAGGTACCGCTTGTCGGTGTTCCACGCCACCACGGCGGGACTGTTGACCAGATTGCGGACGCGGCGGGTCCAGGCGAGGAACTCGTCGACCCGCTCGGTGTAGTCCCACGTCGCTCGGAGGATGACGAGATCCGCGTCGAGGGTCGCCGGGTCGTCCCATGACAGCCAGCGGGCGTGCAGACCCCTCGACCTCAGCGCGGGAACGAGCCCCGCGTCGTCACCGTCCCCGTTGACGAGGGCGTGACAACCTGCAAGGACGATGTGCGGATGGCGAACGTCGGGCCGCGCGAGCTTCACCTTGGAATGATAGGTGCCATGTATGCGATCGAAGTGACCGAAACCGGTGGACCCGAAGTCCTGACCTACGTCGAGAAGCCCGAGCCGGAACCCGGGCCCGGCCACGTGCTCATCAAGGCCGACGCCATCGGCGTCAACTTCATCGACACCTACGTCAGATCGGGCCTGTACCCCCGCGAACTACCGTTCATCGTCGGCACCGAAGTCTGCGGCACCGTGGCCGCCGTCGGTGACGACGTAGCGGCGCTCAACGTCGGGGATCGGGTGGTGACCGCCCAGGCCAACGGTGCCTATGCCCAATACTGCGTCGCACCAGCCGATTTCGTGGCCTACGTGCCCGATGCCGTGCCCGCCGAGGTGGCGGCGTCCGCGTTGCTCAAGGGGATGACCGCACACTATCTGCTCAAGTCGGTCTATCCGGTGCAGCAGGGCGACACGGTTCTGGTGCACGCCGGCGCCGGTGGTGTGGGACTGATCCTCACGCAGTGGGCGACCAGCATGGCGGTCAAGGTGATCACCACCGTCTCGACTACCGCGAAGGCCGAACTGTCCCGGCAGGCCGGCGCCGTCGAGGTCCTCGACTATCCGGAGGACCCCGAGGAGTTCGGTGCCAGGATCCGTGAGCTCACCGGCGGCCGGGGCGTCGCCGCCGTGTACGACGGGGTGGGTGCGTCGACGTTCGACGCCAGCCTCGCGAGCCTTGCCCTGCGCGGCACGCTCGCGCTGTTCGGCGCGTCCAGCGGCCCCGTGCCGCCCTTCGATCCACAGCGCCTCAACAGTGGGGGTTCGCTGTTCCTGACCCGGCCGACGCTGGCGCATTACACGCGCACACCCGACGAGTTCTCCTGGCGGGCCGGCGAACTGCTCGACGCGATTGCCACGGAGGCCATCTCGGTCACGGTGAGCGAGCGGTACCCCCTGGCCGACGCCGCCAACGCACACACCGACCTGCAGGGTCGCAAGACCGTGGGTTCAGTGGTGCTGGTTCCGTAGCCGTGCCCGACGACCTGATCGTGACGCGGGCGATCGTGGTGCCCGCGTCCGAGCTGAGCGAGCGCTTCTCGAGGTCGTCCGGGCCGGGCGGGCAGGGGGTGAATACTGCGGACAGCCGCGTGGAGCTGTCCTTCGACGTGGCCCGCGCACCGTCGGTGCCCGAGTGGTTGCGCTACCAGATGCTCTGCCGGCTGCGTAGCCGCCTGACCGCAGGCGTTCTCACCGTCACGGCCAGTGAACACCGCGGGCAGCTGCAGAACCGTGCCGCAGCCCGCGACCGCATGGCGCGCCTGCTCCGGGAGGCCGCTGCCGCCCCTCCGCCGACGCGTCGACCGACCAAGCCGTCACGGCGCGCGAAGGAACGTCGACTCGCCGACAAGAAGCGGCGGGGTGGCATCAAGCAGGGACGCGGAGGCGGCTGGGACCCGACCTAGATCAGTGGAGCAGCGTCGGCAACGCCAGCGCGGAGTCGACGGCCAAGGCGCAGAACACGACTGCTAGATAGTTGTTCGACTGCAGGAACAACCGCAGCGGCTTGACTGCCTCGCCGCGCTTCACCCCGGCATACAGCTGGTGGGCCATCGTCAGGAACCACGCGCCCGCGATCACGGCCACGGCGGCGTACAGCCATCCCGTGGCCAGGGCCAGCGCCAGCGTGGTCAGCACGGTCAGCCACGTGTAGATCAGGATCTGCTTGGTCACCTGACGTTCGGTGGCGACGACGGGCAGCATCGGCACGCCCGCGGCCTTGTAGTCGTCCTTGTAACGCATCGCCAGCGCCCAGGTGTGTGGCGGCGTCCAGAAGAAGATGATGCCGAACATCACCAGCGCCGGCCAACCGATGGTGCCGGTGACCGCGGACCAGCCGATCATCACCGGCATGCACCCCGCGGCGCCGCCCCACACCACGTTCTGCGACGTGCGCCGCTTCAGCAGCAGCGTGTAGACGAAGACGTAGAACGCAATGGTCGCGAGGGCCAGCACACCCGACAGCAGGTTGGTGGTCCACCACAGCCAGGCGAACGAAGCGACGGTCAACACCACGCCGAACACCAGCGCGTGCCGCGTCGGCACCGCGGCCCGGGCCAGAGGCCGCAGGGCGGTCCGCTTCATCACCTTGTCGATGTCGGCGTCGGCGACACAGTTCAGTGTGTTGGCGCCCGCCGCGGCCAGCATCCCACCAAAGAGGGTGTTGAGGATCAGCAGCGGGTCGACGGTGCCCCGGTCGGCCAGCAGCATCGCCGGGATGGTGGTCACCAGCAGGAGTTCGATGACCCGAGGCTTCGTCAGTGCCACGTACGCCAGCAGCGTGGTACGGGTTCGGCGCCAGCGCGACGTCGGGTTAGGCGCCTCGCGAAGGATACGGCGCTCGCGAATGCTCACGCAGTTGGTCTCCTCGGATATCGCGGCAGCACATGGCTTCTACTACAGGCGATGGTAGACCGTGGAACCGAGTGCTGGACAACGCAGGGTCACCGTAGGTGAACGCAGCACCAACTCGGCGACGCAGACTGCGGCGGTGAAGTGGTCCGCACTAGGGTATTCACTGACAGCTTGCCGACCCGAGGAGCTCGATCGTGACCACAGTGGAAGACATTTCCGCCCTTACCCGCCCACACCACCCGGACGACTGGGCCGATGTCGATTCCGTCGCCGTCGACACGGTGCGCGTGCTGGCCGCCGACGCGGTACAGAAGGTGGGCAACGGCCACCCCGGTACCGCGATGAGCCTGGCGCCATTGGCGTACACGCTGTTCCAGCGTCAGATGAGGCATGACCCGTCGGACGTGCACTGGCTGGGCCGGGACCGGTTCGTGCTGTCCTGCGGCCACAGCAGCCTGACCCTGTACCTCCAGCTCTACCTAGGCGGTTTCGGGCTGGAGCTCGAGGACATCGAAGCGCTGCGGACGTTCAAGTCCAAGACGCCGGGCCACCCCGAGTTCCGCCACACCAAGGGTGTGGAGATCACTACCGGCCCGCTGGGACAGGGCTTGGCCTCCGCGGTCGGCATGGCGATGGCGTCGCGCTACGAACGCGGTCTCTTCGACCCCGACGCGGCGCCGGGCACCAGCCCCTTCGACCACTTCATCTTCGTGATCGCCTCGGACGGCGACATGGAGGAAGGCATCACCAGCGAGGCCAGCTCACTGGCGGGCACCCAGCAACTCGGCAACCTGATCGTGTTCTACGACAAGAACCAGATCTCGATCGAGCACGACACCAACATCGCCCTCTCGGAGGACGTGCCTGCCCGGTACCGCGCCTACGGCTGGCACGTGCAGGAGGTCGAGGGCGGCGAGAACGTCACCGGCATCGAGGAGGCCATCGCCGCGGCGAAGGCCGTCACCGACAAGCCGTCGTTCATCGCGGTGCGCACGATCATCGGCTATCCGGCGCCCACCAAGATGAACACGGGCGGCGTGCACGGCTCGGCGCTGGGCGACGACGAGGTGGCCGCCACGAAGAAGGTGCTCGGCTTCGATCCGGAGAAGAAGTTCGAGGTGCGCGACGAGGTCATCGAGCACACCCGCAAGTTGGTCGAGCGCGGCCGCGAGGCCCACGAGAAGTGGCAGCCCGAGTTCGACGCGTGGGCCGAGCGCGAGCCAGAGCGCAAGAAATTGCTCGATCGGCTGATCGCCGAAGAGCTGCCCGACGGTTGGGACGCCGACATCACGTACTGGGAGCCGGGCTCCAAGTCGGTCGCCACCCGAGCCGCCTTCGGCCAGGTGCTCAACGACGTCGCGCCGAAGCTGCCCGAACTGTGGGGCGGCTCGGCCGATCTCGCCGGAAGCAACAACACCACCATCAAGGACGTGAAGTCGTTCGGTCCGCCGTCCATCTCCACGGAGGACTTCAAGGCGGACTGGTACGGCCGCGTGCTGCACTTCGGCATTCGCGAGCACGCGATGGGATCGATCCTCTCCGGCATCGTGCTGCACGGGCCCACGCGCGCGTTCGGCGGAACGTTCCTGCAGTTCTCGGACTACATGCGGCCCGCCGTGCGACTGGCGTCGCTGATGGACATCGACACCATCTACATCTGGACCCACGACTCCATCGGCCTCGGCGAGGACGGACCCACCCATCAGCCGATCGAGCACCTGGCTGCGCTTCGGGCCATCCCCAACCTGTCGGTGGTGCGCCCGGGCGATCCGAATGAGACGGCGTACGCGTGGCGCAGCATCATCGCGCGCGGCAACGGCAGTGGTCCCGTCGGTTTCATCCTGACCCGGCAGGGCATCCCGGTGCTGGAGGGCACGAACTTCGAAGGGGTGTCGAGGGGCGGCTATGTCCTCGGCGGGGGCACACCCGCCGACGATGCGGACGTCATCATCATCGGCACCGGCTCGGAACTGCAATTGGCGGTGGAGGCGAAGAAGTTGTTGGCGGAGAAGGACATCAACGCGTACGTCGTCTCGATGCCGTGCGTCGAGTGGTTCGAGAGCCAGCCCAAGGAGTATCGCGACAGCGTGCTGCCACCCGAGGTGTCGGCGCGCGTCGCGGTCGAGGCTGCCGTCGCGCAGAGCTGGCACAAGCTGGTCGGCGACACCGGCGAGATCGTCTCGATCGAGCACTATGGCGAGTCGGCGGACGACAAGACGTTGTTCCGCGAGTTCGGCTTCACGCCGGAGGCCGTCGCCGCGGCCGCCGAACGATCACTCGACAACTAAGGAGACTCATGACTCAGAACTCGAACCTCGCGGCGCTGAGCGCCGAAGGCGTATCGGTATGGCTGGACGACTTGTCGCGTGAGCGGCTGCAGACCGGCAACCTGCAGAACCTGATCGATACCAAGAGCGTGGTGGGCGTCACCACCAACCCGTCGATCTTCCAGGCCGCGCTGTCGAAGGGGGACGCCTACGACGCGCAGGTCAAGGAACTCGCCGAACAGGGCGCCGACGTGGAGGCCACCATCCGGACGGTCACCACCGACGACGTCCGCAACGCGTGCGATCTCTTGGCCAAGGCCTACGAAGCCTCCGACGGACTCGACGGGCGGGTGTCCATCGAGGTCGACCCGCGCATGGCGCGCGATCCCGACAAGACCATCCTTCAGGCCGTCGAACTGTGGAAGATCGTCGACCGGCCCAACCTGCTGATCAAGATCCCCGCCACCGAGGCGGGTCTGCCCGCGATCACCGCCGTGATCGCCGAGGGCATCTCGGTCAACGTCACGCTGATCTTCTCGGTCGAGCGGCACCGGTTGGTCATGGACGCCTACCTCGAGGGTCTGGAGAAGGCCAAGGAGGCCGGCCACGACCTCTCCAAGATCCACTCGGTGGCCTCGTTCTTCGTGTCTCGCGTCGACTCCGAGATCGACAAGCGACTCGAGGACATCGGCACCGAGGAGGCGCTGGAGCTGCGCGGTCAGGCCGGCGTCGCCAACGCCCGCCTCGCCTACGCCGCCTACCAGCAGGTGTTCGTGGGTGGCGAGCGCTACGCCAAGCTCTTCGCCGACGGCGCGCGGGTGCAGCGGCCGCTGTGGGCATCGACCGGCGTCAAGAATCCGGATTACTCCGACACCCTGTACGTCACCGAGCTGGTCGCCAAGAACACGGTGAACACCATGCCGGAGAAGACGATGGACGCCGTCGCCGATCACGGTGAGATCAAGGGCGACACGATCAGTGGCACCTCCGGCGCGGCGCAGATCCTCTTCGACCGGCTGGCCGCCATCGGCGTGGATCTGACCGACGTCTTTCTGACGCTGGAGAACGAAGGCGTCGACAAGTTCGAGAAGTCGTGGGGCGAGCTGCTCGAGGCGACCCAGGGTCAGCTGGACGAGAAGAAGTCCTGAGCCGACCCGTGGGCAGCACTGCGGCGGGCAAGGACTGGCAGAACCCGTTGCGCGACAAGCGGGACAAGCGCCTGCCCCGCATCGCCGGTCCGTGCGCGGTGGTGATCTTCGGGGTGACGGGAGACCTGGCCACCAAGAAGTTGATGCCGGCGATCTACGACCTGGCGAACCGCGGCCTGCTGCCGCCCACGTTCTCGTTGATCGGATTCGCCCGGCGCGACTGGGCGGACCAGGACTTCGGCGACATCGTCTTCAAGGCGGTGCAGGCGCACGCCCGCACGCCGTTCCGCCAGGAGGTGTGGGACCGGCTGAACGAAGGCATCCGCTTCGTTCAGGGCGCCTTCGACGACGACGACGCGTTCGCCCGGCTGTCGGAGACGCTGGCGAAGCTCGACGCCGAGCGCGGCACGGGCGGCAATCACGCGTTCTACCTGTCGATTCCGCCGAACGCGTTTCCCATGGTGTGCGAGCAGCTCTCCAAGTCGGGGTTGGCCCGTCCCGACGGCGATCGGTGGAGCCGCGTCGTCATCGAGAAGCCGTTCGGCCACGATTTGGACAGCGCGCAATCGCTGAACAAGGTGGTCAACAGCGTCTTTCCGGAGTCGTCGGTGTTCCGCATCGACCACTACCTGGGCAAGGAGACGGTGCAGAACATCCTGGCGCTGCGGTTCGCCAACCAGCTGTTCGACCCGATCTGGAACGCGCACTACGTGGACCACGTGCAGATCACCATGGCCGAGGACATCGGCTTGGGCGGGCGGGGCGGCTACTACGACGGAGTCGGCGCCGCCCGCGACGTCATCCAGAACCACCTCACCCAGTTGTTGGCGCTAACCGCCATGGAGGAACCCGTCAGCTTCAGTCCCGCCGAGCTGCAGGCCGAGAAGATCAAGGTTCTGTCGGCCACGCGATTGGCGGAACCGTTGGACGAGAACACTTCTCGCGGCCAGTACACGGCGGGCTGGCAGGGCGGCCAGAAGGTGGTCGGGCTCCTCGAGGAGGAGGGCTTCTCCCCTACGTCGACCACCGAGACCTTCGCAGCGATCGCTCTCGAGGTGGACACGCGGCGATGGGCCGGCGTGCCGTTCTATCTCCGAACCGGAAAGCGGCTCGGCCGAAGGGTGACCGAGATCGCGCTGGTGTTCAAGCGCGCCCCGCACCTGCCGTTCGATGCGACCATGACCGACGAGTTGGGCAAGAACGCCCTGGTGATCCGAGTGCAGCCAGACGAGGGCATCACGCTGCGATTCGGTTCAAAGGTGCCCGGCCACGCGATGGAAGTCCGTGACGTCAACATGGACTTCTCGTACGGCTCGGCGTTCGCCGAGGACTCCCCCGAGGCCTACGAGCGGCTGATCCTCGACGTCCTGCTCGGCGAGCCATCACTGTTCCCGGTGAACCAGGAGGTCGAATTATCCTGGGAGATACTCGATCCCGCGCTGGAGTACTGGGCGTCACACGGTAAACCCGACCCGTACGAATCGGGCGGCTGGGGGCCGGATTCGGCGTCGGAGATGCTCCGCCGGACCGGCCGGGAATGGCGGAGGCCCTAAGTGATCGTCGATCTCGAAGCCACCACCACCACGGCGGTCAACAAGAAGCTGGACGGCCTCCGCGAGGAGGGTGGCGCCTTCACGATGGCCCGTGTCCTCACGTTGGTCATCGCACCCGACAGTGAAGCCATCCTCGAGGAATCCATCGAGGCGGCCAACGCCGCGAGCCGCGAGCATCCCTGCCGGGTGATCGTGGTCCTTCCGGTCGATCGCGACGCCGCCGATCCCCAATTGGACGCGCAGATCAGGGTCGGGCACGACGCAGGTGCCGGCGAGGTGGTCGTGCTCAAGCTGCACGGCCCGCTCGCCGCGCACGCGAGCAGCGTCGTCACGCCGTTCCTGTTGCCGGACACTCCGGTGGTGGCGTGGTGGCCCGACGTGGCGCCCCGGGTACCTGCTCAGGATCCCCTGGGCCAGTTGGCCATTCGGCGGATCACGGATGCCACCTACGGAACCGATCCGCTGGCCTGCATCAAGAGCCGGCTGGAGGGCTACACCGCAGGCGACACCGACCTGGCGTGGAGTCGGATCACCTACTGGCGCGCGATGCTGACCTCGGCGCTGGACCAGGGACCGCACGAGGACATCCAGTCCGCGCTGGTCTCGGGCCGCAAGGAGGAACCGGCCCTTGACATCCTCGCCGGGTGGCTGGCCAGCCGCATCGACGGTCCGGTGCAGCGCGCCGTCGGTGACCTCAAGGTCGAGATCGTGCGTGCCAGTGAGACGATCACGCTCAGCAGGCCGCAGAAGGGGGTGACGGCGACGTTGACCCGGACCGCGAAGCCGGAGGCCAAGCTTCCGTTGGCCCGCCGGGAGACTCGCGACTGTCTGGCCGAGGATCTTCGGAGGCTCGACGCCGACGAGATCTACCTCGCAGCACTACAGGGCATCGACAAGGTGGAGTACCGGTCATGAGCGACAACGTCATCGAGACCTACGCAGATGCCGACGCCCTGGTGGCGGCGGCTGGCGATCGGCTGGTCATCGCGATGGCGGGGGCCATCGCCAAGCGTGGGGTCGCCTACGTCGTCCTCACGGGTGGCGGTACCGGCGTCAAGATGTTGAAGCACCTCAGGGACCACGGTGAGGCGGTCGACTGGTCGATGGTGCACCTGTTCTGGGGTGACGACCGCTACGTCCCGGCCGACGACGACGACCGCAACGACAAGCAGGCCCGCGAGGCGCTGCTGGATCACATCGACATCCCCGACGCCAACGTGCACGCCATGCCCGCCAGTGACGGTGAGTTCGGCGATGACATCGATGCTGCGGCGCTGGCCTACGAACAGGTGTTGGCCGCCAACGCAATCGGCGGCGCACCCACCCCGGAGTTCGACGTGCACCTGCTCGGCATGGGCGGTGAAGGGCATGTCAACTCGCTCTTCCCGCACGCCGCGGCCACCCGGGAGACCGAACGCATGGTCGTGGGCGTGACCGATTCGCCCAAACCGCCCCCTCAGCGCATCACCCTGACGTTGCCCGCGGTCGTCAGGTCGCGTGAGGTGTGGCTGGTCGTCTCCGGTGCGGAGAAGGCCGAGGCGGTGGCGGCCGCGATCGGTGGGGCAGCAGCGGACGACGTGCCCGCCGCAGGCGCCGCCGGGCGCGACACGACGGTGTGGCTCCTCGACGAAGCGGCCGGCGCAGACCTGTAGCAACCGCCATACTGATCCTCATGGCAGACGAAGGGGTCGGTCCCGGCGCCGCAGGCGGTCGAGGACGGAGTCGCACGGCCACCGGTCGGCAGCGCATCAGGACCCTGACCCAGGCCGCGCTCAACGCCGACGTCACCGTCGAGCAGGTCGACACCTTGCTGACCGCACTCGGTGAGACGCTGCACGATCTCGACAAGTCCACCAGCGGGCTGGACACCACGCTGGAGCGCTTCAACGAGACCATCACCCGCATCGACGAATTGGCGCCACGACTCATTGGAGTCGTGGAACGCCTCGAGGCGATCGTCGACCGGGTGGAACGCATCGTGGGCATCGGTGAGTCGGTGATGGCACCGTGGTCCGCGACGGAGCATGCGGTGCGGGGCGCACTGAACGCGGTGCGCAGGAGCACCGGTCTGTGAGCGGCCAGGCCTAGTGCCCGGCCCACTGGACGTACTGCCCGTGGCCCACGGCGTGGGGCTGCCCTGGGACGTGCCGGTCGACGACGCGGTCGCGGTGATCGCGACCGCCCGTGCGGCCTGCGGCGACTCGTTCGTGCTGCGCAGCGGCGGCGACTACCTGTTCACCTTCTCCCCGGTCGGGGTCGAGTCGTTCTATGCGCTACCCGAGGATGTGGCCAGCAAGGGACTCGCGGACTACCTGATGTTGCGCCGCAAGCTGCCCGACGAGGTGTTCGCCGGCCGTCGGGTACTGCCCGGCTCGCTGTTCCGTCGCGATGACGTGTCGTCGTATCTGACCAACCTCGACCACGCCCTGGATGCGACCGAGGCCGAGCTTGGCGAGCGGGGCACGCTCGAGCTCTTCGCGCTGACCCGGCGGCTGGGCCACCGCATGGGACTGGCCTCCTGGGCGGGCCCCGGCTGCGCCGACGGCGAGGCCTTCGAACGGCTGGTACGCGCGTTCGACGTCCTCGACGGGTCGGACGCGTTCGTCCATCCCGATGCCATGGCGGCGGTGGCGGCGTCAGATCAGCGCGCCGAGCGCGCCGCCCTCGAGGAGGTGGCCGTGGTACTGGAAGATGCCGTGCGGCAGCATGATCCGGAGGCCAGCCCCGGCGGAGGGCTCTTCGACCGAATCGTCGACGCATGGGCGTCGGAGGCCGGCGAGGTCCGCCGTCGCGGTATCGCGATGGACGTCGCGCTCATCCACATCGCCTCGATGTCCAACCTGATGGCCGCGCTGGGCTGGGCGATCGTCGACCTGCTCGAACATCCCGACCAGCTCCGCGAGGTCACCGCGGGCGACGGAGCCCTCGCGCAGCGCTGCGCCCTGGAGAGCACGCGGCTGGCGCAGCGGTCGATCATGGCCCGTGCCGTGGTGCAGTCGGTTTCCTTCGATACCGGCGCGGGTGTCGTCGACGTCCCCCCGGGGTGGACCATCGCCACCCTGCTGCCGCTTCTCAACACGTCCGCGGCCGCCGGCCTCGAGGTCTGGGAACCTGCGCGCTGGCACCGGCACCGTCTGGCCGACACCTCCGCGTTGGCCTCTCCCCTACTGGTCACCGCCTTCGGGCACGGCAAGCACTCCTGCCCGGCCCAACCGTTCTCACTGGCCGCGATGACGATGGCGATGACGCGCCTGCTCGGCCGGTACGCAATGACGCCTGGATGGACGCATTACCCGCGCCCGGTGCCCGCCCAGATCGGCGGAGTGGCGAGATCCGCCGACTCCTGCCGAGTGGACTACGTGCGGCGCTGAATTCGCGGGCCCGCCCCTGTATTCCGACCCTCTATATTCAAGCGATGTCCATCGCCCCGTCCGACATCCTGCTCACTGATCGCGTCGCCGTGGTGACCGGCGGCGGCGCGGGAATCGGGCGCGGTATCGCCGCGGGCCTGGCTGCCTTCGGAGCGAAGGTGGCCATCTGGGAGCGCGACCCCGCCACGTGCGCAGCGGCGGCCGAGGAGATCGGCGCCCTCGGCGTCGTCACCGACGTCCGCGAGAGCGACCAGGTCGACGAGGCGCTGACCCGGACGGCGGCCCAGCTCGGGACCGTGACGATCCTGGTGAACAACGCTGGCGGGGTGTTCAACTCGCCAATCCTCGACACCAGTGAGAACGGGTGGGACGCCCTCTACCGCGCCAATCTGCGGCACGTGCTGCTGTGCACCCAACGCGTGGCCCGGGGTATCGTCGGCGCCCGACTCTCGGGCAGTGTCATCAGCGTCACCTCGATCGAAGGCGTCCGGGCCGCGCCGGGTTACGCGGCCTATGCCGCGGCCAAGGCCGGGGTGATCAACTACACCAAGACCGCGGCCCTCGAATTGGCCCCGCACGGTATCCGGGTGAACGCGCTGGCGCCCGACATCACGTTGACCGAGGGGCTCGCGCAGCTGGCTCCGCCCGGGGCAGAGCAGCGCTTCGGTGCCACCGTGCCGATGGGCCGCGCTGGTCACGTCGACGAGATGGCCCGCGCTGCAGTCTTTCTGGCTTCCGACATGTCGAGCTACCTCACCGGTCAGACCCTCCACGTAGACGGTGGAACCGATGCCGCGGGCGGCTGGTATCACCACCCCGAGACCGGCGTCTACGTGCTCGGACCGAGCAGCTGAGGACTCAGACGAAGTCCGATCCACCGTCCACGTTGACGGTGGCGCCGGTGACGTAGCCGTTGCGGCGGGACACCAGATACGTCGTGACCGAGGCGATCTCCTCGGGCAACCCCGCCCTGCCGAGGTCGCACGGCTGGTGAAAGTTGTTCTCTATCCACGTCATCACGTCCACCGGGTTGGTGGCGTCGAGCCCGTCAATGGCGAGGATGTCCTTGAGGTTCTCGGTGAAACTGGCCGTTACGATGGTGCCGGGGCACACGCAGTTGACGAGGATGCCGTCCTTGGCAAGGCTTTTCGACAGGTTCTTGGTGACACTGCTCAGCGCAGTCTTCGACGCGGTGTAGGCGACGATCCGGGGGCTCTGCCGCTGGATCGAATGCGCGGACAACGTCACGATGCGCGCCCACTCCGCCGACCGCAGCATCGGCAGTGCGGCCCGGACCGACCGGACCCCCGACATGGTGCCGAGCGCGAACGCCGCGTCCCAGTCGTCGTCACCCATCTCCTCGAAGTAGCCGTCGCTTGGGCCGATGGTATGGACGAGGCTGTTGAGTTCGCCCCAACGATCGGCGACTTCGGCGAAACCCGCGGAGATGGACTCGGCGTCGGCCATGTCGACGCTGATCCCGCACGCGTCGGGCGCCCCCGCGGCGAACAGCGACTCCACCGCCGAGTCGAGCGCAGCCCGCCCTCTCGCCATCACCGCAACGCGAGCGCCCTCGGCGGCCAGCGTCTGGGCGATCGCCAACCCCATACCCTTGCTGCCGCCGGTCACCACTGCCGCCGCGCCCGCTAGTCCCAGATCCATGCTTCTCCCGCTATCCGTGCGGCCGCGTCGCGGCGAGGTGGGTGGTGCTCTCGTCGAGAACGTCGGCAATGGACTCCGGTGCCACGCCGAGACCGCGAAGGCAGAAGGTCAGCACCGTCCTGCGCACCTCGCGGCGGTCTTGATCGCCGCTCGCCCACTGTTTTTCGACGCTCGACCACAGCGCGCCATGGATCGAGAGAGCGTGGGCGGCGGGTTCGACGTCGGTGAAGCTGCCCAGTAGCAGGCCCCGCGCAAGCTCATCGATCAACGGTGCCATGATCTCGGCGTACGCGGCGCCGACGACTTCCGGGGCGGCGAACATCTGCGACTGCGCCTCGAGGGACATCTGCCGCAGATCAGACTCGATTCGTTCGTCGAATGCCAGATCCAAGCGCCCGTCGATCCATGCGACGACGGCGTCGATCGGGTCCGAGCTGGTGGCCATCCGCTCCCTCAGCCTGCGGGTCTCGGCGCGTGCCATGTCGAGGAACACGGCCGACACCAGCTGGTCCTTGGAGTCGAAGTGGCGGTAGAACGCCCGTGTGCCGATGCCCGCGCCGGTCAGCACCTGCGCGACGCTCACACCCCGGACGCCCTCCTCGCGGACGACCGTCGCCGCGGCGGCGATGATGGCCTTGCGAACCCTGGGGTCGGGGTCCAGCCGGCGAGACGACCGCGAGGCATCCTCCGTCATGGCCTGTCCATCACGCTGAAGCGTCGTAGGTCGCCAGGTATCCGGCGAACGCCTCGCGAACCTGCCCATCGGTCAGCCCAAAGTCGGCCAGCTCGTAGGTGTGCGTCCCCCGCTGGCCGGGCTGGTGCCCGTCGGCCCACTCCCGCACCTTCGCCCGCGCGGCGTCGCCGAACTCCAGGCCCAGCTTCTGGTAGCAGTCGGCGACCGTTTCGACGGGGTCGTTCTGCAGGTCGGCGAACGATACGTCGACGAAGCGCTCGTCACCGAACTGCCGGCGGAAGTCCATCGCCCGCTGCGTTCCCTTGGCCCACCACGCCAGCTGCTCGGCGCCGAGTTCGTGCAGATCCCTACGGTCGCTGCTCCAGCTGCGGACGTAGGCGATGAGACTGCACACCGATCCCAGCACCTTGGCCGGATCACGATGGCTCCAGAGGAACTTGGCGTTGGGGTATACC
This sequence comes from Mycolicibacterium sp. TUM20985, assembly GCF_030295745.1. Lineage (NCBI taxonomy): Bacteria > Bacillati > Actinomycetota > Actinomycetes > Mycobacteriales > Mycobacteriaceae > Mycobacterium > Mycobacterium antarcticum. The sequence continues at coordinate 3,255,479 of NZ_AP027291.1, forward strand.
TCGACGAAGGCGTGGAGGGCGAACACGTGCACCGGCGTTCGTAGCTGCCAGAGGCTCGGCTTGCAATGCCACTGAAGGAGTTTGAGCACCTGCCGGTGGTATTCGTAGGTTTCCCGCATGTCGGTCTCCAAGAGCCACTCGATGTAGCTGGGGACGCGGACCACACCGTCGAAGTGATAGGTCCGGAAGCTCATGCCCATCAAGTCCTGGCACTCGGTCGCGGCCTCTGGTCCCATGCTCATCATGGTTTTGAACTCGGGAAACATGGTGTCGATCATCGTGATGCCCTCCGCGGCCTGCGCGATCCGCGGGTCGGTGAACTGCGTGGCGGCCTCCGGTGGGGGCGTCGGCGCCTGTGATTCCCAGGTACGAAGTGACCTGAACTGCGGGTCATTGGCCACCAGCTGACCCAAAGCCGTTGTGCCAGTGCGCGGTAGACCGAGGATGACCACCGGACCATCGATGACCTCGTCGGCGATCTCCGGATGCTGCTTGTAGGTATCGATGACCTTCAATCGCTGAATCAGCGCATTGCTGATGGTTGCGTGCTGGATGACGGTACCCAGTTCGTTGAGGTCGGCCTCGGTGTTCAGCCCGTCGACGGTGCGCTCGAGCCCCTCCCGGTAGTAGGACGAGCCGAAGTCGTCGAGTCCCGTCGCGGCGCGGGCACCGTCCTGCAGCTCGTCGGCGGAGAAGCTCATTGGTAGAACCTCTTCTGCACGGCGCGGCGGCGCGCCTCGATCACCCGGACCCGTTCTTCACGCGTGGTCATCGTGGTGTCGGCAGGCAGCGCCGCGCGCACGTCGTCGACCTTCACCAGGCGCGTGCGCGGAACGGGCGCGGTTTCGGTTCGCACACAACGCAGGAGCATCGCACCGTTGCTATGCCCCGCGGTGTCCAGCCAGTTGGCCACGCCGGGATCCCGGGCCGCGAGCACGAAGCGCACCAGCCCATCGGAGTCCACCACCGTCTGGTGTCCGTTCAGGCTGGACTGGTGGCGGCCGTAGTGGATGGTCTCCAGCCACGGGTTGCCGAGCGAGATGCTCCAATAGACCCCTTTCGGCGGCTCGACTTCGACCACCAGCGCCTCGTCGGGCTCGAGTTCGAACCGGCCGATCACCGGCCGGTTCTCGGCCGCCGCGCCCATGGCTGACATGTCCATGGGCGGGATGAAGTCGTTGGCCTGAGGCATCGCGCCGAAATCGAGGAAGAACTTCAGGTTGTCGTAGACGAACTCCCCCACGGCGTAGAGCTGCCGTGCCACCGAGAGACCGGGCTCCACCGATCGGTCTGAGGGCTCGACGCCGTCACCGATACGCTCGACCTGCAGTGCGGCGAGCACCTCGGTGTCCCAGTCGTACAGGAAGTTTCGCACCGTCAAGGTTGGGTGCTGACCGGCGAGCTCCAGCCAGTTCCCGTCGTGCTCGTCAGCCGACAGGATGACCTCGAAGTTGCCGTCGGCATCGACCTCGAGGTCGTCGACCAGAACGTTCGCGGTGGCGGCCATCCCGTCCATCGTCTGCAGCCCGACGTAGCGTGCAGTGCCCCGGTTGCCGCGGAGACGATACGTCTCACCGGCCCGGAAGCTAGCGTTCAGGTAGACGCAATCGGGGCATTCCAGACCCCAGGTGACGATGTCGTCCATGCCGGCCCGGGTCACCGCGAGCACGGGGTCCGGATCCACGCGCAGCGCCGTGTCGATGCCCACCGCGAGCAACACCATCAGGTGACGCATGCCAGAGGCGAAGTCGATGCGGTTCTTGTTGACCGGCGTCGACACCACGAGTTCCTGGGCGGCGGTCAGGCGCTCCTGAAGGTGGGCCCAGGCCGGAACGAGCTCGGGATCGCGCCCCTCACCACCCGAGAGCGCGAACTCGGCGATGGAGTGCGGCAGCCATGCCATGGGGTTCTTCCAGGCGGCAGTCTCGGTTCCGTCGGTCACGTGCGCTTCGCTCTCCGTCCACGTCGTGCGCCGACGATGAAAACGACGTTTTCACTTCGGCCCACCGGACATTACACCGAAGGCCGATATTGTCAATGCACGCCCGGCCGCGCCCGGCCTGGAGTCGACGGTGCCTAGCCGCTGTTGCGCAACGCCGTCGCCAACCCGCTCATGGTGAGCAGGATGCCGCGCTGCACCAGTTCGTCCTGGTCACCCGACCGGAAACGACGCAACAGTTCGACCTGCAGGTGGTTCAGCGGTTCGAGGTACGGGAAGCGGTTGAACACCGAACGCGCGAGGGCGGGGTTGTCCGCCAGCAGATCGTCCTGCCCGGTGATCTGTCGGAGCATCTTGAGGGTTCGGTCGTGTTCGGCCACGATCTTGTCGAACACCCTGTGCCGCAACGCTTCATCCTCGACCAGTTCCGAGTAGCGGGCCGCCAGACCCATGTCGGCCTTGGCCAGCACCTGGGCCATGTTGGACAGCACCGAGCGGAAGAACGGCCACTTCTCGTAGAGGTCCTGGAGCACCGCGAGCCTGGCCTCCTCGCCATCGGACCCGTCGGCGACCCACTCCTCGAAGGCCGAGCCCGTTCCGTACCAGCCGGGCAGCATCACCCGCGACTGGCTCCACGACAGCACCCACGGGATGGCGCGGAGGTCGGATATCGCCGTGGTGGGCTTGCGGGAGGCGGGTCTGCTGCCGATGTTCAGCGCGCCGATCTCGCTGACCGGCGTCGACGCCTTGAAGTACTCCACGAAACCCGGTGTCTCGTGCACCAATTCGGAGTATGCGCGCTGGGCCCTGGCGGCCAGATCGTCGAGCACCTCGTAGGCGGGTTCGGCCGCGTCACCGAGCCCCTCGACGTCGAGCAGCGTGGACTCCAGCGTCGCGGCGAGCAGGGTCTCCAGGTTGCGGAGCGCGATGGTGGGTTCGGCGTACTTGGCGGCGATGACCTCACCCTGCTCGGTGATCCGCAACGAGCCCTTCACCGCACCCGGCGGCTGCGCCAGGATGGCGTCATAGCTCGGGCCGCCGCCGCGGCCCACGGTGCCACCGCGACCGTGGAACAGCCGCAAGCGAATTCCCGTCTTGCGAGCGGACTCGACGAGGTCCAACTCGGCGCGGTACAGCGCCCAGTTGGCGGCGAGGTAGCCGCCGTCCTTGTTCGAGTCGGAGTAGCCGAGCATCACCTCCTGATGCTCGCCGCGAGCGTGGACCAGGGCGCGGTACAGCGGAATGTCCAGCACCGCTTCGAAAATCGACGACCCTCGTTGTAGGTCGTCGATGGTCTCGAACAGCGGCACGACGCCGACCGGACTGTAGGGCTCGTCGCCCGATGCGTCCAGCAGGCCGGCCTCCTTGAGGAACACCGCGGCTTCGAGCATGTCGGAGACCGACTGGCACATCGAGATGATGTAGTTCGGCACCGCGGCGGGCCCGAACACCTGCACGGCGCGGGCGGCTGCCGCGGTGATGTCCAGCTCCTTGCGGGCCAGCTCGGACAGCTCCGCACCGGGGCTTACCAGCGGTCGGCGGGTGGCGAGTTCGGCCGCCAGGATCTCTACTCGGTCTGCCTCGGACAACGATCTGTAGTCGGGGTGCACGCCCGCCCAGGCCAGCAGCTCGGCCATCACCTCTTCGTGCACCTCGGAGTTCTGCCGTAGATCCAGGCCGGACAGGTGAAACCCGAAGACGTGCACGGCTTCCCGCAGGCGAGCCAGACGGTCGTCGGCCAGTACGGCGCTACCGTTGGCCCGCAGCGACGCATCGACGACGTCGAGATCCGCCTGCAACTCCGCCGGGGTTCGGTAGCCGTCCAGCCCCAGGTCGAGTTGATGCTCGGGCTGGCGGTCCAGAATCTCGGCTGCCGTCGCCGTCAAGCGACCGTGGATCACCCGCAGCGCACGACGGTACGGCTCGTCGACGCGCGCGGGCTCACCAACCGTGTCGGCCAGCGCGCCGAGCTCGTCGCTGATGCGCACCAGACGCACCGACATCGACAGTTCCTCCTCGAGCGCGGTCAACTCGACGAAGTAGTGCGCGAACGCGGTATAGGCGGCGTTGCCGGTCGCAAGTCGAACGACCTCGGCCGTCACGTTCGGGTTGCCGTCCCGGTCACCACCGATCCAGGAGCCGGGGCGCAGGATGGGCTGTTCGAGCACGTGGGCGCCGGGCCAACGCGCCCGCAGCGCGGTGCGCACCTCGGCGTTGACCCGCGGGATGACCTCGAAGAAGGCAGCCGGGTAGTAGCGCAGGCCCGTTTCGATCTCGTCTTGGATCTTCAACCGCGACAACCGGATCAGCGCCGTCTGCCACAGGACGAGGATGTGGCGGCGCAGCTCCTGCTCGATGCTCCTACCGTCGTCGGTTCGGCTCTGGCCGTGCAGCCGCTGGCGCATCAGCTCGGTGATCCGATGCTGGGTGTCGAACACCGTCCTTCGACGGGTCTCGGTGGGATGCGCGGTGATCACCGGTGACACCAGCGCGCCCGTGAGGGCGTCGACGACGGTGGCGGAATCCAGCTCGGCGGACTCCAGCTTCAGATAGGTGGCAGCGAGGCTGCCGCGCTGCGGCGGTTCACCGGCCTCCACGTGAACGGCGCGCCGGCGTTCGCGGTGGATGTCCTCGGCGACGTTGGCCAACAGTGCGAAGTGCGTGAAGGCCCGGATGACCGGGATCGCCTCGTGGATGTCGATACCGTCGAAGAGGCTCGCCAGCTCGGCGCGGTCGATCTCGGAACGCCGCACCTGGAACGACCCGACACGGGCCCGTTCGACGAGGTCGAAGACGTGTTCACCGTTCTGTTCGCGCACCGTGTCGCCGAGGATCGTGCCGAGGAGCCGGATGTCCTCGCGCATCGGTTCGGTCGCCTCTCGCCCCACCTGGGTTCGGCGAACCGAGCCGATGGGTGCGAGAGCGGTGTCGGGTGCATCGGCCATGAGGTCAAGTATCGACGTACCGGGATCGGGTCGCAGTACGAGCCCACGGGTCGGGTTCGTCGGGTTCGTTGGCGAGGAGTCGGGTAGCGTCGGCGCAGGCGTCCAGGGCGCCTCCGGTCCGCGGAAAGAGGCCCAACCATGGCCCCATCTCTGCCCACCAATCCCTCCCTCGAGCGTTTCCGTCGGGACGCCCGCCGGCTGCAGCGCGCGGTGCGGGACGGCTCCGACGACGGCCATGACGAGGCTCTCGCCCTGGTGTCACGGCTCCATCCGAACGGAAGGCCCCTCGACGCAACCACATTCGCGTTGACGGCGGCCCAACACGTGGTGGCACGGCAGGTGGGCTTCAGCAGCTGGCCGCGACTACGCGCCTATCTGCACACGGCCGAGGATCTCCGCCGTGACCCGACCGTCGTCAGCGACGGTGACCCGGTCTCTCACTTCCTGTCGCTGGCATGCCTGACCTACTCCCAGGTCGACGGCCCGGCCCGGTGGTCAGCCGCCGGCGAGATACTGCGCGCCCACCCCGACCTGCCCGAACGGAACCTCTACGTCGCGGCGGCCGTGGGTGATGCGTCGGCGGTCCTGGCGCATCTCCGGGACCGTCCCGACGGGGCGCGCGAACGGGGCGGGCCGTCCGGGTGGACGGCGTTGTTCCATGTGGCCTGTGCGCGGGTGCCGCAACGGGATCCGCTGGGGACGGCTCGGCTCCTGCTCGACGCCGGCGCCGACCCGGACGCCGGGTACCTGTGGCTCGGTCTACCGACCCCGTTCACCGTGTTGACCCTCTGCTTCGGCGAGGGTGAGGCCGGCCCCGGCAGACAACCGCGGCACCCGGCCGGTGCGGAGCTGGCCGAGGTGTTGCTCAGCCGCGGCGCCGATCCCAACGACGCGCAGACGTTGTACAACCGAATGTTCGGCCGCGATGACGGCCACCTGCGGATCCTGCTGGCGGCCGGACTTGGTCACGGCGACGGCGGGACGTGGCATCGACGCCTGGGCGAAGCGCTGGAGGGCCCACTGGAGATGGTCCAGCGTCAGGTCGACTGGGCGCGGGACCGCGGGTTCGCCGAACGCCTCGAACTCCTCGCTGCCCACGGTTTCACCAGCGGGCGGCCGCCTGACGTCCCGTCACCGTGGCGGCCCGACGGTCCGGAACCGCCCATCGCCTCGGCGGGCACGCCGGATGGCGTCCGGGCGCTGGCGGAGGCAGGCGGTGACCTCGACGCCCTCGTCGACGGCCGCACGATGCTGCACCACGCCGCGTGGATCGGGGACGTCGAGCTGGTTCGGGCGCTGCTGGAGTGCGGGGCGGATCCCGACGTGCTCGACGCCGAACACGGCACCACGCCCCTGAGCTGGGCAGAATACGGTCACGCCGAGGTGACCGCGGCGATCTTGCGGCTCAGGCGCCGTACTTGATCTGCAGCGCGACGGCGATGATGGAGACGAGCCAGATGCCGGTCACGAAGTAGGTCAGCCGGTCGAGGTTCTTCTCGACCACGGTCGAGCCGGACAGACTGGACTGCACACCACCACCGAAGAGCGTCGAGAGACCGCCACCCTTGGCCCGATGCAGAAGCACCAACAGGATCACCAGGACGCTGGTGACGACGAGGGTGATCTGCAGAGCGAAAATCATGGTCGCCAGGATACCGGTCGCAGACCCATGCTCAGGGCAGGGGCCCGCCGGCGGCGATCGCGGACAGGATGGCGAACTGCTCACCATCGAGGGAGGCTCCGCCGACCAGGGCCCCGTCGACGTCCGCCTGCCCCACGATCTCGCCGACGTTCTTGGCGTTCACCGAGCCGCCGTAGAGCACGCGTACGGCCGCGGCGACGTCCACCGACGCCAGGTTGACCAGCTCGCTGCGGATCGCGGCGCAGACCTCCTGCGCGTCGGCGGCACTGGCCACCCGACCGGTGCCGATCGCCCAGACGGGCTCGTAGGCGATCACGCTGGCGGCGATCTGCTCGGCCGACAACCCCGCCAGCGAGCCCTTGAGCTGATCGACGTTGTAGGCGACGTGGTCTCCGGCCTCGCGGATCTCGAGCCCCTCGCCGATGCAGATGATCGGGGTCAGACCGTGCTTGAGTGCGGCAGCGGCCTTGGCGGCGACCAGCGCGTCGTCCTCGTCGTGATAGATGCGCCGCTCGGAATGACCGACGACGGCGAACGTGCACCCCAGCTTGGCGAGGAACGCGCCGCTGATCTCACCGGTGTAGGCACCGGAGTCGTGCCGGGACACGTCCTGCGCCCCGTAGGTGAGCCTGAGCTTGTCGCCGTCGACGAGGGTCTGCACACTGCGCAGATCGGTGAACGGCGGGATGACCGTCACGTCGACCTTGTCGAAGTACTTCTCCGGCAACGAGAATGCGATCTTCTGCACCAGGGCGATGGCCTCGAAGTGATTGAGGTTCATCTTCCAGTTGCCGGCGATCAGCGGCTTGCGTGACACGGGAGCTCCTAGTGGTCGAGGGCGGCCAAGACTTCGAGACCAGGCAGGTCCTTGCCCTCAAGGTATTCCAGCGATGCCCCACCCCCGGTGGAAATGTGCGAGAAGCCGTCCTCGGGAAGTCCGAGCTGACGTACCGCGGCAGCCGAGTCACCGCCACCGACGACGCTGAACGCCCCCTTGGACGTGGCGCCGATGACGGCCTCTGCGACACCCTTGGTGCCCGCGGCGAACGCCGGGAACTCGAACACGCCCATCGGGCCGTTCCAAAAGATGGTCTTGGCGTTGGACAGCAGTGCGGTGAAGCGCTTCACCGACTCGGGCCCGATGTCCAGTCCCATCCTGTCCTCCGGAATCGCCTCCGCGGACACGGTTTCCGCGGGTGACTCAGAGGAGAACTCCGCCGCCACGACGATGTCCACCGGAAGGTGGATGACGTCGCCGTAGTCCTCGAGAAGCTTCTTGCAGGTGTCGATCATCTCGGGTTGCAGCAGTGACTTGCCCACTGAGACACCTTGGGCGGCAAGGAAGGTGAAGCACATGCCCCCGCCGATGATGAGGCTGTCGGCCTTGGACGCCAGGTTCGCGATGACGGCCAGCTTGTCGGAGACCTTCGAGCCGCCGAGCACCACGGCGTAGGGCCGTTCGGTCGAGGACGTCAGCTGCTCGAGCACCTTTACCTCGGTGGCCACCAACGTGCCCGCGTAGTGGGGCAGCAACGTCGCCACGTCGTACACCGACGCCTGCTTGCGGTGCACGACGCCGAAGCCGTCGGACACGAAAGCGCCGTCGTCCCCGACGAGTTCGGCCAGCGCCTTCGCCAACGCCAACCGTTCGCCGTCGTCCTTGCTGGTCTCCCTGGCTTCGAAGCGGATGTTCTCCAGCATCAGGACGTCACCGTCGGTCAGGCCTTCGGCGCGCGCGAGCGCATCGGAACCCACCACGTCGCCGGCGAGTTGGACGTGCCTGCCCAGTTGCTCGCCGAGCGCAGCGGCGACCGGCGCGAGGGAGTACTTGGGCTCCGGTCCGCCCTTGGGCCGGCCCAGGTGGGCGGCGACGACGACCTTGGCCCCCGCCTCCGAGAGGGCCTTCAGCGTCGGCACGGAGGCGAGGATTCGGCCAGGGTCGGTGATGTGGCCCTCGTCATCGAGTGGCACGTTCAGGTCGGAGCGCACCAGCACGCCACGGCCCTCGACGCCTTCGGCCAGCAGGTCTTCGAGCGACTTGAGCGAGGATTCAGCCACGGCTTGGCTTACAGCGACTTGCCGACGAGCGCGACTAGGTCGACGAGGCGGTTCGAGTAACCCCACTCGTTGTCGTACCACGACACGACCTTGGCCTGGTTGTCGATCACCTTGGTCAGGCCGGAGTCGAAGATCGAGCTGTGCGGGTCGGTGACGATGTCGCTGGAGACGATCGGTGCGTCGTAGTACTTGAGGATGCCCTTGAGCTTGCCCTCCGCGGCGGCCTTCATCGCGGCGTTGATCTCCTCGGCGGTACCCGGCTTGGCCAGCTCCACGGTCAGGTCGGTGCAGGAGCCCGTGGGGATCGGCACCCGCAGCGCGTAGCCGTCGAGCTTGCCCTTCAGCTCGGGCAGCACCAGGCCGATGGCCTTCGCGGCGCCGGTCGAGGTGGGCACGATGTTGAGCGCGGCAGCGCGAGCGCGACGCAGGTCGCTGTGCGGGCCGTCCTGCAAGTTCTGGTCCTGAGTGTAAGCGTGGATCGTCGTCATCAGACCCCGGATGATGCCGAACTCGTCGTTGAGGACCTTGGCAAGCGGCCCAAGGCAATTCGTGGTGCACGAGGCGTTGGAGATGATGTTCTGGCTACCGTCGTACTTGTCGTCGTTGACGCCGAGCACGATGGTGATGTCCGGATCGGTGGCCGGGGCGGAGATGATGACCTTCTTGGCTCCTGCGTCCAGGTGCCCCTTGGCCTTGGCCGCGTTTGTGAAGATGCCGGTTGACTCGACGACGACGTCGACGCCCAGGTCGCCCCACGGCAGCTCCGCCGGGCCGGCCTTGACTTCGAGAGCCTTGATCTTGGTGTCGCCCACGACGATGGTGTCGTCACCCTCGAGGCTGACCTCGTAGGGCAATCGGCCCAGGATCGAGTCGAACTTCAGCAGGTGCGCGAGCGTCGCGTTACTGGTCAGGTCATTGACCGCGATGATCTCGATGTCGGTGTTGTTGCCCAGCGCCTTCTGGGCGTCCAGGGCCCTGAAGAAGTTGCGCCCGATTCGACCGAAGCCGTTAACGCCTACCCGAACCGTCACTGTCGTGCTCCTTAGATCTCGAAGATGCCCCGGCGTCTCAACCAGACGCTTGCCACGTCACATTGGTCGGGGATCAGCCTAGTGGTGCGGCCATCCCGACGCGAAGGCTGTGGTCAATGGGCGGCCAGACTCTGATCGCGGTACGGGTTGCCCAGCCATCTGCGGCGCAGCGCCTGCAGGGTGCCGTCGGCTTCGAGCCCCGCCTGAGCCGCGGTGATCGCCGCGAGCGTCGAGCCGTCCCCCGGGGCGACGCAGATGGCGATGTCCTCTCGGGTGATACCACGCTGCACCACCTCGACGTCGGGGACCGACCCGACGAGCTCGGTGAGCACGGGTCCGAGCTTCATGACGGCGTCGCAGCCACCGGTGGTGAGGTCCGATAGAGCCGAACGGATGCCGGCGTAGTCGTACACCCGGACACCCCCTGCCTTGCCCTCGGCGACCAGCCGGTCGGCGACGAGCCGACTGGTGTTTCCCCGCTGCACGCCGATGGTCAAACCGGCGAGGTCGTCGACCGACCTGACCGCCGGGAATCGAGCAGTGTCGACCGCCAGCGCCTGACCCGACACCACGTAGGGCGGCGCGAAGCGCGCCTTGCGAGCTCGCTCCGGCGTGACCGTGGTGCCCGCGATGACGCAGTCGTAGGCGCCGTCGGCCAGCGCCTCGAAGATGCCCTCGAAGTCGGACCCCTCGTAGTCGATGACGTGGACCGTCGCGCCCATCGCCGCACCCACCGCGTCGATCAGCTCGACGTCGAGTCCCCCGCCGTCGGCCATGGCGTTGAATGGCGGATCGGGAAGCGCCATCCCCACCCTGAGGGTGCGCACCGGGTCACGCGTCGTCAAGTAGGTCCGGCGTGACGGCCGACTCCGTATCGGGAATGCCGTCATGCTTGGCCTTGCGGTCCGCCATGGACAGCAGCCGCCGAATACGGCCGGCCACTGCGTCTTTCGTCATCGGCGGTTCCGCGAGCCGGCCCAGTTCCTCCAGGGACGCCTGCCGGTGCTCGACCCGCAGCCTGCCCGCGGCCGACAGGTGGTCGGGGACGGAGTCGCCGAGGATGTTCAGCGCGCGTTCGACGCGCGCCGCGGCGGCCACCGCCGCGCGGGCAGACCGGCGCAGGTTCGCGTCGTCGAAGTTGGCCAGCCGGTTGGCGGTCGCCCGGACCTCGCGTCGCAGGCGACGCTCCTCCCACGTGAGCCGGGTGTCCTGGGCGCCCATCCGCGTCAGCAGCGCACCGATCGCCTCCCCGTCGCGGACCACCACCCGGTCACTGCCCCGGACCTCGCGGGCCTTCGCGCTGACCCCGAGCCGACGTGCCGCCCCGACCAGGGCCAGCGCGGCCTCCGGACCAGGACAACTGATCTCTAGCGACGACGAACGGCCGGGCTCGGTCAGCGAGCCGTGCGCCAGAAACGCTCCCCGCCAAGCGGCTTCGGCGTCACCGACACTGCCGCCGACGACCTGGGCTGGCAACCCGCGCACGGGGCGGCCGCGCAGATCCAGCAGCCCCGTCTGACGGGCGAGGGCCTCGCCGTCCTGTGCCACCCGCACCACGTACCGGGTGCCCTTGCGGATACCGCTGGCCGTCATCACGTGGACCACGGCGTTGTAGCCGTAGAGATCGTGGATGTCCTTGCGCAGCCGTCGAGCGATCACTCCGAGGTCGACCTCCGCCTCGACGACCACCCGGCCCGCCACGATGTGCAGCCCGCCCGCGAATCGCAGCAGGGCAGCCACCTCCGCGCGGCGCGCGCTCACCGAATTGATCACGAGCCGGCTGAGTTCGTCCTTGACCTCGGCTGTCATCGCCACGAAATCGTCACCTCTCGTCGACCGACCGCGCGGCCGGAGTCGGCGCCGTCGGCGCCACGGGTGCACTACCGCGCAGCCGCACCCGCTCAAGCGCCGCAGCCAACCTCGCCGGGTCATGTAATGGTGTACCAGGTCTGGAGACGTCAGCAAACTCAACCTGAGCTTCGAGGCTGGCTGCGGTGCGCCGAAGTTGTTCCCGTTCCCGTTCTCCCGGCACGCGGCACGCGTCGACGACGATGTCGTGCACGGTGAAACCTGGTGCGTGCTGGGCCAATACGTGGATGTGGCGCTCGGCGGAGAAACCCGCCGTCTCGCCGGGTTCGGCCACCAGGTTCAGCACCAGGGCCTTGCGCGCCTCGGTTGCCTGCAGGGCGGCCACCAGCTGCGGCACCAAGACGTGCGGGATGACGCTGGTGAACCACGAGCCCGGGCCGAGGACCACGAGGTCGGCGGCCATGATCGCGTCGACCGCCTGCCGTGTCGCGGGCGGATTGCCGGGTAGCAGGCGCACGCGTCGCACCTTGCCGACCGTGGTGGCCACCGCCACCTGACCTCTGATCACGCGGCTCATCCTCGGATCCGATTCGAGGCCGGCGACGTCGGCCTCGATCTGCAGCGCGATCGGGCACATCGGCAGCACCCGGCCCTTCAGGTCGAGAATGCGGCCGAGTTCGTCGAGGGCGGCGACGGGGTCGGCGAGCACCTCGTTCAGGCCGGCGAGCAGCAGATTGCCGATCGGGTGCCCGGCCAACGCGCCGCTGCCACCGAACCGGTGCTGCATGATGGTGGCCCAGAGATGCCCGTGTGGAGTGTCGGATGCCAACGCCGCCAACGCCATTCGCAGATCACCCGGCGGTACTACATCGAGTTCGCTGCGCAGCCGACCCGACGAGCCACCGTCGTCGGCGACCGTCACGACCGCCGTCACGTGAGGCGTCAGACGGCGTAATGCCGACAGCGTCGCGTACAGCCCGTGGCCACCGCCCAGCGCGACGATCCGTGCACTCACGGCTCGACTCCCACGCGTTCCGGTCCTCGCTCGTTCCTCGCTGCGATCCTCACGCGCGCTCGTCTTCGTGCACTCATGGCTCGACTCCCACGCGTTCCGGTCCTCGCTCGTCCCTCGCTGCGATCCTCACGCGCGCTCGTCTTCGTGCACTCATTCGCGGCCCAGATCCCGATGCAGCACCCGCACCGTCAGATCGTCGTCACCGTCGAGACGCCCCGCGAGGGCTTCGGCGATCGCCACGCTGCGGTGCTTGCCGCCCGTGCATCCGATCGCGACGGTCATGTAGCGCTTGCCCTCCCTGCGGTAACCGTCGATGACGACGTCCAGCAACCGATGGTAGGTGTCGATGAAGTCCGCCGCCCCCGGTTGGCCCAGGACGTAGTCACGCACCGCCGGATGCTGGCCCGTGTGCGGCCGCAACTCGTCGACCCAGTGCGGGTTCGGCAGGAAGCGGACGTCCATCACGGTGTCGGCGTCCATGGGCAGGCCGTACTTGTAGCCGAACGACTCCACGGTGACGTTGGTGTGCGCCACGGTCTCGGCGGCGAAGGCGCGCTCGATGGTCTCGCGCAGTGCGGGCACCGGCAGCGACGACGTGTCGATGACCAGGTCCGCGGCGGCCCGGATGGAGGCCAGCATCTTGCGCTCGGCGGTAATGCCCTCGGCCAGAGTCTGGTTGCCCTGCAACGGATGACTGCGCCGGTTCTGCTCGTAGCGACGGACGAGGATGTCGTCGGAGGCCTCGAGGAAGAGCACGCGAGGGGTGATGTTGCGGGTAGCCAGTTCGTGACGCACCCATTCCAGGTCACCGGTGAAACCTCGCGAGCGGACGTCCATCACGACGGCGAGCTGGGTGATGCGCGAACCCGCCGCCAGGCCCAGCTCGACCATCCGAGCGATCAGCTCCGGCGGCAGATTGTCGGCGACGTACCAGCCGAGGTCCTCGAGGACCTTGGCCGCGGTACCCCGCCCTGCTCCGGACAGGCCGGTGACGAGGACGACGTCGATACCGGCCGCCGGTTGATCGTCGGCATGACCGTCCTGGAGCTCGGTCATGCGTGATCGGCCTCCTGGATCGTCGTCGGTGAAACCTCGGCCATGATCGTAGGCACGCCGAGCGCCTCGAGGACGGCGTTCGCCGTGGCTACTCCGATTCCCGGCACCGCGGTGATCTCCTCGACGCTGGCGTCCTTGAGCCTCGCCACCGAACCGAAGTGCGTCACCAAGGCCTTGCGCCGGTGCTCCCCCAGACCCGGAATGGAGTCTAGTGCCGACGCGGTCATGCGTTTCGACCGCTTGCTGCGGTGGTAGCTGATCGCGAACCGATGCGCCTCGTCGCGTACGCGCTGCAGCAGGTAGAGCCCGTCGCTGTTGCGGGGAAGGATGATCGGATCCGGGGACATCCCGTCCAGGTTCGGGACCCAGACCTCCTCCAGCCGCTTGGCCAGCCCGATGACGGCCACGTCGGTGACGCCGAGGTCATCGAGGACCGCCGCGGCCGCGTTGACCTGCGGGGCGCCGCCGTCGACGACGAAGAGGTTGGGTGGGTAGGCGAACCTGCGCGGACGGGCGTCCTCGGTCAGCGGGGCCTGCGCGTCGGCGACGTGCCGCGCGAAGCGACGCCGCGTCACCTCGGCGATCGATGCGACGTCGTCGGAACGACCTTCGCCGGCCGCCTCGCGGATGGCATAGTGCCGGTAATCCGACTTGCGGGGCAGACCGTCCTCGAACACCACCAACGATGCCACCACGTCGGTGCCCTGAACGTGGCTGATGTCGACGCACTCGATGCGCAGCGGCGCGTCGGTGAGACCCAGGAATTCCTGGATGCTCTGCAGCGCTTCGGATCTGGCGTTGAAGTCGCCGGCGCGCTTGAGCTTGTGCTGGTTCAGGGCGTCCTGCGCATTGCGATGAACCGTCTCGGCCAGCGCACGCTTGTCGCCGCGGACGGGCACCCGGAGCTGAACGTTGGCCCCGCGCAGTCCGGTCAGCCAGGCCGCGAGCTCGTCGGCGTTGTCGGGCAGCACCGGGACCAGCACCTGCCGCGGCACCAGATTGGTGGCGTCATCTGCTCCGGCCGGGCCGCCGAGTTCGGCCTGGTCGCCATAGAACTGCGTGATGAACTGCTCGACGAGGATCTTGAGACCCGACTTGCCCGGCGCAGCAGCACCCGTCACCTCCGGCTCCGTGGACTTCTCGACGACCCAGCCGCGCTGGCCACGGACCCGCCCGCCCCGCACGTGGAATACCTGCACGGCGGCTTCGAGCTCGTCGTCGGCGAACGCGACGACGTCGGCGTCGGTGCCGTCGCCGAAGACGACGGTCTGCTTCTCCAGGGCACGCTTGAGGGCTCCGATGTCATCCCGCAGCCGGGCGGCCCGCTCGAAGTCGAGCTGCTCGGCGGCGGCGTTCATCTGCTGCTCCATGTCACGGGCCAGCCGGTCGGTCTTGCCCGCCAGGAAGTCGCAGAAGTCGAGCACGATCCTGCGGTGCTCCTCGGCACTGACCCGTCCCACGCACGGTGCAGAACACTTGTCGATGTAACCGAGCAAGCACGGCCGGCCAATCTGGTTGTGCCGCTTCAACACTCCCGCCGAGCAGGTGCGGGCGGGAAAGACCCGGGTGAGCAGGTCGAGCGTTTCCCGGATCGCCCAGGCGTGGGAGTACGGACCGAAGTAGCGCACACCCTTGCGGCGCGGACCGCGGTAGACGAACAGCCGCGGATACTCCTCGTTGAGCGTGACGGCGAGTACGGGGTACGACTTGTCGTCGCGGTAGCGGATGTTGAACCGAGGATCGAACTCCTTGATCCAGTTGTATTCCAGCTGTAGCGCTTCGACTTCGGTGCCGACGACGGTCCACTCGACACTGCCCGCGGTCGTGACCATCTGCCTGGTGCGCGGCGCGAGCCCGGACAGATCGGCGAAGTAGGAGTTGAGTCGGCTTCGAAGGCTCTTGGCCTTGCCGACGTAGATCACCCGGCCGTGCGGATCGCGGAACCGGTAGACGCCGGGCTCGAGGGGTATCGAGCCCGGGGCAGGCCGGTAGGTCGCTGGATCGGGCACGGCTCCAGGGTAGTTCGCCGTCCGACACGTGGAGGCCACCGGACGCGTGCGACCCGAAACCCTCAGCTCAGCGCATCGATGAAACCGCGGTACGCGGCGGCCTTCGCCTCGTAGTTGGCGAACAGGTCGTAGCTGGCCGCTCCCGGTGACAGGAGGACGACGTCGACGTCGGGCAGCGACGCCGCCGTCCGCACCGCCGCCTCGAGACTGTGCACCAGGTGGGTGCGCGACGGATGCGCGGCCGCGAACGTCTGCCCGATGGCGGCGCCGTTGGTCGGTGACTGGATCAGCGTCACCCGGCGTTCGCCGCTGCACAGGTACCCGTCGACCTGGTCGTAGTTCAGCTGACGATCCATCCCGCCCACGATCACCGCCACGTGCTCATCGGCCCGCATCGCGCGGAGTGCGGCGACGACGCTCTCCCCCGTCGTCGCCAGGGTGTCGTCGATCCATCGGAGGCGTCCGGTGGTCCGCACGGTCTGCAGCCGGTGCGGCAGCCCCTGGTAGTCATCGACGGCGGCGTCGAACTCGGCGGCCGTCACCGGCCGACCGATCACCTCCGCGGCGGCGAGGGCAGCCAGCGCCCCGTTCACCAGGTTGTGCTCATAGCTCATCACCGCGCGCCCGTCGCTTCGCTCGCCCCCGGCGATGCGCCGCACCTGCTCGGGGTCGGCGAGTCGAAGTTCCAGGTGGGTCGGCGGCACCCCTAGGCGCTCGAGGGTGGTCACCACTTCCCGGGTCGTGACCAGCGAGCGGGCGCCGTTGCGGAAGACGTTGGCCTTGGCGAGGTGGTAGGAGTCCTTGTCGCCGTGCCAATCCAGATGGTCCTCGTAGAGGTTGGTGATCACGGCCACGGCGGGTGACGTCGTGAGCAAGGCCGCCTGCTGGCTGGACAATTCGGCGACGACAACGACGCCGGGGCCGGGTGTGAGATCCGACAGCGGCGTGCCGATGTTACCCGCGACGACGGCGTGGACCCCGAGCTGCCGAAGGAGGTGGCCCAGGAACGACGCGGTGGTGCTCTTACCCTTCGTGCCGGTGACCCCGATCGTCGCCGCACCGTGGCGAGACATGAACCAGTCTGCGGCACTGGAGATTCGGATTCCCGAGCGGCGCAGATCCGCGAAGACGGGTTGCCGCCAAGGCACACCGGGGCTGACGAAGACGACGTCGCACGCCCGCAGTCGGTCGAGGTGTTCGGGGCCGCGGAACACCTCGAGACCTGCGATGCCGGCGGGCTCCTCGTAGGGGCGTCGGCCCACGTCGTCCACCGCCTCGATGCGGGCCGCACCCGCCGCGGCGGCGGTTCGCGCCATCGACACGCCCTCCCGGCCGAACCCCCAGATGCCGACGGTGAGGCCGGTCACGTCCGACGGTGAGGTGGTCATGTCACGCCAGTGCGGCGAGGTACCGGGCGGGAACGAAGTTCACCGCTGTCGCCCCCTCTTGCGCCGAGTCGTCGGAGGTGGCGACCTTCTCGAGTTCGGTGCGCCGAGAACGGAATTCCTCGACCAGGGGAACGCCTTCCCACTCGTCGTCGTCGAGAACCGACAGCAGGGACTCGGCCGCCTCGTAGTATTCGCCGACGCATTCGAACGGCTTGTGCACACCGAGGCCCACGATGTCCTCGAACCCGGGCCGGTTTGCCACGTCGGCGTAGAGATCGTGACCGAAGATGGCCTCGACCTCCGCGCGACCCAGTCGCGGCGCCATGAGGCCGTAGACGAAAAGGCACTTGGGGCAGTGCCCGCACCAGGTGGCACCCCGGCGCCCCGAGTCGATCGCGAACGGGCGGTTGCAGCTGATGAAGTCGCGGAAGTACTGCGGGCTGCCACGGAACCGGTCGGCGATCTCGGACTCCGACAGCGGCCGAAGCAGCGAGAAGTAACGGTCCGGGTTCAGGCCGTAGGCGCTCAGGGTGTCCCGCAGGAGTGACTCGTAGGAAATGCTCTTGGACCATTGATGATTGACGTCACGGCCGAGCCACGTGATGTTGCCGACGTTGGACGACCGCTCGTTGGACAACACGACCGGGCCGAGGCCGTTCGCGTCGGCGACGATGAGCCCGATGACGCTGTTGATCGCCGTGACGGGAACGTGCCCGTTGTGCGCGCCCCGGTCGTTGGCCTCGATGAGTCGTCGGTCGATGCGGCGCGTCACCCGGAGACTGTCGAGTCCGCTGATCTCGATGCACCGGTCGATGGGGTCGAACTTGTTCACGCTGAACAGCGTGGGACGAAAGCCCTGGCGCTTGAGTGCTTCGATGCTGACGACCGAGTCCTTGCCACCACCGACCGGCACCAGCGGTTCGGCGTCGGCGTCCCAGGCGTCCCCGCCTGCGGTCACCGGAGCGGCGTCGGGTCCGGCGATCTCGGGTGTCAGCGCGTCGGGAAGTGCGTTGCGGTAGGCGAATTCGCCGAGTCCGCCCGCGATGAGCTCACGCAGGTACCCGCGCTCGAACTCACCCGTGGGGAAGGCGATGTCGATACGCGGCGGGGCAGCGGCCTTGTAGTAGCTCAGCGAGCAGGTCAGTGCGAGCAGGCGCAGCAGGCGGTCGTCGGGAGCGCGATCACCGAGCGCGGCACCGAAGTCCACCACCTCGGTGAAGGACTCGTCCGCGGCATCGTGGGAAACGTTGGCGCGCAACGTGTAATGGGCGCTGAACACACCGTCGGGCGACACGTCGTAGCCGTCGATCGTCATCGCCCGAAACGACGACGGATCGAAGCCGCTCATGACCATCTCGCGAACGCCGGTACCGTCTCGACGTCCACGGGCCACGCCTTCCCGTCGAGCTCGGCGACGGGATGGATCTCGTAGCGCGGTGACACCCACCAGACGCGGTCCGCGTCGGGCGAGGGCGCGTCGATCCGGCTGATCGGCGCCAGCGCACCGCACGCCGCCAGCTGATCGAGGACCGACGTCGGCTCCGCGTTCTCCACTCCGACACAGCCGCCGGAGGCCTGGAAGACCAGGGCGCCGAGGAGCGGCTCCCCGTCGGACAACCCGTCGGCGTAGCCCCGGCCGTTCAGCCAGCGCTCGCACTGATCGACGTCGGCCCTGCTGACCGTCCGTGCGGCCATCCGCTGCCACCAGGGATCCGAGGCGCGGTGGGCATGGCGCACCGACTGGTCACCGGCGATGCGGACCGGCTCGGCCCGCAGCGGTCGCACCGCCGCGCCCGACACCAAAATCTGCGGATCGCCGTCGGCCTCGACGAGGGTGACGCTCGCGGCGATCAGCGGGGCGGACGTGGCGTCCGGGAGACCGGCGGCGAAGGCCGACAGCGCGGCCGCCACGTCACCGGCCGTGGGCATGCGGATGGCGAAGAACTCGGCAGGCTCCCGCAGGTGGCGCCAGACGAGATCGGCATCGGGTCGGCGCCCGGGAACCATCGGGATCGTGATGGTGGGCGACGTCCCGGGCCGCGCGGTCAGCTGGGCGGCACAGAGGGTACGGAGGTCGGGTTCCAGAGTGGTCACCGACGTGCGAAAATGGCTCACTGTCTGCGCATTCTAACGTACCGACGAAGGGTCCTGGCGACGCCGCATGAGTGCCCCGATGGTCACCCGGCTCACCGAATCCGACTGGCGCGTGTTCGCCACTCTCCGGCTTCGCGCGTTGACCGACACCCTCGGCGCCGGGAACCTGCAGTACCGCCACGAGATGACGTTCACGGCGGCGCAGTGGCGGCGCCGGCTGCGTGCGCACGCCCAGTTCGCGGTCCTGGTCGACGACCACCTCGTCGGACTCATCGGCGCACAGCGGCAGGGCGCTGAGGCGGTGTACCTGTATTCACTGTGGCTGGAACCGCACGCGCGCGGTCGCGGCCTCGGACACGATCTGGTCAGCGCCGCGATCGACTGGGCCCGCAGTCAGCGGGCGCGCATCGTGACCCTGCGTGTCGACGCCGCCAACGCCACGGCCCGCGGTGTCTACGAGCGGTTGGGTTTCGGAGTGGTCGGCGCATCGACGACGGCCACCGAACTCACCATGTCCCTCATGGTCGGGTGACGTCGGGGCGATAGCGCGACACCAGGATCCGCACGGCGTCCATCGCGTCGACGGCGCGGCCCTTGTCGACGGACTGGATCGCCATCAGCGGGATGTACTCGTCATCGGGAAGATCGACCCTCGCCCAGCGAGCCCCCGGTGGAAAGGTGACGTCGACGACGTCGGACCACGGGATGAGACGGTAGCTCAACAGGTTTCGTACGCGCAGACCACCGGGACCGACCTGCAGCCGGGGTCGGGCGAACACCAGGACCAGGCCTCCGATGATGATGCCGAGCAGTCCGATGGCCACCTGATCGGCGGTCTGGAAGATCACTCCGGACGTGCCGACCTTCAGCAGGAAGCCGACGGCGATGTGGGCCGCGGCGATCACGAAGGCGGCGCCGTAGGCGAAGTAGGGCGTCAGGTGGGGCCTGACCTCGAGGTCGATGCCGGCAGCGGCGTCGGTCACGGCTTCTGGCGCAGGTCGCGCAGTGTCAGCGCCGTCGACAGGGCGGCGGCGGCGGCCTGGGCGCCCTTGTCCTCCGCGGAGCCCGGCAACCCCGCACGGTCGAGCGCCTGCTTCTCGTCGTTCGTGGTGAGGACGCCATTGGCCACCGGGGTGCCCTCGTCGAGCGATACCCGGGTCAAACCCTGGGTCACCGCGTCGCACACGTAGTCGAAATGCGGTGTCTGACCCCGGATCACGACGCCAAGTGCGACGACGGCATCATGTGACTTGGCCAATTGTTGTGCCACGACAGGTATTTCGATGGCACCGAGCACCCGGATCACGTCCGGGTCCTCGACGCCGGATGCCGCGGCGGTGCGACGCGCACCGTCGAGCAGGGCGTCGCAGATCTCGGTGTGCCAGGTGCTCGCCACGATCGCCAGCGTCAGACCCGAGGCATCGACCGGCGGCATGTCCGGAACCCCTGCGCCACCGCTCACGTGGTCACGCTGCCGGGATCGGTCGCCGTCGGAGGCAGACGGTCGCCGAGCAGGTAGACGCCCTCGTCGTAGCCGTTCATCTTGACCGACTCGTCGTAGTCGTCGAGCCCGGTCAGGTCGTGGCCCATCCGGTCGCGCTTGGTCATCAGGTAGCGAATGTTCTCCGAGTTGGCGCGCACCGGCAGCGGTACCCGCTCGATGATGTGCAGCCCGTAACCGTCGAGACCGACCCGCTTGGCGGGATTGTTGGTCAGCAGCCGCATCGAACGGATCCCGAGGTCGACCAGGATCTGCGCCCCGATGCCGTAGTCCCTGGCATCGGCGGGCAGCCCGAGCTTGAGATTGGCGTCGACGGTGTCGTCGCCGGCGTCCTGCAGCTGATAGGCCTGCAGCTTGTGCAGGAGCCCGATGCCGCGGCCCTCGTGTCCGCGCATGTAGAGCACGACGCCCCGGCCCTCGCGAGCGACCATCGCCATGGCGGCGTCGAGCTGGGGGCCGCAGTCGCAGCGCCGCGAACCGAAGACGTCACCGGTCAGGCATTCGGAGTGCACGCGAACGAGGACGTCGTGCCCGTCGCTCTCCGGTCCGACGATGTCGCCGCGCACCAGGGCGACGTGTTCGACGTCGTCGTAGATGCTGGTGTAGCCCACCGCGCGGAACTCCCCGTGGCGGGTGGGAATGCGAGCTTCGGCGATCCGCACGATGTGCTTCTCGTGCTTGCGCCGCCACTCGATCAGGTCGGCGATCGAGATGAGTGCCAGACCGTGGTCGTCGGCGAACACCCGCAGCTCGTCGGTCTGGGCCATCTCGCCCTCGTCCTTCTGGCTGACGATCTCGCAGATGGCGCCGGCGGGTTGCAGGCCGGCGAGTTTGGCCAGGTCGACCGCCGCCTCCGTGTGGCCGGGGCGGCGGAGCACACCGCCCTCCTTAGCGCGCAGCGGTACCACGTGTCCCGGCCGGGTGAAGTCGCCGGCAATGGCCGTCGGGTCGGCGAGCAGACGCATGGTGGTGGCGCGGTCGGACGCCGAAATGCCGGTTCCGACATCTCTCTTGGCGTCGACGGTCACGGTGTAGGCGGTGCCGTGCTTGTCCTGGTTCACCGCGTACATCGGCAGCAGGCCGAGCCGGTCGCAGACCTCACCCGACAGCGGCACGCACAGGTAGCCGGAGGTGTACCGCACCATGAACGCGACCAGTTCCGGGGTGGCCTTCTCGGCCGCGAAGATCAGGTCGCCCTCGTTCTCGCGGTCCTCGTCATCGATGACCACGACGGCCTTGCCCGCCGCGATGTCGGCTATCGCCCGTTCGACGGAATCCAGCCTCGTCATCTCTGCCACCCTTGCCGTCCCGATCGGGACCATCGTGCACCGCACCCTTGATCGTCCATCAGTATGAACCAATTCGGCGTGACACTTATTGCCCGCTCCTTCGGGACCCCGGCGAACAGGGCCGACGTTGCAATCAGGGCTGGTGGGAAAGCAGCCGCTCGACATACTTCGCGATGACGTCGACCTCGAGGTTGACCGGTATGCCGACGCCGGCCCGCCCCAACGTCGTCATCTGCAGCGTGGTCGGGATGAGCGACACCTCGAACCAGTCGGGCCCCAGGCTGGAGACCGTCAGCGAGATGCCGTCAACGGTGATCGACCCCTTCTCCACCACGTAGCGCGACAGCGATACCGGCAGTGAGATGCGCACCACTTCCCAGTGCTCCGACGGCGTCCGCGCCAGAACGCGTCCGGTGCCGTCCACGTGGCCCTGCACGATGTGCCCGCCCAGCCTGCTGTTGAGGGCCGCCGCCCGTTCGAGGTTGACGTGGCTGCCCACCTCGACTCCCTGCAGGCTCGAGCGGTTGAGGGTCTCGGCCATCACGTCGGCGGTGAACGCCCCGTCGGCGAGCAGTTCCACGACTGTGAGACAGACGCCGTTGACGGCGATTGAATCGCCGTGACCGGCGTCGGTCGTGACGAGGGGACCACGGATGACGAAACGTGCGGCGTCGGTGAGATCCTCCTTGCCGACGACCTCACCCAACTCTTCGACGATGCCGGTGAACATGCTGACCAGGCTAGTCAGAGTTGCTTCTGCCCGAAGTAGGTGGCCACCGGGTTGTCGTTGAAGTTGGCCACCGGGATGTAGCCCTCCCGCTCGTAGAGGCGCTGCGCCTCCGGTTGACGTGGTCCCGTGTCCAACCGCGACACCATGTAACCAAGCCCCCGCGCGGCGTCCTCCAGCGCGTAGAGCAGCTCACGTGCCAGCCCCTGACCGCGCGCCTCGGGGGTGACGTACATCCGTTTGATCTCGCAGGCGCCGTCGGGCAGTCGCTTCAGGCCACCGCCGCACAACGCCACCCCGTCGCGGTATCCGACGAGGAACACGCCGCCCGGCGGACCCAGTTCCGTCGGCCCGCCCTCGGCATGTCGGGCGCGTCGAGGTCCAAGCCGCCGGATCCCTCTGCGCCGAGGTCCCAGTACAGCGCGCGCATCTCGTCGAGCATTGCCGCGACCAGCGCCGCGGCATCGCCGACGTCGGAGGGAACCGCGCGAAACACCAGCACCGCTCTACTCCTACCCGGTGCCCGCCGCAAAGGTCCACCCATTCGCACCCACTACGATGCAACCATGCCGACGCGCCCTCGCATTGCCGTCCTCGTGTCCCTCTTCGCTGCGCTCCTGCTCATCGCGGGCTGCAGCTCGTCAGAGAAGTCCAGCGCACCACTGCCCGACGGAGCAACTCTGGTCAAGGACTCCAACGAGACCACCAGTAAGCAGCAGAGCGTGCACCTCGAGCTCACGGTCACGGGCAAGATTCCAGAGCTGCCCATCGAAACCCTCGGTGGTGACCTCACGAACACCCCGGTGGTCGCCGCCCAGGGCAAGGCCAGCATCATCGCCTTCGGCCAGACGTTCAAGGACGTCGACTTCGTGGTCGCCGACGGCGACCTGTACGGCGCGCTGACTCCCGGCAGCTTCACCAACTTCGGCCCCGCGTCGGAGATCTACGACGTGTCGAAGATCCTGAACCCCGACGTCGGACTGGCCAACGTCCTCGCCAACTTCACCGAAGCGAAGGCCGACGGCCGCGAAACCATCAACGGGGTCGACACCGTGAAGGTGACCGGCACCGTGACCGCCGACGCCGTCAACGGCCTCGCCGACGTCGGTGCCACCGGTCCCGTCCCCGCGACCGCCTGGATCAAGGAGGACGGCGACCACGAACTGGTGCAGGCCAAGCTCGATCCGAGTCAGAGCAACAGCGTTCAGATGACGCTGACCGACTGGGGCAAGAGCGTGACCGTCACCAAGCCCGCCGCGTAATGGCCGGGGCCCACGGCGCGATCGAGCCGAAGGCGTCCAGCCGGCGCATCGCGATCACCGCGGGCGGCCTCGCCGTGCTGCTGGGTGCGCTGGACACCTATGTCGTCATCGCGATCATCAACGACATCATGCGGGACATCGGGATCTCGCTGAATCAGATTCAGCGCGTCACCCCGGTCATCACCATGTACCTGCTTGGCTACATCGCAGCGATGCCCCTGCTGGGTCGCGCTTCGGACCGGTTCGGCCGCAAGCTGGTTCTGCAGCTCAGCCTGGCGGGCTTTGCCGCCGGATCGGTGGTCACCGCGCTGTCATCCGACCTGTTCACCATGGTCATCGGACGCGCGATCCAGGGCACCGCGAGCGGTGCGCTGTTGCCCGTCACCCTCGCGCTGGCCGCCGACCTGTGGGCCGAGCGCAACCGGGCGTCCGTACTCGGTGGCATCGGGGCAGCACAGGAACTCGGCGCCGTGCTGGGACCGCTCTACGGCGTCGCCGTGGTGTGGGCCTTGAGTACGTGGCGCGACGTGTTCTGGATCAACGTGCCGCTCGCGATCATCGCCATGGTGATGATCCACTTCAGCCTGCCCGCCAAGGACGAGGACGGGCCCAGGGAGAAGGTCGACGTCGTCGGCGGGCTGTTGCTCGCGGTCGCCCTGGGGCTGATGGTCTTCGGCATGTACAACCCCTCGCCAGACGGCAAGCAGGTCTTCCCAAGCTGGGGTTTGCCGGTCCTGGGCGTCGCGCTGGTAGTGACGATCGCGTTCTTCGTCTGGGAGAAGTTCGCCACCACCCGACTCATCGACCCGACCGGCGTGAGGTTCGGGCCGTTCCTCGCGGCCCTCGGCGCGTCGCTGTGCACCGGCGCGGCGCTGATGGTCACCCTGGTCAACGTCGAGCTGTTCGGCCAGGGCGTACTGGGCAAGGAGCAGACCGAGACCGTCTTCCTGCTGGCGTGGTTCCTCGGCGCACTCCCGGTCGGCGCCGTGATCGGCGGCTGGATCGCCACCAAGATCGGGGACCGCATCATGGCGTTCGTCGGCCTGCTGATCGCCAGCTTCGCGTACTGGCTGGTGTCGCACTGGACCGTGGACGTGATGTCTA
This sequence comes from Mycolicibacterium sp. TUM20985, assembly GCF_030295745.1. Lineage (NCBI taxonomy): Bacteria > Bacillati > Actinomycetota > Actinomycetes > Mycobacteriales > Mycobacteriaceae > Mycobacterium > Mycobacterium antarcticum. Next base: position 3,280,348 of record NZ_AP027291.1, read on the forward strand.
CCCGTCACGACCTCGGGCTGTTCTCCGTACCCGCCTTCGAGACCGATCTGGTGCTCGCAGGTGTTGGCCTCGGCCTGGTCATCGGTCCCCTCACGTCGGCGACGTTGCGGGCCGTCCCCGGCGCCCAGCACGGAATCGCCTCTGCGTCGGTCGTCGTCTCTCGCATGATCGGCATGTTGATCGGGCTCGCCTCGCTCAGCGCCTGGGGCCTATACAAGTTCAACCAGTACCTCGCGGAGATGCCGAAACCCAAGGGCACCAACCTGATGGAGATCGGCGCGCAACTCGCCGCCAACGTGAAGACCGCCTACACGATGCAGTACGGCCAGATCTTCTTCATCACGATGATCGTGTGCGCAGTGGGCGCGGTCCTTGGATTGTTGATCACCGGTAAGCACCAGCAGGCCGAGGAGCCAGACGCCGCGACCCAAGCCGTCAGCGCCAGGACCTAGTCGGTCCGGTCAGCAGCGTTCGACGCCCGGCGTGATCAGCTTGACTTCCGGACGCGCCTCATCGGCGTCTTGCGTGCCCAGCACCGCACGCAATGGCCGGAAGACCATGTCCACGATGGCGCCCTGATCGACGGGGCGAAAGCTGAGCCAGTCCTGCAGTGCAGTCATTGCTCTCGTCCTTCTTCGATGGGCAGTGGGCCCGGGTGGTCGCGATCTTGGTTCCGATTTTACGTGGACAACCGTCGCCGACATGCTCCGCAAGAGGGCCCCGAGGTCTCAAACCGGTAACGAGTCCCCCAACGGCGGTATTCCGTGGGTGATGCGAGTCACATTGGCGCCCAAGCGAATCGCAGGTCTCACCGCCTCGAGGTTTGCCATGGCTCAGCCGGGAACCAGGCTCATCCGAAGATCGGGGCCCAGACGCAGCACGCCGTCGTAGCGCCACTTCTGCGCCGCAGTGATGCTGGCCACGCCCACGTCGTCGACGGCGGTGATCGGACCACCGAGCAGGATCGGCGCCACGTAGCCGAGGATGCGATCGATCAACCCGGCACGCAGGAAGGCTCCCGCGAGCGTCGGTCCCCCCTCGAGCAGCACGTCGGTTCGGTCCGACAATGCCTGGATCACCTCGTGGGGCTCGCGGGTGCGGATCACCATGGTTCGGGAGTCGTCGTTGAGGACCCTGGCGTCCGGAGAGATCTCCCGCTCCCCGACCACTACGCGCAACGGTTGCCGCTCGCACAACGAGCCGTCGGGCAGGCGCGCCGTCAACGTCGGATCGTCGAAGAACACGGTGCCGGTTCCCACGATGATCGCGTCGGCGGCCGCGCGCAGGCGGTGGACGTCGACACGCGCCGCCTCGCTGGTGATCCACTGGCTGCTGCCGTCGGCGGCGGCGCTGCGGCCGTCGATGCTGGAGGCGAACTTCCACGTGACGTGCGGCCTGCCGGTGCGCTGCCGGTGCAGCCACTCCCGCAACGCTCCCCCGGCGACGTCGTCACCGAGCACGCCCGCCTGGACCGTCCGGCCAGCATCGGCCAGCCCCTTCGCCCCGCCCGCCGCCACCGGGTTGGGATCGTCGACGGCATAGACCACGGTCGAAATACCTGCTGCGACAAGTGCATCCACGCATGGGGGCGTCCGGCCGTGGTGGCTGCACGGCTCGAGTGTGACGACCGCGGTACCTCCCACTGCGCGCTCGCCCGCCCGTCGCAGCGCCACGATCTCCGCGTGCGGACCTCCGGTGGGTTGCGTCGCGCCCACCCCGGCGATGGCACCCTCGCGGTCCAGGATGACCGCACCGACGGGCGGATTCGGATACGTGGTGCCCTTGACGGCATCGGCCTGGGCGATGGCCGACCGCATCGCGTCCTCGACGTTCATGCCCTCAGGTGCTTGGACGCCGAGGCAGCCTGACGCCGCAGGTTCGCCACGGCGAGCGCCGGGTCCGCCGCGCCGAACACGGCCGATCCCGCCACGAAGCAGTCCACACCCGCTTCAGCGGCGGCCTCGATGGTGTCGGCGTTGATACCGCCGTCGATCTCCACGACGATCGTCAGCTCGCCCGCGTCGACCAACCTCCGCACGGCTGCGACCTTGGGCAGCACCTCGGGCATGAACTTCTGGCCGCCAAACCCCGGCTCCACCGACATCACCAGCAGCGTGTCGAAGTGACGGAGGATGTCGAGGTAGGGCTCGATCGGGGTGCCGGGTTTCACGCTCAGACCGGCCTTGGCGCCCGCCGCCCGGATGTCACGGGCCACGCCCACGGGATCGTCGGTCGCCTCGGCGTGGAACGTGACGTTGTATGCGCCGGCCTCCGCGTACGGAGGGGCCCAACGCGCGGGATCGTCGATCATCAGGTGACAGTCCATCGGGATGTCGGTCGCCTCGAGCAGACTCTCCACCACGGGCAGACCCAGGGTCAGGTTCGGCACGAAGTGGTTGTCCATCACGTCGACGTGAAGCCAGTCGGAGCCGACGACTGCGGCGGTCTCCTCGGCGAGCCGGGCGAAGTCGGCGGCCAGGATCGACGGAGCGATCAGGGGTTGTGCCATGGCGGCCAGCTTAGGTACGGCGGGCAGGAGCGAAGCGACCCGGGGGGAATATCTGCGCGGGCAGGAGCGAAGCGACCCTGGGCGTTTATGTGGGCGATGACCGCTGCACGCGAAGCGCTGCCGCGAACATCGCGTCGGTACCGTGCCGGTGCGGCCACAGCTGCACGTGCGGGCCGGACCCGAGACCCGTCATCGGCGTGACGCCGGCATCGAACAGCGGCCGGGTGTCGATCGCCTGCACGGGTTGGCGGCGCAGCGCGTCGGCCACCACCCCGACCGTCTCCGCGAGGTGCGGCGAGCACGTGGCGTACAGCACCACACCGCCGTCGCGGGTCAGCGCGATGGCGGCGGCCAGCAGTTGCTTCTGGAGCTTCGCCAGCGCGGGGACGTCACCGGGTTGGCGTCGCCACCGCGCCTCTGGCCTACGCCGGAGCGCTCCCAGCCCGGTGCACGGCGCGTCGACGAGCACCCGGTCGAACGACGCAGCAGGCAGACCCGATTCGCGCCCGTCGACGCGGAGCACCTCGACGCCCAAACCGCGCACCGCCTGCTCGACGAGTTCGGCTCGGTGGGGCGTGGGCTCGATCGCCGTCACGAGGGCACCGGCGTCGGCGGCGATGGCCCCGAGCAACGACGCCTTTCCGCCTGGGCCGGCGCACAGGTCCAGCCATCGTTCATCGGGGCCCTCGAGCGGCGCCAACGTCAGCGCCCTGGCGACGAGCTGACTGCCCTCGTCCTGCACCTGCGCCGACCCGTCCCGCACGGCGTCGAGCTGGCCCGGGTCACCCCCCGACAGGTAGACCGCATACGGCGAGTAGCGCCCGACCTCACCGTCGGCGGCCCGCGCCAGGTCTTCGGCCGTCAGCACACCGGGCCGGGCGGCAAGATGCACCAGCGGCCGGCCGTCGTCACTGGCGAGCAACGCCCCGAGCTCGGCGGCGTCCGCGCCGAGGGCGTCGGCGAAGGCCTGCGCGATCCACCTCGGGTGGGCATGGGTGAACGCCAGGTGGCCGACCGGGTCGGTGTCGGCGGCCGGTGCCAGCTCGGCGACCCAGGACTGTTCGTCGCGGGCGGCGATGGTCCGCAACGTCCCGTTGACGAATCCCGCACGCGCCGTGTCGAGTTCGATGGCCGCCTGCTCGACGGTGGTGTCGACCGCAGCGTGGGCGTCCACTCGGGTGCGCAGCAGTTGATAGGTGCCGAGTCGCAGGAGGTCGAGCAGCACGGGGTCGATGCGGTCGACGGGACGGTTCGCGGCGTGGACGATGACGGCGTCGAGCAGACCGAGTGCGCGGCACGCGCCGTAGGCCAGTTCGGTCGCGAAGGCGGCGTCGCGCCCGGCGACGTGACGTTCCCGCAGCAGCGCGGGCAGCACGAGGTTGGCGTACGCGTCGCGCTCCGAGACGGCGCGCAGGACGTCGAACGCCGCCTTGCGGGCCGGATCGAGTGGTTTGCGCGGTCGGCGCCGAGCACCGTGGGGCCGGCTCACGTGGCGCTCGCGTTCTCGTCGAGGCGGGCACCCCTGGCCCAGTCGGCGGCCTTCATCGGTTTCTTGCCGGGGGGCTGAATCTCACCGAGGAGCACCGGTGCCGACGCCGTGCCGACGTACACCCCCCGACGGTCGGTACGAATCTTGCCGGGCGGCAACGATTCTGCCTCCGCGACGGTGACGGGTCCGACCTTCACGCGCAGATCGCCGATCATGCTCCAGGCTCCGGGGTTGGGTGTCACGGCACGGATCCTGCGGTCGACCACCTGAGCGGGTAGGTCCCAGCGCACCATGGCCTCCTCGACCGTGATCTTCGGCGCAACGGTCACGCCGTCGGCCGGTTGCGGTACCGCGGTGAGTGATTGGTCCGCGATGCCGTCGAGTGTCCTCTCCAGGAGCACGGCCCCCGAGACCGACAGCCGTTCGAGCAGTACGCCCGCGGTGTCGGTCGGGCGAATAGTCTCGGTCACCACGCCGAAGACCGGACCCGAGTCGAGGCTCGGCTCGATCCGGAATGTCGTCGCCCCGGTCACCTCGTCGCCTGCCGCGATCGCGGCCTGCACGGGGGCGGCGCCCCGCCAGGCCGGAAGCAGGGAGAAGTGCAGGTTGATCCAACCCAGGGGTGGCACCCCGAGCAGCCCCTCGCGCAGCAGCGCGCCGTACGCCACCACGGCGCAGCAGTCGGGTGCCAGATCGTGCAGCTCGGCGACGAACTCGGCGCCGTTGGGCCGGTCAGGCCGCAACACGGGGATGCCGTGGTCGATGGCGAATTGCGCCACCGGCGACGGCGAGGGGCGTCCGCGTCGGCCGGACGCGGCGTCGGGCCGGGTCAACACGGCGATCACGTCATGGTTCTCGGAGGCGATTAGCCGCTGAAGGGACGGGAGAGCGGGCTCCGGGGTGCCCGCGAAGATGATGCGCACGCCGCTAGCCGGCGCTTCCGGTGGGGAGCTGGTAGTACTCGCGTTCGGACACTCCGGCCAGCGGCGCGACGAACATCCACGGAATGGTGGTGACGGCCTTGTTCAGCGTGGCGACCGCATCGTTGTAGTACTGGCGGGCGAAGGCCAGCTTGTTCTCGGTGTCGGCGAGATTGTCCTGCAGGTTGAGGAAGTTGCTCGACGAGTTCAGTTGGGGGTAGGTCTGACCGAGCGCGAGCAGGGGGCCCAGGGCGGTGTCCAGCTCGTGTTCCGCGGCGCTGCGCTGCGCGACGGACTTCCCTCCGGTCGCGGACGTGAGCGCCGCCCGCGCATCGGTGACGTGGTCGAGCACGCCCTTCTCGTGGGCGGCGAAGGTCTGCACGGTGTGCACCAGGCTGGGAATGAGGGACGCCCGGCGGGTCAACTCGACGTCGATACCGGACAGTGCCTCCGAGACCCGGACGTCAGCGGAACGAATCTTGTTGTACCCCATGACGAATCCGACGAGAACGAGGACGAGTAGAACAACGACCAAGATCAGGACGTAACTCACCACGAGCCTCCTCCTCCGCCGCCGCCTCCGCCGCCACCGCCCCCACCACTGGAGCTGCTACCTCCCGACGAGGACGACGACGACTGCGACGCGGTGTAGGCACCGATCGATGACGACAGGGCCGATTCGAAGCTGTCGAAATTCGGACCCCCGGACGAACCGCCGAAGCCCCATCCGCTCGACGTCGACGACGAATTGTACCAATCCGGCTGCGGGGCAACGGCTCCCACGGTCTCACTATACTTCTTCGCCCACATCGCCGCGGCGCCGCCCGCGATGGCGAACGGGATGTAGGCGGTGTAGAGGTCCTTGCGTGCCGCGAAGTCGAAGCGGGTCTCCGCCGAGTCGGTGGAGAGCAAACGGTGGAATCCACCTGCCTGCGACCACAATCGGCGGCCAGCCTCGGTGCGCCGGGTGCCGACGCCGTCGGACCACGACCGCCTCGAGAACAGGAAGAAGGCGACGAATGGCAACGCCCACGCGGTGGTGGGAAAGCCCCAGCGGAAGAAGGCGCAGATGGCGAGGACCACGGCCAGCGCGTTGGCCGCACGCACCCAGAGTTCCTTCTTGCGCTGGACGATTAGACCCTCACCGGTCGCCCAAATCTGCACTGCCGCGGCCATGTCGGTCTTGGCCGTGGTGAGCTTCTTGCCCGCCGTGACCGATTTCGAGGCCATGAACTCCTTGCCGGGGCCCATCACCTTGAGTGCCGACCCGACGGCGACGGCCACCGGATCCACGTCCGCCCACGCTGAGTTCTGCGCCGTCCCGCGCACTCGCCAGCTGTCCGAGTCGACCTGCCTGAGGTCGACCAACTTGCGCTCGGCGAGGTGGAACAGGGTGGCTGTCAGTCCGTTCTGGGGTACCGCCTCGGTGCGGATGTACTCAGTCTGTACCGGGCCCAGTCCTGGCGGAGGGCCGTACTGGACGGGGAAGCCGGGGTCGGGTTCGACGGTGGTGCGGTACCACAGGTAGGCGACCAGCGCCCCCGCCACCGACAGTCCGACCACCCAGACGACGCCACCGAGCGACCGTCCCAGGACGGGGTCCCACGGGTAGGACCACGGCAAGCTGATCCGCGCCGGGGTCGGTACGTCGACGCCGGCCCTCATGGTGACCGGGGTTCGCGGCGCCAAGTTCTCCGCGCGGAGTTCGACGGTGCTGCCCGACACGGAGAGTCCATCGCACGGGCGGCCGTCGCCGAAGCCGACGGCGCATTCTGCGCCCGTGACGTCGGCCGGCAGCGTCGCGCGAACCCGGACCCGCTGGATGACGTTGTTCCAGGACGGCGCGATCACGTTCCAGAAGAACACCGACGTGGACTCCGGATCGCCGACGACGTTCGCGAAGTCACGGTTCTCGCCGGTACTTCCGGGATCGAGCACGCCGGGGATGGTGTAGCGAAGTTCGTAGGTGTGCGTGCCCCACGGCAGGGTGCTGTCCGGGTCACCGATCTTGGCGACCCGGAATCGATCACCCGACTCCGACAGCAGCTGATAGGGCACCGGCTCGCCATCCATCAGGATGGAGGTGACCGTCGGCTCCTGCCGCACTCTCGGGCTGTTCGGATTGGCGACGTCCCAGTAGCGGAAGATGCCGTGTCTGCCCGACGGGAACTCGCCGCGGATGGTCTCGACGGCGTTCAGCGTGCCGTCGGCTCCGACGGTGAAATCGGCCTGGTAGTCGCTGATCACCACGGGGTCGTCACCGGGTGGCGAGGCAGACGTGCCCTGGAACAGCACGGGCCAGAACAGGCCAACGGCGATGAGGCCCAACAGGATCAGCCAGCCAAGTACTCGCTTCACTGCACCTCCCGTACCAACCCGCCGCTCGACGTTCGCCTCACCCTATGTGCAAGGGGTCGATTTGCACCCGAACGGGCGGCTGATCGTGACGGGCGCTGAACACACCCGTCGCGCGACGAAGCGCCGAGGCCAGCTCCAGTCCGGTGTGCCGAGGGACGCGGACGAGCATCCGCCTCACCTCGGCGTCGCGTTCCGTGCCGGGGAGTCGACGGGCCCCCGGTGGCAGCTCGACGGGACCGAGGACGTCGGCATCCTCGGGTAACCGGGCGGCCGCAACCAGAGCCATGATGGCGGCGGGGTCTCCGTCGACGGCGGCCATGTGCACGGCGGGCGGCAGGCCGACCTCGGCGCGCGCGGCGAGTTCGGATTCGGCGTGCCCGACGGGATCCCACCGGACGAGCGCCTGCACGGTCGGGATCGCCGATTCGGCCACGATCGCGACGACCCCGCCGTCGCCCCGGTGCCGAACCAGTGCCGCCGCGGCCATCCATCGCCGCAGCGCGTCCTCCGAGGCTCGCAGATCCTGGCGGCCGAGCAGGGCCCAGCCGTCGAGGAGCAGCAGCGCGCCGTAGCCGCCGGGGGCCCGGGGTTCAGCGCCGGGCGTGGCCACGACCAGGGACGGCGCCGCGGGCACCTCGGTGACGACCGCGTCGCCGCCCGAGGTGATCACGGTGGTCCCGGGGAAGGCGCGGCCCAACTCCTCGGCGGTGCGCCGGGCACCGACGACGACGGCGCGCACGGCGTCCGAACCACAGCGCACGCAGCGCAGGGCCGGTTCGGTGCGGCCGCACCAGCGACAGACCGCGCCAGCCCCGCGGTCGGGCAGGGACATGGGACCCGTGCAATGCCTGCACCTGGCGATGTTCCGGCACTTGCCGCAGGCCAGCGCAGGCACGTACCCGCGCCGCGGGACCTGCACCAGTACCGGGCGCTCGGCCTTCAACGCCGCGCGGGCGGCATCCAGCGCCATCGTGGGCAACCGTGCGGTGTGCGAGGCGGCATCGCGTTCCTGGGCGAAGCCGCTGTCGTCGAGCGCGACCACCCGCGGCGTCCGAGCCCGCACCACCGGTCGGGTGGCCACTAAATCGTGGGCCCACTTGCTCGAGACCAGGGCCTGGGCCTCGGCCGTCCGGGCGTAGCCGGCGATCAGCGCCCCGCACCGCAATTGGTGCGCGCGCAGCATCGCCACCTCGCGGGCGTGGGGGTAGGGCGCCCGCGGTTCGGTCAGGGTGTCGTCACCGTCGTCCCACACCATCACCAGACCGAGATCGGCGACCGGGGCGAACACCGCGCTGCGGGTGCCGATGACGAACCTGGCGTGACCCCGCAGCACCGACAACCAGCGGCGGTAGCGCTGTGACGGCCCGAGACCGGCGGACAGCGCGACGACGGCGCCCTCGTCGACGTGTCGGATCGCGGCCGCGTACAGCGCGTCGACGTCACGCTGGTCGGGGACCACGGCCAACGCCGAGCGGCCCGATCCGACGACGACCGCGGCGGCTTCGGCCAGCCGGTCGGTCCACTGTTCCCCCGGCAGCGCCTGCCATACCGCGCGGGCAGCCCGGCCGTCGGCGAGCGCGCCAAGGTAGTGCGGGGCGCGACCGTAGGCTGCCCAGGCCGCCGGATCGACGGCTCGTACAGTGGATGCCGGCGGGTCCGGTGCGGGCTGCTTCTCGACTCCCGCGTGGCGGGGCGGCACCGCGAGCCGGAGGACGTCGGGCCGGGTGCCGGCGTATCGGGCGGCCACGGCGTCGGCCAGTCTGCGGACGTCGGGGGTCAACACCCGTTCGTTGGACACGACGCGGTCCAGCCAGCCCAGCTTGCCCTCGTGGTCGGTGTCGGAACGCCGCTCGAGGACGAAGGCGTCGACCAACCTGCCGTGGAACCGCACCCGGGCCCGCACTCCCGGTTGCGCGTCATCGGACTGCTCGGCGGTGACGAGGTAGTCGAAGTCCCGGTCGAGATGCGGTACTGACAGCATGGGGAGCACGCGCGCGATGGGCTCGTGCTCGGCCGCCTGCCTGATCTCGGTCACGCAGGTGGTGTAGCAGAGCGGTCCGACGCCGGTCGCCCACGGCCGAAGAAGAATCCGGCGGTGATCAACAGCAGCGACGCGGCGTAGGCCCACCAGATCGGCACCGCCAGCGCCTCCGATTGCAGCACGAACTTGCCGATCCCGATCATGCCGTCGGACACCGCGAAGCACACCGCGCCGAGAGCGGTCCAGGGCGTCGGCAGTCGCGCCATCAGTGCTGCGCACACCATCGCCGCCAGCACGCCCATGTACAGGATCACCGGGATCGCCATCCCCTCGGCAATGAGCCGCGGCCAGAACCACACCAGCAGCGTCACGCAGGCGGTGCAGACCACGATCGCGGCCGCCACTCTTACCGCAGTGGCGTCGGCCAACGGGAGCAGCGCGGCCAGGAAGCAGAGATGCGCCACCAGGAAGGCCCCCAGTCCGAGGACGAAGGACGGCTGCCACCACGGCATCGCGAGGAGGAAGTCACCCGCGGCCGAGCACACCAGGGCCGGGATCAGCCAGCGACGTTCGCGTCGTACGGGATGGCTGATCGCCGCGGCGGCCAGCAGCACCGCGGTCAGCGCCTTCACGGCGGGCTGGAGCGCGAACTGCCCGGTCAGCTCGGCGCCCGAGGGTGACCGCAGGGCCGTGACGACGAGGAAGATCCCGTACCCCGCACCGACGACCAACGCTGCGCCCCACAACGTCCGCGTCCGCCGCGATGCGTACGGTGAGGCGATGCCCGTCACCGACGACTCAGGCGACTCCGCCGACAAGCCAGGTCTGGATGCCATCCTGCAGAAGGTACTGGAAGCGGTGCCCTTCCAGTTGACGACCGACGGCGGCCCGGAGGCGGCCCGGCAGAGGTTTCGCGACCTGCCGCGGCGCCCGGTCCATCAGCATCTGCGCGTGGAGGACCGGACGATCGACGGCCCCGGCGGCCCGGTGCCGATCCGGCTGTACTGGCCGCCGGAGGCCGCGCACGGACCCGTACCGGTGGTGATGTTCTTCCACGGCGGGGGCTGGGTCGTCGGCGACCTCGACAGCTACGACGGCGAGGCCCGCGGACACGCGGTCGGGTCGGGTGCGCTGGTGGTGTCCGTCGACTATCGCCTGGCACCGGAGCATCCGTACCCGGCGGCGGTCGACGACGTCTGGGCGGCCACGCAGTGGACGGCAGCGCACGCCGCCGAACTCGGCGCCGACGCGTCTCGGTTCGCGGTCGCCGGCGACTCGGCAGGCGGCAACCTCGCCGCGGTCGTCGCGCAGTTGGCGCGTGACGCGGGCGGTCCTCCAATCGCGTTGCAGCTGCTCTGGTACCCGGCGACCACCTGGGACACCTCACTGCCGTCGTTCACCGAGAACGCCGATGCCCCCGTCCTTGCGGTCGATGCCGTCGGCCAGTTCTCCCGCTGGTACGCCAACGGCCAGGATCTGAAGAACCCGCCCGCGACGCTGGTGCCGGCGCGCGCGGCGGACCTGTCCCGGCTGGCGCCTGCATACGTCGCGGTGGCGGGGTACGACCCGCTGCGCGACGACGGCGTCCGGTACGGCGAGCTGCTCACGGCCGCGGGAGTACCCGTGGAGGTGCACAACGCAGAGACGCTGGTGCACGGGTACCTCGGATATACCGGCGTCGTGCCTGCGGCCACCGATGCCGTCGAACGTGGGCTTTCGGCGCTTCGTCGCGCGCTAGCCTGAGGCGCATGACGGACACCACCTCCGAACGGCCAGGCATCGACCCCGCCCTCAAGTCGCTCCTCGACGCGGTGCCGCTCGAGTTCACCATCGACGACGGCGTGGAGGTGGCGCGGGAGAAACTCCGCGCGATGAACCCGCCCCCGGAGATGTTGCCGGACATGCGGATCGAGGAACGGGAGATCGGGTACGGCGATCTGGCCGACATTCCCGTCCGCATCTATTGGCCGCCGATCGAGGACCACACAGACCTTCCCGTCGTGGTCTTCTACCACGGCGGTGGGTGGGCGCTCGGTGATCTCGACACCCATGATCACGTCGCGCGCGCCCATGCCGTCGGGGCCGAGGCAATCGTGGTGTCGGTCGACTACCGTCTGGCGCCGGAGCATCCGTTCCCCGCCGGGGTCGACGATGCGTGGGCGGCCCTGCAATGGGTCGGGGAGCACGCCACCGAACTCGGCGGCGACCCCGCTCGGATCGCCGTCGCGGGCGACTCCGCCGGTGGCAATCTGTCCGCGGTGGTGGCGCTGCGGGCGCGCGATGCCGGCGGGCCTCCCCTGGTGTTTCAGCTGCTGTGGTACCCGGTCGCCGTCGGTGACCTGTCGGCACCCTCGTTCACCGAGAACGCGGACGCGCCCATCCTCAACGCGGACGTCACGGCGGCGTTTCTGACCTGGTATCTGCCCGGGCGGGATCTGTCCGATTCGACGGCACTGCCCACCGACATCGCGCCGGCGAATGCCGCGACGCTGGCCGGTCTGCCGCCGGCCTTCATCGGCACCGCAGAGCACGACCCACTGCGCGACGACGGCGGGCGCTACGCCGAATTGCTATCCGCCGCTGGCGTTTCCGTCCAGTTGAGCAATGAGCCGACGATGGTGCACGGCTACGTCAGCCTGGCGATGGTGTCCCCCGCGGCGACCGACGCCACCGACCGCGGGCTGGCGGCACTGAAGGCCGCCCTGCATCCCGAACGGAGGCAAGGATGAACGCACCCGATTTCCACACCATCATCGTCGGCGCCGGGTTCTCCGGCATCGGCGCGGCGATCGAACTCGACAAGGCCGGTCTCGGCGACTACCTCGTCATCGAGGCGGGTGAGGAGCCCGGCGGAACCTGGTACTGGAACACCTATCCCGGCATCGCGGTGGACATTCCGTCGTTCTCGTACCAGTTCTCCTTCGAGCAGAGCGCCGACTGGTCGCGTACCTATGCCAAGGGCCGTGAGCTGAAGGCCTATGCCGAAAGGTGCGTCGACAAGTACGGGCTGCGTCGCAAGATTCGGTTCGCCACCAAGGTGACGGCTGCGGCATTCGACGACGAATCAGATTGCTGGCGAATCGATCTCGATACCGGTGACGCTCTGACGGCACGGTTCGTCGTGAACGCCAGCGGTGTGTTGACGGTGCCCAACCTGCCCGACATCGACGGCGTCGACAGCTTCGCCGGCATCACGATGCACACGGCCCGCTGGGATCACTCCCAAGACCTGGCCGGCAAGCGCGTCGCGATCATCGGCACGGGGGCGTCGGCCGTGCAGGTGATTCCCGAGATCGCGCCGGTCGTCGAGAAGCTCACCGTGTTTCAGCGGACGCCGATCTGGTGCATGCCCAAGCTGGACGTCCCGCTACCCGCGGCCGCACGGTGGGCGATGCGCATCCCCGGCGGCAAGGTCATTCAGCGCGCGCTCAGCCAGGCCTACGTCGAGTTGACGTTCACGATCTCCGCGCAGTACTACACCTGGTTCCCGCTGGCCAATCGCGCCGAGAAGATGGGCCGGGCGTTCCTCAAGCGCGAGGTGCACGATCCCGACGTCCGCGACAAGCTGACCCCGCGGTATGCCGTCGGGTGCAAGCGCCCCGGATTCCACAACACCTATCTGTCGACGTACAACCGCGACAACGTCGAACTGGTGACCGAGCCCATCGACAAGGTCACCGGCTCTGGGGTCGCCACTACCGACGGGGCCACGCGTGACGTCGACGTGCTGATTCTGGCAACGGGTTTCAAGGTGATGGACGTCGACAGCATCCCGACCTTCCCCGTGACCGGGTCGGGCGGACGCTCGCTGGCGGAATTCTGGTCGCAACACCGCCTGCAGGCCTACGAGGGCGTCAGCGTTCCCGGCTTCCCCAACTTCTTCAGCGTGATGGGCCCCTACGGTTATGTCGGCTCGTCGTACTTCGCCCTGATCGAGACGCAGACGCACCACATCGTCAGATGCTTGACGCAGGCGTCCCGTGAGGCCGCGACCCGGGTCGAGGTCTCGAGCGCGGCCAACGACCGGTTCTTCGCCGAGATGATGCGCAAGCGGCATCGACAGATCTTCTGGCAGGACAGCTGCGCCCTCGCCAACAGCTACTACTTCGACCAGAACGGTGACGTCCCGTTGCGACCGACCACCACGGCCGAGGCGATCTGGCGCAGCAGGCATTTCCCGTTGGCCGACTACGAGTTCAGCACATAGTCGATCAACGTGGCGGACCGACGATGACGCTGTCGTACATCTCGGATGCCTCGGCGAGCAGCGCGGGCGAGATCTCGAAGCCGTCGGGTCGTGGTGTCGACCTGTCACGTCCCGCGTGCCGGAACATTCTTTCGATCCCGGCAGGCGTATTGATCATCAGCAGGTCGGCTCTCTTCGACGTGATCCGGTAGGCGTGCGGAATCATCTTGGGTAGGAATACGATTCCCCCCTCGGCGAGTTCCATCACTTGATCGTCGACCCATACCAGCGCCGTGCCCTTGATGAGCATGAAGACTTCGTCTTCGTGGGTGTGGCGGTGATAGGGCGGCGCTTCGCCCTCGCTCACGTCGAACCGCCCGACCATGAGTTGGCCGTCGGTGGCCTTGCCGTCGAGCAGGATCGCTAGCGTGCCTCCGTCGAGCCATTCCAGTTGCTGCTGCCGGTCAGGTTGGGCGAGGTAGGCGGCGCTCACAACTGCACGCCGCGGGTCAGCGCGCCATCGACGAGCAGGTTGGTTCCGCTGATGAAGCTCGCCGCCGAACTGCTCACGAAGACAACGGCATTGGCGACCTCCTGCGGCGTCGCCATCCGACCCGTCGGGTTCAGCCCGAGGGCCGTCGCGAAGAGCTCCGGGTCGTTCTCCTCGATCGATGGCCAGACTCCGCCGGGGAAGTAGGTGTTGCCCGGGCTGACGGTGTTGGCGCGCACTCCTCGCCCCGCCAGCTGGTACGCCAGGCCTTGCGTGTAGTGAATGACGGCAGCTTTCATGGTGCCGTAAGCCCCTGCGAAGACGTCGATTTCGCGGCCGGACACACTGGAGATGGTGACGATCGACCCCGCCCCGGTCGCCAGCAGATGCGGTAACGCGGCGTCGACCAGACCGATGGTGCCCATTAGATCCACGTCGATGCTGCTCCGCCAATCATCGGAGAGGGCGCTGACGTTGGCCACCACGCCATCGATGCTTCCCAGTGATTCGGCGCTAGTGGCGACCCAATCGGCAAGTGCGGGTTGATCAGCCACGTCCACCGCGGTGCCGAAGGCAATGCTGCCATCTCCGGACAGCTCCGCCTGCGCCTCGGCAACCGCTTCCGGCGACCGCGCGCAGAACGCGACGTCGGCGCCTTCGGCCAGCAGCCCTTCGACGATGGCCCGGCCGATCCCGCGGGTGCCGCCGGTGACGAGGAAACGCTTACCAGTCAGTCCGAGTTCCATGTATCTCCCTTAGTATGAGATCGATCCGAGTGTTCTTGCAGCAGTGCGTAGTTCGTCGTGCATTCCGCCGAATGCGGGCGCCGGCGGCAGGAGCCGCTTGTCCACCTTTGTGACAGCGCTGTAGTTCGTGTCGACGACGTTGGCGATGGGCACCTGCGAGATTTGGCTGAGCAACTGGTAGGCGTCGAGACGATCGAGGCCGTACAACTGACCCAGCCAGTCGATCATCTCCACCTGCCCCGCCCGCCAGGCCTCTTCGAGGGGGCGCCCGGAACCGATGCACATCAGGTGGGTGTCGGTCTCGATCCTCGGCCAGGCCGGACCACTGCCCTTGATCAGCTCGACGATGGCGGTCACGTGCATCGCGCCCTCCACCGCGGTGCCGCAAGATTCGCCCTCACCCTGCCGGTAGTGGCCGTCACCGAGTGAGAACAGCGCGCCGTCGACGTTCACGCGGAGGTAACACGTGGCGCCGGCTGCCATTTCGGGACTGTCCATGTTCCCACCGAAGTAGTCGGGCACCAGCGACGTGCGCACTTCGCGGCGAGCAGGCGCCACGCCGACCGTGCCCAGCATGGGGTTGGCAGGCAAGCGGAGCTGAAAGTCACTGGCCAACGCCGAGAACCCCAGGGTCTCGGTCCCGGCGTCGTAGTCGTAGACGTAGGTGCGCTCGGGCAACGGGTCCTGCAGCGTCGGGTTGACCGGGATGCTGGTGAGCCCGCCGAAGAACGGGATCAGCGTCGATGCGCCCCAGGTCCGCGCCGGCGTCAGATCGACCAGATGGACGGCCAAGGTGTCGCCCGGCGCGGCGCCCTCGATCCAGAAGGGGCCGGTCTGGGGATTGAGGTCCTCGGTGTTCAACGCGGTGCTGGCGACGTCGTCCCGGCTGGTGATCCGGCCGCCGTAGGCGTCCTCGGTCCACAGCGTCAGGGCCGTACCCGGCTTGATCCGCATCACGGGCGCCGCCCCACCGAAGGTGTAGGCAAGTTGGTCGACAGTCGGCACGAAGGTCACGTGATCCATGACCCCATCCTGCTGCACCCCGCCCACCCCTGCCCCGCGAGCAGACGCAAAAGGCCCTCAATCATCGCGGCGGGTTCACACGGTCGTCGCAACACTCTCGATGTGAGAGGTTGCGGCGATCGTGTCGTTTTCGGAGGACTGTGGTGAGTTTGGGGATCGGCTAGCAAAGCTCGTTGATGCTGGTGTGCCGGTCGTGGATGCGGCGGGCGCGCTGGGGATCTCGCGGCAGCGGTGTTATGCGATTCTGCGTGCAACGGGCCGGCCGATGGGGCCGCCGCGGAGTCGGCCGACGGTGGATCCGCAGCAGCTGGTGGCGGTGTTCACGGCGACCGCGTCGGTCAATGCAGCGGCGAAGTCGTGCGGTGTCTCGCATTCCCTGGCCAGGCGCCTGCTGGTGGCCGAGGGCCTGGTAGGCGATGTGCGTCAGCCGGTGGGCAAGCCCGATGCCAAGAGCCGGTTCTTCGAGCTGCTGTCGACGGGCTGGTCAGCCAGTAGGGCTGCGCGCGAGGTCGGGGTCAACGAGCGCACGGCCCGCGATTGGCGCGATGGGATCCGCCGAGTGGGCAAGACACGTGTTCATCCCGATGGCACGGTCACCGATTACGCGACCGGCACGCGGTACACACGGCCGGTGAATAGCACCATGTCCCGCAGGATGGGCGAGGCCCACGCACCTGAAGTCGACGACCGGTACCTGTCGTTGCAGGACCGTCTCGCGATCGCCGACGGTCTCCAGGCCGCCCTGACGCTGACGGTGATCGCTGCCGGGATCGGCAAGCACACTTCGACGGTGTCGCGTGAAGTTCGTGGACGCAGCATCGGCGGGTTGTATCTGCCGTATCGAGCGCATAACGCCGCCGCGGTCGACCGGGCCCGACCCAAGCAGTCCAAACTGGTCACCAACCAGAAGCTGCGCCAGGCGGTGGACGATGGGCTCTCGCTGCGCCACTCGCCCGAGCAGATCTCCCACCGCCTCGTCAAGGACTTCCCGGACGACGAAAGCATGCGGGTGAGCCACGAAACGATCTACCAAGCGTTGTACTTCCAAGCCCGCGGTGGTCTGAAACGTGAAGTGGCTCAGGCACTTCGATCAGGCCGCACACGTCGCAAACCGCACCGCGCACCGGGTGCGCGTACCCACCGGTTCACCGACCCGATGATCATGATCTCCGAGCGGCCGGCCGAGGTCGCCGACCGCGCCGTGCCGGGGCATTGGGAGGGAGATCTCATCGTCGGTGAACTGAACAAGACCGCGATCGCCACCCTCGTCGAGCGAGCGACTCGCTACACGCTGCTGGTGCACCTGCCCGACGGCCACGATGCCGAAGCCGTCCGCGACGGCCTGATCGCCACCATCTCGACGCTGCCAGCACATCTTCGAGGATCGCTGACCTGGGACCAGGGCGCAGAGATGGCTCGGCACAAGCAGTTCTCGATGGCCACCGACATGGCGGTCTACTTCTGTGATCCGGCCAGTCCCTGGCAGCGCGGTACCAACGAGAACACCAACGGCCTGCTGCGTCAGTACTTCCCCAAGGGCACCGACTTGAGCGTGTTCGGGCCCGAGGACCTCGAACACGTCAGCCAGCAACTCAACGGCCGCCCACGCAAAACGCTCGGCTGGGATACTCCAGCCGAGCGTCTGCGTGATCTACTAATGACCACTTAACCAGCAGTGTTGCGACGACCCCTAGAAAACGCCCGCGATTGAGGGCCCTTCGCGTCTGCTCGCGGACTGCTCGCGGGGTTACACGGGGCTAGACGGACGCCTTGAGCTCGTCCACCTTGTCGGTCCGCTCCCACGGCAGGTCGACGTCGGTGCGCCCGAAGTGCCCGTAGGCGGCGGTGGGCGCGTAGATCGGCCGCAACAGGTCCAGATCGCGGACGATGGCCCCGGGACGCAGGTCGAACACCGAGGTGATGGCCTTCTCGATGCGGGCGGGGTCGACGGTCTCGGAACCGAACGTCTCGACGAACAGCCCCACGGGGGCGGCCTTGCCGATGGCATAGGCGACCTGGACCTCGACGCGCTCGGCCAGCCCCGCCGCGACGACGTTCTTGGCCACCCAGCGCATCGCGTACGCGGCGGAACGGTCCACCTTCGACGGATCCTTGCCGGAGAACGCGCCGCCGCCGTGGCGGGCCCAGCCGCCGTAGGTGTCGACGATGATCTTGCGGCCGGTCAGACCGGCGTCACCCATCGGGCCGCCGAGCACGAACTTGCCGGTCGGGTTGACCAGCAGGCGGTAGTCGGAGGTGTCCATGGACGGGTGGTCGAGGTCCGCCAAGACGGTGTTGACGACCTTCTCGCGAATGTCGGGCGTCAAGCCGGCTTCGAGATCGATGCCGTCGGCGTGCTGCGTGGACAGCACGACGGTGTCCAGGCGGACCGGGGTGTTGCCGTCGTACTGCACGGTCACCTGCGTCTTGCCGTCGGGCCGCAGGTAGTCCAGCACGCCGCTCTTGCGAACCTCGGTCAACCGGCGAGCGAGACGGTGCGCGATCGCGATCGGCAGCGGCATCAGCTCGGGGGTGTCCTTGATGGCGTACCCGAACATCAGGCCCTGGTCGCCGGCGCCCTGCGCGTCCAGCGGATCGCCCGCGCCCTCGACCCGGGCCTCGTGCGCGGTGTCGACGCCCATCGCGATGTCGGGCGACTGCGCGCCGATGCCGATGTTCACGCCACAGGTCTCGCCGTCGAAGCCCTTCTCCGACGAGTCGTAGCCGATCTCGAGGATGCGCGCGCGCACGGTCTTCGGGATGTCGGCGAACGCCTCCTTGGCCGTCGTCGTGACTTCACCGACGACGTGCACCTGTCCGGTGGTCACCAACGTCTCCACCGCGACGCGGGACTTCGGATCCTGCGCCAGCAGTGCGTCGAGCACCGAGTCGCTGATCGCGTCGCAGATCTTGTCGGGGTGCCCCTCTGTCACCGACTCACTGGTAAACAGCCGACCTTTGCTCACGGTGTCATCCCTTTCCAAAGCTTAGTTATGCGAATCATCTTGGTGCCCTGCTGCAGCCAAGCCTGCGCCGTACTCCGGCGCAACACTTACGCGCAGCGTGTCGCCGTCGAACCCGTCACTCGGCACGGTTCCCGAGGAACGCCACGATCGCGTCCACGATACGGCTCGACATCAGTGTCTTCGAACCGTGCTCCAGGGCGACTTCGTTGCCGTCGGCCGCCAACAGCCAGCCGTCGTTGTTGTCCACCTCGAAGGCGCGGCCCTCCCCGACCGCGTTGACGACCAGGAGGTCGCATCCCTTGCGCTCCAGCTTCGCCCGCGCGTGGAACAGTACGTCGCCGTTGGCGTCACCCGTCTCGGCGGCGAATCCGACGACGGCGCGCATGTTGGGCAGTTGGCCGTCGGCGCGCGCCCGCACGCATTTCGCCAGCACGTCGTCGGTCCGGGTCAGCTCGATGACGGGCGCGGCCTCGGCACCCGGCGCGTGCGACTTCTTGATCTTGCTGGTCGCGACGTGAGTGGGCCGGAAGTCAGCCACTGCGGCGGCCATCACGAGCACGTGCGCGTCGGGCGCGTGCTTGGACACCGCGTCCTGGAGTTGGCTGGCCGAACCGATGTGGACGACGTGCACGCCGGCGGGGTCGTCGAGTCCCGCGGTGTTGCCGGCGATCAACGTGACGTCGGCGCCGCGCTGGGCGGCGACGCGCGCCATGGCATACCCCTGCTTGCCCGAACTGCGGTTGCCGATGAAGCGCACGGGGTCGAGCGGCTCACGCGTACCACCCGCGGTCACCAGCACCTTGACGCCCGCGAGATCGAAGGGCAGCGCGTCGGGTCGGTCCAGCAGGAGCTGCGCCAGCGTGGAGATCTCGTCCGGTTCCGGCAGTCGGCCGGCACCGCTGTCGGATCCGGTGAGCCGGCCCGATGCGGGTTCGAGCACGATGTTCCCGCGCTGCCGCAGGATCTCGACGTTGTGGACGGTGGCGGCGTGCAACCACATCTCGGTGTGCATCGCCGGCGCGAACATGACGGGACACCGTGCGGTCAGCAGGGTCGCGGTCAACAGGTCGTCGGCGCGGCCGGCGACGGCACGGGCCAGCAGGTCGGCCGTCGCCGGAGCGACGACGACCAGATCGGCCTCCTGGCCGATGCGGACGTGCGGAACCTCGTCGACGTCGGAGAACACCCCGGTGCGAACCGGCTGCCCCGACAATGCCTCGAACGTGGCGGCGCCGACGAAGCGAAGCGCCGACTCGGTGGGGACGACGCGGACGGAATGGCCGGCCTCGGCGAGCCGGCGGACCACCGTGCACGCCTTGTAGGCGGCAATGCCGCCCGCGACGCCTACGACGATCCGTTTCCGCTCGCTCATGTCCACTCTTCGCGCGGGAGGCTCATGGCCGGGCGGAGGGCTTAGCCCTCGCCCTCGGTGTGCTCGAGCAGGTCGCCGTGGATCTCGCGCATCGCGATCGACAGCGGCTTCTCCTGGAGGCCCGGCTCGACGAGGGGACCGACGTATTCGAGGATGCCGTCGCCCAGCTGGTTGTAGTAATCGTTGATCTGGCGCGCGCGCTTGGCGGCGTAGATCACCAGTGCGTACTTGCTCGACGCGCGGGACAGCAACTCGTCGATCGGCGGGTTGGTGATGCCCAGCGGGGTGTCGTAGGCGTTGGCGGCGTCGGAGTCGGTGCTCTCGACAGGGGTTGTCACGAAGTTGTCTCCTGGCGTTTTCGCTTGAGGGCTAGCTAACTGCTCAATGTGGTTACGCCGGATCCGGCGTCTTGCCCGTCAGCAAGGATACCAATTCTGAGCAGGCAAATTCCAATTGCCCGTTGACGACGACCACGTCGAAGTCATTCTGGGCAGCGAGTTCGTCGCGTGCGGTGGCGAGTCGGCGCTCCCTCACCTCGGGACTCTCGGTCCCGCGGCCCACCAATCGGGACTCCAGCGCCTCCCAACTCGGCGGGGCCAGGAACACCGTGGTCGCCTCTGGAAGGGCCGCCTTCACCGACCGTGCCCCGGCCAAGTCCACCTCGATGAGCACGGGGAATCCGGCTCGCGCGGCGGTCTTGACGGGCTCGGCAGGGGTCCCCGAGCGATGCAGACCACGGTGGATCTCGGCCCATTCGAGAAGGGCGCCGTCATCGATGAGCTGCTGAAAGTGCTCCGGGGTGACGAACGTGTAGTCGACACCGTCGACCTCACCGGGTCGGGGCGTCCTGGTGGTCGCCGAGACGCTGAAGTACAGGTCCGGAACGCGTTCACGCAGGCAACGCACCACGGTCGACTTGCCGACCGCGGAGGGACCGGACAGCACGACGATTCGATTCATCGCCACCGCCGCCCGGTCCCTCGCCGGCACTAATCTGCCGTGAAGTCGAACTTTTCCAGCAGGGCCTTGCGCTGACGATCGCCGAGGCCGCGCAGGCGGCGGGTCGGTGCGATCTCGAGTTCGGTCATGATCTCCTGCGCCTTGACCTTGCCAACCTTCGGCAACGCTTCCAGCAACGCGGAAACCTTCATCTTGCCCAAGACCTCATCGCTTTCAGCGTCCTTGAGGACCTGCTTGAGGTTGGTGCCGCCACGCTTGAGTCGATCCTTCAACTCAGCTCGCGCTCGACGTGCGGCAGCAGCCTTCTCCAACGCTGCCGCGCGCTGCTCGTCGGTCAACTGGGGAAGGGCCACGGGTTCCTCCGTCTCTCGCCATCTTCGTACTGGCCATCATTTACTTGTGTCTTGACTGGTAGGAGAACCAGCCAGCGACGACGACCGTACCCACGGGCGCTGACGAAAGCTAACCCCACCCCCCGGATTGTCGGGCCAAAAGCGCAGCGTGTAGGGCACTCGGTGCAAAACGGCCAAGCCGTCGACACGCCCATCGCAGATGGCGGTCGCCGTCGCGTTGTGCCTGTACAGCAGTGGTTTTGGGCGCCGGCGGCCGATCGGTGAGCCCGTCGGGGCGGTGACCGCCGGACCGAGGTGCCGCCGCGCAGCACCCAATTGATGAGAATTTCCCTGGTCATGATGTTTCGGGCGTGTCGGGTGCCTCCCGTGCCACGATCGCCAGATCCCGTCCGTCACTCCAGTGGCATCCGTCACGTATGCCACTCATACGGGAGAAAAAGCTGGCGCACAGCTCGCCTCCATAGCGTGCGACGGACGAGGCCTTTCCTCGCCGTTCACGCATCGAAGGGAAGCTGTCATGCACCTGAGACGAGTCACCGGAGCGTCCGCGGTCGCCCTCGGCGTGGGCCTGTGTGCCCTCACCGCCGGCGCGGGATCAGCGGCTGCACAACCTGGCGGTCCCGCGCCGTGCGGCCCTCAGGGCGCCACCTGTCAGGGACCAGGTGGTGGGCCGGGTGGCCCGCCTCGGCAGCAAGGCGACCGGGGCTGGCAAGGCGACCGGGGCGGACCTGGTGATCGAGGCGGACCCCAGTGGGGACCGCCACCGCCCGATCAGGCCTGGCGCGGTATCGATCAGGGCCGTTACGACCACCAGCCCTTCAACTACAACGACAACTGGGTCCAGCCCCTCTTCAACCCCGACTTCAACAACTGGGGCTTCTGGTTCCTCGGCATCTGGATCCCGCTGTGAGCTGATCCATTCCCCAAGCCCAAAGCGGTCGGTGGTGACCCACCGGCCGCTTCCGCGTTGACGAACGATTCACCTGCCCCGTAACCGTCTGTGAGCGAACCGGTTCCGTTTCGTTGCCGAACGCACAGCCAGCGCCCACTTCGGTCACATGGCCAACCCATCTGCCCCGCTTAGTGTTTCGTTTGTGAGGCGAACTCGCGCCTCACACACGATGAGTGGAGAGACACTGATGACCTTCAAGCGAGCCGCCTATGCGTCGACGCTGGCCGCAGGAGTCGGACTTGCCGGGTTGTTCGGCGTCGGCCTCGGCACGGCAGCAGCAGATCCAGGACAACAGTGCAACGCGCCGAACCAACCGCAGTGCGGACAGAATCAGCATCCGAACGGCAACGGCAACGGCAACGGGCCACGCAACAACAACGGACCGGGCAACGCACCCGTCAACTGGCAGGGCCGCGGCGTCGACCAGGGTCGTCAGGACCACCAGCCGTTCAACTGGAACGGCCAGCAGGTCACGCCGATGGCCGCCGGAAACGGTGCGGGCTGGGGCTTCTGGTTCCTGGGCATGTGGATCCCGCTGTAAGCCGACACCGGACGACGCGGCGGCGGGTCACCGGCACGGTGGCCCGCCGTGTGCGGTCGCGCTAGCCGGCCAGGTAGGCGACGGCGTCGCGCATGCGCTCCCCCGCTGCGCGCACGGCGGCGACGTCGGGACCGGCCCGCAACACCTCACGGGATACCGCCGGTAATAGCGTCCCCGCCGCCGCCCCGCCGAGACCGCGGAGGGCGTCGAGCCGACCGCCTTGCGCGCCCACACCGGGCAGGAGTACCGGCCCGCCGACGTCACTCAGGTCGGGCACGTCGGTGAGGGTGGCACCCACCACGACGCCGACCGAACCCGCTGCCGCAGATCGGTTCTCGTGCGCGACGTCATCGACGATCGACTGTGCGACCGTGCGACCGTCGGACTCGGCGAGTTGCACGCTGGCACCCTCTGGATTGGACGTGGCGGCCAGTACGAAGACTCCGCGGCCGTGCTCTGCTGCCGTGTCGAGCAGCGGCCGAAGCGAGCCGAACCCCAGGTAGGGCGACGCCGTCACGGCGTCGCAGGCCAGCGGCGAGTCACCCGCCCACGCCGCCGCATAGGCGGCCATCGTGGAACCGATGTCACCGCGCTTGGCATCGGCGAGCACCAGGACTCCGGCATCGCGCAGCTCGGCGATGGCCGTCTCCAGCACGGAGTACCCTGCCGCGCCATAACTCTCGAAGAAGGCCACCTGCGGTTTGACGACGGCGAAGCCGGCAAACGCCTCGACGCACACGTCGCAGAACGCACTGAGCCCGTCGACGTCGACCGGCAGCCCCCACGACGTCAGCAGTTCGGGGTGCGGATCGATGCCGAGACACAGTGGCCCACGGGCGGCCATCGCAGCCGCCAAGCGCGCCCCGAATCCGGTCACGTCGACGCGCCGAGCCTGCTGTGCAGCTCCTGCAGCGACATGACGCCGATATCACCGCGGATACCCGCCTCGATGCCCTGCACCGCGGCCGATGCCCCCTGCACCGTGGTGACGCACGGAATGTTCATCGCCACTGCCGCCGAACGGATCTCGTACCCGTCGATGCGGGGACCGGAGTTTCCGTAGGGCGTGTTGATCACCATGTCGACCTCACCGGCCCGGATGGCCTCGACAGCCGACATCGCCGGCCGGTCGGGGCTCGGTTCTTCGAAGTGCTTGCGCACCGTGTCGCAGGGGATCCCGTTGCGCCGCAACATCTCCGCGGTTCCCTCGGTGGCGAGCACGCGGAACCCCAGATCGGCGAGCCGTTTGACGGGGAACACCAGCGAGCGCTTGTCGCGGTTGGCCACCGAGACGAACACCGTTCCCTCGGCGGGCAGTGAGCCGTAGGCCGCGGTCTGGCTCTTCGCGAACGCCGTACCGAAGTCGCGGTCGATGCCCATCACCTCGCCCGTCGACTTCATCTCGGGTCCCAGCAGCGAATCGACCTGCGAGCCGTCCGCCTTGCGGAACCGGTTGAAGGGCAGGACCGCCTCCTTGACCGCGATCGGAGCGTTGGGCGAGACGCTGGCGCCGTCCCCCACCGCGGCGAGGATTCCCTCCTCGCGGAGTTCAGCGATCGTGGCGCCCAACATGATTCGTGCACATGCCTTCGCCAAGGGTACGGCGGTCGCCTTCGACACGAACGGCACGGTACGGCTGGCCCGCGGATTGGCCTCGAGAACGTAGAGCACGTCGTCCTTCAGCGCGTACTGGACGTTGAGCAAGCCGACCACGCCGATACCGTGAGCGATGGCCTCGGTGGCGTGGCGGACCGCCGCGATGTCCTGGCGACCCAGCGTCACCGGCGGTAGGGCGCATGCCGAGTCGCCCGAATGGATCCCGGCCTCCTCGATGTGCTCCATCACGCCGCCGATGTACACCTCCGCGCCATCGCACAGGGCGTCCACGTCGATCTCGATGGCATCCTCGAGGAAGCGGTCGACCAGCACGGGGTGCTCCGGCGAGAGCTGAGTGGCGCGAGTGATGTAGCCGCGCAGGGTCTCATCGTCGTAGACGATCTCCATACCGCGCCCGCCGAGGACGTAGGACGGCCGCACCAGCACCGGATAGCCGATGTCAGCGGCGATGTGCCTGGCCTGCTCGAAGCTCGTCGCCATGCCGAACCGCGGGGCGGGCAACCCGGCGTTGCGCAGCACCTCGCCGAACTCCCCGCGATCCTCGGCCAGATCGATCGCCTTCGGGCTGGTGCCGACGATCGGCACGCCGGCGTCGGCGAGACGCTGAGCCAGGCCGAGCGGGGTCTGTCCGCCCAGTTGGACGATCACCCCCACCACACCGGGACCGCCTTCACCGGAGGCGGATTCGGCGTAGTACACCTCGAGTACGTCCTCGAACGTCAACGGTTCGAAGTACAACCTATCGGCGGTGTCGTAGTCGGTCGACACCGTCTCGGGATTGCAGTTCACCATGACCGTCTCGAAGCCGACCTCACTGAGGGTGGTGGCGGCGTGCACGCAGCTGTAGTCGAACTCGATGCCCTGACCGATGCGGTTGGGTCCCGACCCGAGGATCAGCACCTTGGGCTTCTCGGTCTGGGGGGCGACCTCGGTCTCGGCCTCGGGATCGAACTCGTAGGTGCTGTAGTGATAGGGCGTCTTGGCCTCGAACTCCGCAGCGCAGGTGTCCACGGTCTTGTAGACGGGGTGGATCCCCAGCCGACGCCGCAGCGTCCGAACGCCTTCCTCGCCCGCCAGCTCGGGCCGCAGCGCCGCGATTTGGCGATCGGACAACCCGTTGTGCTTGGCGGTGCGCAGCAGGTCCTCGTCGAGAACGGGCGCACTGCGAAGGTCGGTCCACAGCGCCACCAAGCCGTTGATCTGGTCGACGAACCACGGGTCGACTCCGGAGGCCGCGGCCACCTGTTCGACGGTCGCGCCCTGCCGCAGCGCCTGCTCCATGTCGTACAGGCGGCCATCCGTCGGCGTCCTGAGCTTCGTCAACAGTTCGTCGACCGACAGGTCGGGATCCTCACCGGTCCAGAAGCCGCCGCGGCCCGGGTTCTCCAGCGATCGCATGACCTTGCCGAGTGCCTCGATGAAGTTGCGGCCCAACGACATCGCCTCGCCGACCGACTTCATCGTGGTGGTCAGCGTGGGGTCGGCGCCCGGAAACTTCTCGAACGCGAACCGCGGCGCCTTGACGACCACGTAGTCGAGCGTGGGCTCGAAACAGGCCGGGGTCTCCTTGGTGATGTCGTTGACGATCTCGTCGAGCGTGTAGCCGATCGCGAGCTTGGCGGCGATCTTGGCGATCGGGAACCCGGTGGCCTTCGACGCCAGGGCGCTGGAGCGCGAGACGCGGGGATTCATCTCGATGACGACGAGCCTGCCGTCGGCCGGGTCGACCGCGAATTGGATGTTGCAGCCGCCGGTGTCGACGCCGACCTCGCGCAGGATCGCGATGCCGAGGTCGCGCATCGTCTGGTACTCGCGGTCGGTCAGCGTCATCGCCGGTGCGACGGTGACCGAGTCACCCGTGTGCACGCCCATGGGGTCGAAGTTCTCGATCGAGCAGACCACCACCACGTTGTCGCGGTGGTCGCGCATGAGCTCGAGCTCGAATTCCTTCCACCCGAAGATGGATTCCTCGATCAGCACGTTGGCCGTCGGCGACGCGGCGAGACCGTCGCCGGCCATCCGCTCGACGTCCTCGACGCTGTACGCCATGCCGGAGCCGAGGCCGCCCATCGTGAAGGAGGGGCGAACGACGACGGGCAGGCCGAGCTCCTCGACGGTCTCGCGCACCTCCGCCATCGTGAAGCACACCCGTGACTTCGCCGACTCGCCGCCGACCTTGGCGACGATGTCCTTGAACTTCTGCCGGTCCTCACCGCGCTGGATGGCGTCGAAGTCCGCGCCGATCATCTCGACACCGTGACGGTCGAGGGCGCCGTTCTCGTAGAGCGCCACGGCCGTGTTGAGGGCCGTCTGGCCGCCAAGCGTGGCGAGCAGGGCGTCGATCTTGTTGCCGCGCTCAGCCTGCTGGATGATGACCTTCTCGACGAACGCGGCCGTGATGGGCTCGACGTAGGTGTTGTCGGCGTACTCGGGGTCGGTCATGATGGTCGCCGGATTCGAGTTGACCAGGCTGACCTGCAGGCCTTCGGCGCGCAGCACGCGGCAGGCCTGAGTGCCCGAGTAGTCGAACTCGCAGGCCTGGCCGATGACGATCGGCCCCGACCCAATCACCAGCACGTGCTTGAGATCTTCGCGACGTGGCATTAGCTCTCCCCCCTGCTCCCGCGAGCGTGCGTGTCTGCGGCCGACACGCCGCTCTTGAATCGGAGATCGCGCACGCTCGTTGCGGTCCCGAGGCGGCCGTCGAGATGACGACCGTGCGGATTCTCGGCCTCAATGCCGCGTGTCGCACCGCAGACACGCACGCTCGCGGAGGTGGGCATCAGGCTTCATCCCCGGCCATCAGATCGACGAATTGGTCGAACAGATACTCGGCGTCATGGGGTCCCGCCGCCGACTCGGGGTGATATTGCACCGAGAACGCCCTTCCTTCAAGCAGTTTGACGCCTTCGACGACGCCGTCGTTGGCGCAGGTGTGACTGACGATGGCTCGGCCGAATGGCGTGTCGAACTCCTCGCCCGCCTCGCCCTCGAGCGCGAATCCGTGGTTCTGCGCGGTGATCGCGACGCGGCCCGTGATGTGGTCGATGACCGGCACGTTGATGCCCCGGTGGCCGAAGGTCATCTTGTACGTCGAGCGGCCCAGCGCGCGGCCCAGGATCTGATTGCCGAAACAGATTCCCAGTAGCGGGATTCCCGCCTCCAGCACGTTGCGCGTCACCTCGACGACGTGGTCCGCGGTCGCCGGGTCGCCGGGGCCGTTGCTCAGGAACACCCCGTCCGGCTGCAGCGCGGTCAGCTGCTCGAAGGTGGTGTTCGACGGCACGACATGGGTCCGGATGCCTCGCCGGGCGAAGTTCCGCGGCGTGTTGGTCTTGATGCCCAGATCGATTGCCGCGACCGTGAAGCGTTGCGGTCCATCGGGTTCGACGACGTAGGCCGCGTCGGTGCTCACCTCGCCGGCGAGGTCGGCACCCAACATCGAGCGCTGGCTGCGCACCCGATTCAGCAGTTCGTCGGTATCGGCCAATGCGTCGCCGGAGAAGATGCCCGCCTTCATCGACCCGGCGGTGCGGAGGTGGCGGACGAGGGCGCGGGTGTCGATGCCCGCGATCCCGACGATGCCCTGCCGGACCAGTTCGTCGTCGAGGGTGCCGGTGGCGCGCCAGTTCGAGGCCCGCGGTGACGGGTCGCGCACGGCGTACCCGGCGACCCAGATCTTGTCGTCGCGGCTTTCGCCGTCCTCGCGGTTCCAGCCGGTGTTGCCGATCTGCGGGGCCGTCGCGACGACGATCTGGCCGTGGTAGCTCGGGTCGGTCAGGGTCTCCTGATAGCCCGACATCCCGGTGGAGAACACCGCCTCCCCCAGCGTCTGACCAACGGCGCCGAACGTGGTGCCGGTGAAGGACCGCCCGTCGTCGAGGACGAGAACCGCCTTTGCGCCACTCATGCAGCCTCCTCTACCCAGTTGTCGAGTTCGCGGCGGTCGTCGCCGCGGAACCCGGTGTCGATCTCGGTGCCTGACGGCAACTTCCAGCGGATCGCGAGGATGCCGTCGTGGGTCAATGCCTTCCCGGCGATGCCCCGCTCGCGGCGGATCGCGGTGATCGACTCGTCCGGAATCCAGATCGGTCCGGCACCCGTGCGCTGCACCATGATTCCCTCCGGATAGCGCGTCAACACCGCCTTGCTGCGGAAGCCGAGGTCCCCCACGGCGATGCGGTCCTGCCAGCTCGGAGCGATCGTGCTCCCGACGTACAACCCCTTGGTGGCGGGGACGATCGCAGGTCCCACGGTGTCGGGCAGCGGCGGCAGTGCGCCGATCATCTCCGCCTGTCGCTGAGCCCGGTGCAGCCAGCCCCGCATCATCTGCCGGATGAAGAACGCGATGAGCAGCGCCAGCAGCGCAGCGATGATCAGCAGGGCGATCAGGGTAGGGGTGTTCACGGCGCTGCTCCCCCAGCCGCTTCGCTCCCGCCCGCCGGTGGGCTCTTCCCGTCTCGCGCAGTCACTTTGCCGCGCAACAGGGTCAGCGTCACGACCCCGGGCAGGGTCATCGACTCGTACGGGGTGTTGTCCGACCGGCTGGCCAGGTCGGCTCCGCTCACCGTCCAGGTGGCGTCGGGGTCGACGACCGTCAGGTTGGCGGGCTCGCCCACCTCCAGCGGCCTACCCTGATCGGGAAGTCCGACGATGCTCGCGGGGGCCTCGCTCATCACCCGCGCGACGTCGCGCCACGTCATCGCACCCGGTTGCACCATGGTCTCGACGACGACGGAGAGCGCGGTCTGCAGCCCGAGCATGCCCGGCCGGGCGACCGCGAACTCGCACATCTTCTCGTGCTCGGCGTGCGGAGCGTGATCGGTGGCGACGCAGTCGATCACACCGTCGGCGAGGGCCTGCCGCAACGCCAGGGCGTCGGAGGCCTCGCGCAGCGGCGGGGTGACGCGGTTGCGACCGTCGTAGGACTCGAGTCGCGCGTCGTCGAGCAGCAGGTGATGCGGCGTCACCTCTGCAGTGATCGAAATGCCCTGCGCCTTGGCCCATCTCACCAACTCGACGGTGCCTGCGGTGGAGGCATGACAGATGTGGACGCGCGCTCCGGCGTCACGGGCGAGGATGGCGTCACGCGCGACGATCGACTCCTCGGCCGATCGCGGCCAGCCGGCCAACCCCAGCCGGGCCGCGTTGGGGCCCTCGTGGGCGACTGCGCCGACCGTCAGTCGCGGCTCCTCGGCGTGCTGGGCGATCAAGACGCCCAGGCCGCTAGCGTATTCCAACGCCCGCCGCATGATCAGCGGGTCGTGCACGCAGATGCCGTCGTCCGAGAACATCCGCACCCGGCCCACCCCGGCGGCCATCAGGCCCATCTCGGTGAGTTGAGCGCCCTTCAGACCCACGGTCACCGCACCAACCGGGTGCACGTCGACCAGGCCGACCTGCTGGCCGCGGTGCCAGACGTGGTCGGTGACGACGGGACTGTCGGCGACGGGGTCGGTATTGGCCATCGCGAACACCGCCGTGTAGCCACCCAGAGCTGCTGCCGCCGAACCCGTTTCGATGTCCTCGGCGTACTCCCGGCCCGGCTCGCGGAGATGGGTGTGCAGATCGACGAAGCCGGGCAGCAACACCTGGCCGCGGGCGTCGATCACCTCGGCGTCATCGGGAACGGCCAGATCGGATCCGAGCGCGGCGATCTGCCCGTCGTCGACCAGGACGTCGATGGGGTCACCCTCGCCGTAGCGCAGCACACCCCGAATGAGGACACTCATGCATTCACCTCTGAGCCAGCACCGACGAGAAGATGGAACAGCACCGCCATCCGGACGTGGACGCCATTGGAAACCTGTTGCAGAACCGCCGATTGCGGCGAATCAGCCACCGAGGACGCGATCTCCATGCCGCGCAGCATCGGCCCGGGGTGCAGTACCACCGCGTGGTCGGCGAGCTTCGCCGACCGCTTCTCCGACAGCCCGTAGAGCACCGAGTACTCCCGCGCCGACGGGAAGAAGCCGCCGTTCATCCGCTCGGCTTGCACGCGCAGCATGAGCACCGCGTCGGCGCCCGGCAGTTCGGCGTCGAGGTCATGAGTCACCGTGACCGGCCACGTCTCGACGCCCACGGGCAGCAGGGTGGGCGGCGCGACGAGCACCACCTCGGCGCCCAGGGTGGACAGCAGCAGCACATTGGAGCGCGCCACCCGGCTGTGCAGCACGTCGCCCACGATCACGACCCGCTTGCCCTCGATGGAGCCCAGCCGCTGACGGATGGTCAGCGCGTCGAGCAGCGCCTGCGTCGGATGCTCGTGGGTCCCGTCACCGGCGTTGATCACGCTGGGACCGGAGTCGTTGGCCTCACGCGTCCACTCCGCAAGCTGTTGTGCCGCACCCGAAGCCGGGTGCCGGATGATCAGCGCGTCGGCGCCGGCGGCGCGCAGGGTGAGCGCGGTGTCGCGCAGCGACTCGCCCTTGGCCACCGATGATCCCGACGAGCTGACGTTGATGACGTCGGCACTCATCCACT
Organism: Mycolicibacterium sp. TUM20985; assembly: GCF_030295745.1. Lineage (NCBI taxonomy): Bacteria > Bacillati > Actinomycetota > Actinomycetes > Mycobacteriales > Mycobacteriaceae > Mycobacterium > Mycobacterium antarcticum. Next base: position 3,311,294 of record NZ_AP027291.1, read on the forward strand.
TGCCCGCGACCTCGAACGACACCCTGGTCCTGGTCGAGTTCTCGTAGAACATCGTGATGACCGTCCGCCCGCGCAGCGTCGGCAGCTTCTTGACCTCTCGGCCTAGGAGGGCCTTGCTGAACCGGTCGGCGTCGTCGAGGATCGCGGTGGCCTCGTCGCGGCTGAGGTCGGCCGCAGAGAGCAGGTGCCGGGTCATGGCAGTCTCCTCTTCGCGCAAGCGCTCATCATCGCACCGGCCCGCCGTGCGAGGCGATCAGCACGCCATCGCGGCCGTCGTCTTCGGTCAACAGCACCTTGATGTTGTCGTTGCGGGAGGTGGGCACGTTCTTGCCGACGTAGTCGGCGCGGAAGGGAAGCTCGCGGTGACCCCGATCGACGAGCGCCGCGAGTTGCACCGCGCGTGGGCGACCGACGTCCCGGAGCGCGTCGAGTGCGGCTCGTACGGTACGCCCGGAATAGAGCACGTCGTCGACGAGAACCACTACCGCGTCATCGATTCCACCCTCGGGGATCGAGGTGTCCTCGAGTGGACGCGGTGGCTTGAAGTTGAGGTCGTCGCGGTACAGAGTGACGTCGAGCGCCCCTGCGGAGACCGGGACCGAGGAGAACTCGGTGATGTTGAGCGCCAGGCGGGCGGCGAGCGTAACCCCGCGGGTCGGAATGCCGAGGAGGATCACGCGGGGCGCATCGACGGCGTCGAGGGCGGTCTTCTCGATGATCTGATGAGCGATGCGGGCGACGGTCCGGCTCACGTCGGCGGCGGACATCAATTCCCGGTCGGGGCTGGGTGCAGCCATATCAACCTGGACCTCCTTCTCCGCCTCTCGGGACGGATCGTTAAAGGACGTCGAACTTCCGCGGCAGCTTAGCACCCGGCGGAATCACCCGAGGCCCCCACTAGGCTGACCCGGTGAAACTCGACGACAACCAGGCGTCCATCCGCGACGCCATCGACGCCGGCTTGCTGGCGGGCGCCGTCACGATGGTGTGGCAGGCGGGCCGGGTGTTGCAGGTCAACGAACTCGGCCACCGTGACGTCCACGCGGGGCTACCGATGCAGCGCGACACCATCTTCCGGATCGCCTCGATGACCAAGCCGGTCACGGTCGCGGCGGCGATGTCGATGGTCGAGGAAGGCGCCTTCGCCCTCGGGGACTCCGTCGCGCAGTGGCTGCCCGAGCTCGCCGACGTCCGGGTGATGGCGGACCCGACGGGACCGCTCGAGACCACGGTGCCCCTGCGACGGCCGATCACGTTCGACGATCTGATGACCCACCGCAGCGGCCTGGCCTACGCGTTCTCGGTCGGGCCGCCCTTGGGCCGGGCGTACGGCACGCTGATGTTCCGACAGGACCAGGACCGCTGGCTCGCCGAACTCGCCCGGCTGCCGCTGGCCCACCAGCCCGGCGATCGGCTGACCTACAGCCACGCGACCGACGTGCTGGGGATCGCGCTGTCCCGGATCGCGGGCGAACCACTGGCCGACGTGCTAGCGACCCGCATCCTGGGACCTCTCGGCATGTCCGACACCGGTTTCAAGGTGAGCCACGAAGGGCGCCGACGAGCCGCCACGATGTACCAGCTCGACGAGACCGGCACCCTGCGGGACGACGTCATGAGCCCGGCGCCGGTGACCCTCCCGACGTTCTGCACCGGCGGGGCCGGCCTCTGGTCGACGGCCGACGACTACCTCGCGTTCGCCCGCATGCTGCTCGGCGAGGGTTCGGTGAATGGCGTCACGGTGCTCTCCGAGGAATCGGTGCGGCTGATGCGGACGGACAGACTGACCGACCAGCAGCGGACCCAACCGTTCCTGGGGATGCCGTTCTGGCGGAGCCGCGGCTTCGGCCTGAACCTGTCCGTCGTCACCGATGCCGCACAGTCGCGTCAGCTATACGGGCCGGGCGGAGTCGGCACGTTCAGTTGGCCCGGGGCGTACGGCACGTGGTGGCAGGCCGATCCCGCCGCGGATCTGATCATGCTGTACCTCATCCAGAACCTGCCCGATCTCAGCCCGGACGCTGCCGCCGCCGCGGTGGCCGGCAACACCTCACTGGCGAAGCTGCAGGCGGCGCAGCCGCGGTTCGTCCGCCGCACGTATCAGGCGCTGGAGTCGTAGCCTCAGCCGCCGAGTTCGGACACCTCGGCATCGAGGATCGCCGCCTGCCTGGCGACGTCGTCGTCGGCTAGGTCACTCCCGGCGCCGGTGCGCTCCAACAGCTCTACGCGTGAGATCACCTCCCACGCACCCCGATGCGCATCATCGTGGAGGGCACTGGGACCGACGACCTCGACCCGGCCCTCGATCAGCACCAGAATGGCGTCCTCGTCGGCGTCGAGCAGCTTGCGTACGTCATCACCTTGAATCGTCATGACCGGGGTGTTCCCTCCCCGAGCACCGCTAAGCAGCAGTTGGCCACCGCGTCCTGCTCGAGTACTGGGTCTGCGGACCGGGCCCCCGACGCCTTCGCGGAAATACGTGGGCGCACAACGGACGACGCACCCGGCGGGTGAACCTCACATCGACCGGGACAACACCCGGCCGAACTGCAGCAGCCGCTGCATTTGAGCCAGGCCGCCGTCGTCGACCGTCTTGGTGAACCGGAAGGACTCGCAGAACAGGTCGGTGTCGACCGCGGACTTCTGCCGTGTCCGCGTCAACAGCTGGGTGTACATCCGCAGGCGGACTTCGGCGAGCCTGCGGGTGCCGTCGTCGAGGACCTCGAACTCGGTGGTGAGGATGTGGTCGGTGATGGTCGACAGCAGAATGGTCCGCGCCGACGCGTTGAGCAGGCGCCGGGGCGCTTCATCTGCCTCGGTCAGCAGTTCGTCGTCCGCCCGCCACATGATGAGACGACGACCGTCGGTGAGCAGGATCTCCTGCCACACGGCCTCGCCCCAGGCGTCCTCGCTGGTGCCGCGGGACATGACGAACGACCTGATCGCGGAGAATTCGACCAGCGCCCGCAGTTGGTCGAGCGCCAGTTCCGGATCCCGCAGGTAGACCCTGGCGGCCTGGTCGAGTGTGCTGTAGGGCGCCCAATCCTGCGGTGCCGCCATCAGGCTCCCTCGGGGGTACTCCGGACGGCGGCCGCGGCGGCGCGGATCTGGGGGGTCACCAGCATCACCTGGCCGAGCACACCGTTGACGAACCCCGGCGAGTCGTCGGTGGACAGGCTCTTGGCCAACTCCACGGCCTCATCGACGGCCACCGGCTCGGGCACGTCGTCGGCGTGCAGCAGCTCCCACACCGCGACCCGAAGCACCGCCCGGTCGACGGCGGGGAGGCGTTCCAGCGTCCAGCCCTGCAGGTGAGCCGAGATCAGGTCGTCGATGTGCGCGGCGTGCTCGGTGACGCCTCGTGCGACGGTCACGGTGTACGGGTTCAGCGTCGACAGCTCGGAGTCGGTCTCCGCCAACGACGTTCGCCCGTCGGCAATCTCGGCGGGGGTCAGCCCGCGGGCCTCCGCCTCGAACAACAGGTCGACGGCACGTTTGCGGGCCTGGTGGCGGCCGCGGTCCCCGCGACGGTCACTCATCCCGTCGCTCCGCTGCGCTTCGCTCGCCCCGGCTCAGGCATTCACGCGACCGAGGTAACTGCCGTCGCGGGAGTCGACCTTGAGCTTGTCACCGGTGTTGATGAACAGCGGCACGTTGATCTGGGCGCCCGTCTCCATGGTGGCCGGCTTGGTGCCTGCGCTGGAGCGGTCGCCCTGCAGACCAGGGTCGGTGTGGGACACGATCAGTTCGACGGTCACCGGCAGTTCCAGGTACAGCGGTGCGCCCTCGCTGAAAGCGACCTGCACCGGCATGCCCTCGAGCAGGTAATTCGCGGCATCTCCGACCAGGGACTCCGGCAGCGGGTGCTGTTCGAAGTCCTGGGCGTCCATGAACACGAAGTCACTACCGTCGCGGTAGAGGTACGTGGTGTCGCGGCGGTCGACGGTCGCGGTCTCGACCTTCACGCCTGCGTTGTACGTCTTGTCCACGACCTTGCCGGACAGCACGTTCTTGAGCTTGGTGCGCACGAACGCCGGACCCTTGCCCGGTTTGACGTGCTGGAACTCGGTGATCTGCCACAGCTGGCCATCGATCTGCAGGACGAGCCCATTCTTGAAGTCGGCGGTCGATGCCACGGGGGTACTACTCCTAGCCTTCTAGAGAATCGCCAGTTCCTTGGGGAACCGGGTCAGCAACTCGGGTGTGGGTGCATCATCACTGCCCACGACCAGCGTGTCCTCGATGCGGACGCCGCCATGGCCGGGCAGATAGACGCCGGGCTCCACGGTCACCGCGGAGCCAGCAAGCAGTGTACCGGCGGACGATGCGCTGATTCCCGGTGCTTCGTGGATCTGCAGGCCGACGCCATGGCCGAGCCCGTGTCCGAAGTTCTCGGCGAAACCCGCGTCCGCGATGTGCTGTCGCGACACGCCGTCCACGCCGGACAGGGACACGCCCGGGGCGAGGGCCTCCCGCCCGAGCCGCTGGGCGGTGGACACCAGGTCGTAGACGTCGCGCTGCCACTGCGCGACGGGCGACAGCACGAACGTCCGGGTCATGTCGGAGTGATAGCCGGCGACGAGCGCACCGAAGTCGATCTTCACGAAGTCACCCGCAGCGAGCACGGCGTCGGTCGGCCGGTGGTGCGGGATGGCCGAGTTGGCCCCCGCGGCCACGATCGTCTCGAACGACACGCCATCGGCGCCGTGGTCGAGCATCCGCGACTCCAGGTCCCGGCCGACCTCCCGCTCCGTCCGACCCGGCCGCAGCCCACCGGCGGCGACCAGGTCCGCGAGCGCGGCATCTGCGGCCTCGCAGGCCAACCTCAGCAGGGCGACCTCACCGGCGTCCTTCACCTCCCGCAGGGCCTCGACGGCACCGGCGGCCCGCACCAGCTCGACGCCGTTCGCCTCCTTCATCAGAAGGGCGTGTCCGTCGACCGTCACTACGTGGCTCTCGAAACCCAGCCGCCGCACCCCGGTGCCGGCCGCCAGTGCCGCCAGATGGGGCGCGCAGGCCCGCTCGATGACGAGCTCCGCGTCCGGTGCCTGCTCCGCGGCCTGCGTCCGGTACCGGCCATCGGTCGCCAACACGGGCTTCTCGTCGTCGACCCGAATCAGCAACGCCGCGTTCGAACCGGTGAATCCAGCCAGATAACGCACGTTGACCAGGTCCGTTACCAGCATTGCATCCAAATCGGCGGCGGCCAGTCTGCGACGCACGCGAGCCCTGCGCTGGGAAATCGTCACAGCGCATGACGGTACTCGCTAGGGTGTGCCCTCATGAGTAAGTGGTTGCTGCGCGGACTGGTGTTCGCTGCGCTGATGGTCGTCGTCCGGCTGCTTCAGGGTGCCCTGATCAACATGATGGAAAGCCAGGCGCTGTACATCAGCATCCTGCTGGTTGCCGTGTTCGCGATCGCGGCCTTCATCTGGGGTGTGATCGACGGCCGCGCCGACGCGAACGCGAACCCCGACCCCGACCGTCGTAGCGACCTGGCGATGACGTGGCTGCTGGCCGGCCTGTTCGCCGGCATCGTCTCCGGCTTCGTCGCGTGGTTCATCTCGCTGTTCTACGAGAACCTCTATGCGCAGGGTCTGCTCAACGAGATCACGACGTTCGCCGCGTTCACGGCGCTGCTGATGTTCGTCTTCGCCATCGCCGGCGTGGCGCTGGGTCGCGGACTCGTCGACCGCAATGCTCCCCCGATCCAGCGGCGCAGCGATGGTGACCGGGCCGACACCGACGTCTTCGCGGCCGTGCACGACGACCGCGGCGACCGCGGCGACCGCGACGAGGGCGTGACGGTTCCGGCGTCGACGGCTGATGCCGGGTCCAGCACGACCACCGAAGCTCTCGAGACCAAGCCCGAGGAACGGCGCTAACCTTCCGTCCCCGGCGCACGGCTTAGACGCGGTCGGACCGCCCCGGGCGGTATCCGAACAGCCGGTCTGGGCTCTTCACCGCTATCGAGGTGGACACGTAGGAGGCGAACCCGAGCCACGCCAGGCGCGGTACGAGGGCCCACGCCGCGCGCCGATCCAGTGCGGCGGTGGCGCGGACGCTGTAAGTGGTCAGCGCGAACCCCGCCATCGTGTTGGCCGCAGCGAGGATCGGGCTGCGCAGACCGAAGAACATTCCGGCAAATGAACTGAAGAGCATCCAGTTGGCGGCCTCGACTTCCAGGGCACGGCGACGGCCGGGAGTCTCCTCCGGCAGGTTCGCGATCCGCAGGTTGCTCACCAGTGTGAGCGTGTTGTTCGCCGCCCACACGGGCGCGAAGACCCACCCCGGAGGTGCGCCGGGCGGGGTGCGCAGCGAGGCGTAGAAGTCTCCGTCTCCGTTGTAGCCCGCCGGAAGTGCGCTGGCGACGTTGGCCACCACTCCGACGGCGGCGGCGTGCCACCACCGGTAGCGCCTTGATTCCTTGGTGCGGACGTCGGTCATCCCAATCTCCTTCGTTACGGGGGTTCGAGCGGACGGAGGCCCGGCGTTGGTAAAACTAGCTCCGTTTCCGAGTGACTCCGTTTCGGATCAGCGTAGATCTAAGATGCGACTATGGCAACAGCCGATCCAGGGAGCCCGCACGATCCCATCGATGACGTCGAGCGCGCCGAACGCAGTCGTATGACGGCACAGGAAACCTCTTGGGCTCTTCGGGAATTCACCCGCGCGGCCGTCGACGTCGACTACCTCATCGCTCGGCGGCTGGATCTTCGACCGATGGACTACACCGCGCTCAATCACATCTTCGGCAATGCCGGGTCATTGAGCCCGCATCACGTGAGCGCCCGACTCGGAATCAGCACCGGATCGGCAAGCGAGCTGCTGGACCGACTCGAGCGGGCCGGGCACATCGAGAGGCATCGCAGCGCCGACGACCGCAGGCGGGTGACACTCGAGCCCACCCCATCGGCCGTCGAGAACGTGCTCTCCACACTTCAGCCGCTCATCGCCGCGCTGGACGATCTGGCGGAGGAATACACCCCGGCGGAACGCGAGGTCATCACCCAGTACCTACGGGGAGCGGTCGGTGTCCTGCGGCAGTACGAACGAGCAGGAGATACCTAGTGCCCGCTGCCCGCCAGGTAGCGCAGCGCCAGCAGATAGCCCTGGACGCCGAGACCGACGATCACGCCCGTAGCCACCCCGCTCAGATACGAGTGGTGCCGAAACTCCTCGCGCGTATGCACATTCGAGATGTGCACCTCGATCAGCGGCGCACTCAGCTCCGCGCACGCATCGCGTAGGGCCACCGACGTGTGGGTCAGCGCGCCGGCGTTGAGCACCACCGGCTCCTTCGCGTCGGCGGCCGCATGGACCCAGTCCAGCAGCTCGGCCTCGCTGTCGGTCTGCCGCACGACGACCGTCACCCCGAGCTCGCCGGCTTCACGTTCGATCATCGCAACGAGATCGTCGTGGGTAGTGCTGCCGTAGACCTCGGGTTGCCGCTTGCCGAGCCTGCCCAGGTTGGGGCCGTTGAAGACGTTGATGGTCATGGGCGGGTCCCGATCTCCGAGTAGGCGGCCGCGAGCAGCGCGGGATCCGGGCCCTCCAGTCTGGCCGGCTTGGCCAGACCCTCGAGGACCACGAAACGCAGCACGCCCGACCGAGTCTTCTTGTCGCCGGCCATGTACTCGAGCAGCTGTGGCAGTGCGTCGGCGTCGTAGGTCGTCGGAAGCCCGAGCGCGGTCAGCACGGTGTGGTGCCGGTCGGCCGTCGCGTCGTCGAGCCGCCCGGCCAGGCGGCCCAGTTCGGCGGCGAACGCCAGTCCCACCGACACCGCGGCACCGTGGCGCCACCGGTAGCGCTCCCGACGCTCGATCGCGTGCGCGAGAGTGTGCCCGTAGTTGAGGATCTCGCGCAATTGCGATTCCTTCTCGTCGGCGGCGACGACCTCGGCCTTGACGACGACCGCTCGCCGGATCAGCTCGGGGAGCACCGAACCAGCGGGATCGAGCGCCGCTTCGGGATCGGCCTCGATCAGGTCGAGGATCACCGGGTCGGCGATGAATCCGGCCTTGACGATCTCCGCCATTCCCGCCACGATCTCGTTGCGTGGCAACGACTCCAGGGTGGCCATGTCGACCAGCACCGCGAGCGGTTGGTGAAAGGCTCCGACGAGGTTCTTGCCCGCTTCGGTGTTGATGCCGGTCTTCCCACCCACCGCTGCGTCGACCATGCCCAGCAGAGTGGTGGGCACGTGCACGACGTCGACGCCACGCAACCACGTCGCGGCGGCGAACCCCGTCACGTCGCTGGCCGCTCCCCCGCCCAAGCTGACGAGGGCATCCTGGCGACCGATGCCGATGCGGCCCAACACATCCCAGATGAAGCCGACGACCGGCAACTCCTTGCCATCTTCGGCATCCGGGATCTCGACGCGATGAGCATCGATACCGCTGTCGGACAATCGCTTTCGGATTGCCTCGGCCGTCTCGTTCAAAACGGGCTGATGCAGGATGGCCACCTTGTGCCGTCCGTCGAGGACGCGGGCGAGATCATCGAGCAACCCGGTCCCGATGATCACCGGGTAGGGCCGGTCGACCAGCACGTCGACGGTCACGGGTTCAGTCATTGCGCGCTTCCGCTTGACGGGCCAGCGCCGCGGGACTCGGCGGCGCTTCGGTGGTGGGTGCCGGGTTGAGGACGGTGGGAAGCCGACGCCACGCGGGTCGACGGCGACGCCGGGCCTGCGGACGGTCGACGGGCGCGCTCTCCAGGCGTTGCACGATGTTGCGCACCACGACACCGGGATTGCGGCGATTGGTGTTGATCCGCACCGTCGCCACCTGCCGATACAGCGGGACGCGCTGCGTCATCAACTCGCGGAACCGCTCACCGGGATCGCCACCGGCCAGCAACGGCCGGGTGGCACCACCGGAGGTGCGTCGAATGCCTTCGGCAGCACTGATTTCCAGGTAGACGACGGTGTGGCCGACCAGTGCCTCACGGACCTCGGGCGTGGTGATGGCACCTCCGCCGAGTGACACGACACCATCGTGTTCGGCGAGGGCCGCCCGCACCACGTCGGCCTCGATCTGGCGGAACTGCGCCTCACCCTCGACGAAGATGTCGGCGATCGAACGCCCCGTGGTCTCGACGATCTTGGCGTCGGTGTCCAGCAGGGGGACGTCGAGGGCCTTGGCCAGGCGGCGCCCGATGGTGGACTTGCCCGATCCGGGCATGCCCACGAGCACTGCCTTGGGGGCCATCAGCCCGACGCCTGCGCAGGATCTCTGGCCGCGATCGAGGCCAGGTAGCCGTCCACGTTGGCCTTGGTCTCCGCGAGCGAGTCACCCCCGAACTTCTCGAGCGCGGCACGGGCGAGGACGAGTGCCACCATCGTCTCGACGACGACACCGGCCGCAGGCACCGCGCAGACGTCCGAGCGCTGGTGGATCGCGACGGCTTCCTCGCCGGTGGTCATGTCCACGGTGGCCAGCGCCCTGGGCACCGTGGAGATCGGCTTCATGGCGGCCCGCACTCGTAGGGACTGCCCGTTGGTCATGCCGCCTTCGAGCCCGCCTGCACGGTTGGTCGAGCGCATCACCCCACCGGGGCCGGGGTAGATCTCGTCGTGGGCGACGCTGCCGCGACGGCGCGCGGTCTCGAAGCCGTCCCCGATCTCGACGCCCTTGATGGCCTGAATGCCCATGACGGCAGCCGCCAACTGGCTGTCGAGCCGACTGTCGCCGCTGGTGAAGGAGCCCAGTCCGATGGGCAGGCCCTCGACGACGACCTCGACGATGCCGCCGAGCGTGTCGCCGTCCTTCTTGGCCGCCTCGATCTCGGCGATCATGGCCGCTTCGGCGTCGGAGTCGAAGGCGCGGACCGGGCTGTCGTCGATCGCGTCGAGATCCGCCGGGCGCGGCGTCGGGCCGTCATAGGGCTTGGACGCCCCGATGGAGATGACGTGCGATAACACCTCGACCCCGAGGGCCTGGCGCAGGAAGGCCTTGGCGATGGTGCCCGCGGCGACCCGCGCGGCGGTCTCACGGGCGCTGGCGCGCTCGAGGACGGGACGGGCGTCGTCGAAGCCGTACTTGAGCATGCCCGCATAGTCGGCATGCCCGGGCCGCGGCCGGGTCAGCGGTGCGTTCCGCGCACCGTCCAGCTCTACGGGGTCGACCGGGTCGGCCGCCATCACGGTTTCCCACTTGGGCCATTCGGAGTTGCCGATCTCGATGGCAATCGGACCACCCAGCGTCACGCCGTGACGCACCCCGGTCAACACGGTGACCGCATCGGCCTCGAACTTCATCCGGGCGCCTCGGCCGTAGCCCAGCCTGCGGCGCTTCAACTGCCCGGCGACGTCGTCGGTCGTGATCTCGAGTCCAGCGACCATGCCCTCGACCATCGCCACCAGGGCGCGGCCGTGGGATTCACCAGCTGTGGTCCATCGCAACACGCGTCCCATCTTCCCATGACGTCCCCGACCTGAGGTAATCCGTCACGCGAGGCTGCGCTGCAGCAGCAATGTGTCGCCGTAGCGCTCGTGCTTGTAGCCCACGCGCTGCAGGCGGCCGGCGTCGGTGAAACCGAAGCGGTGGTGCAACCCGACCGACGCGGGGTCACCCGAATCGGCGATCACGGCGATCACCTCGCGGATGCCCGCCGCGCCACAGGCGTCGAGGAGTGCGGCCAGCAGTTCCGACCCGCAGCCCCGGCCGACCGCCCAGGGTGCGACGTACACCGAATCCTCGACGGTGCGCGAGTACGCGGGCCTCGTCTTCCACGGCGCGCAGTAGGCATATCCGGCGATCGCGCCCTCCCGTTCGACGATGAGGAAGGGCAGCGCGACACCGGTGATCGCCTCGAAGCGCCGCCGCCACTCGTCGGCCTCCGGCGGTTCCGTCTCGAAGGTGGCGACGCTCGTCAGCACGTAGTGGGCGTAGATCTCGGCGATGGCGGCGAGGTCAGCGGGCGTTGTGGGACGTATCGGCATGGTCGGTGCTCCCTCCCGGTGTGACGGTAGGGCTATCCCGCCACCAGGGCGACCGCAGCGATCGCCGACACGCACATCGCCGGGCCGTGCGGCACCGCGCTCGCCCCGGTACCCCGCGCGCGGAGGCCGACGCCCAACAGCGCTGTCAGGAGCGGTGCCGTGATCGCCGCGAGCACCCACGCGTCCACCCCGTAGGCGCCGGTCAGCGCACCGATCCCGAGCGCCAACTTCACGTCGCCCGCACCCATCGCAGCCGGTGAGAGCAGATGGACGACGAGGTAGATCACGGTCAGGGCGGCCGCCCCCACCAGCGCTGCCTGCCCACGACCGGCGAGCGCCGCGACGGTGAGCACGACCACCGCGCCGGGCAATGTCAACGCATTTGGCAAGCGGCGCTGCCGCACGTCGTAGACGGTCAACGCCGTTAGCCACGTCAGCGCGCACGCGCCGGCGACCGCTTCCCCCACGGGGAAAGCCTAGGTCGCCGCCAGGGCGGCGATCATCGCCTCTTTCGGCGCGGGCCGGCCGGTGAACTGCTCGACCTGTGCGTACGCCTGATTCAGCAGCATCTGCAAACCGCTGATGACGCGACCCCCCGCGGCGGCGAAGGACTCCGCGAGCGGGGTGGGCCACGGGTCGTAGATCGCGTCGAGCAGCACCGGCGCGGCGGTGACGCTGTCTGCGTACCGCGCAGCCACGTCGGCCGGGATGGTGTTGACCACGACATCGACGTCGTGCAGCGGTGTGCCCAACTCCACCCAGCCGGTCGTGACACCGCACCGCTCCCCGAGCTCCAGCAGTGGGGCGACCTTCTCACGATTGCGGGCAACGATCGAGATGTCCTGTACCCCAAGCGCGGTGAGCCCGGCAATGGCCGCGGGGGCGGTCCCGCCGGAGCCCAGGACCGCTGCGTGTTCGACTTCGACTCCCCGTAGGGCGCCGGTCACCCCGTCGACGTCAGTGTTGTCGGCGCGCCAGCCGGTCGGCGTGTGCACCAGCGTGTTGGCCGATCCGAGCAGCTCAGCGCGGGGCGTCCGCTCGTCGGCGACCTCCAGCGCGACGAACTTGCCGGGCATCGTGACGGAGAGGCCGACCCACTCGGGACCCAAACTGCCCACCAGCGAAGGCAATTCGTGGGCGTTGCACAGGATGCGCTCGTAGGTCCAGTCCAGCCCGAGCGCGCGGTAGGCCGCCAGGTGCAACTGCGGTGACCGCGAGTGGTTGATCGGCGAACCCAGCACCGCCGCCTTGCGGCTCATCGTGCGCTATCGAGCACACCGTTGAGTCGGGCGAGCTCGATGTTGGCCAGGTGCTGCTGGTACTCGCGGGTGAACAGCGTCGTGCCCTGCATGTCGACGGTCACGAAGTACAACCAGTCTCCCGGCTCGGGATTCTCTGCGGCGGCGAGTGCAGGTTGGCCGGGCGAGCAGATCGGCGTCATCGGAAGCCCTTCGCGCACATAGGTATTCCAGGGCGTGCTCCGACCTCGATCGGCGTCGGTGGTGGCGACTTCCTGTCGGTCGAGCGAGTAGTTGACCGTCGAGTCGAACTCCAAACGCCGATGATCGGGCGCGACCAGCCGGTTGTAGATGACCCTGGCCACCTTCGCGAAGTCCTGCGGCTTCGACTCGCGCTGCACGAGCGAAGCCACCACCAGGATCTGATAGGGCGAGAGGTTCTCCGCGCTCCCGGCCTCGAGCAACCCGTCCTGCTCGTACTGTGCGGCGCTCTCGGAGACCAGGGTGGCGAGGATGTCCTGCGCGGGCGCCGACGGATCGACGTTCCAGGTGCCCGGCGCGATGAGACCTTCGAGGCGCCGGTGGTCCTCGCCAAGAGCCTTCACCGGATCGACCGCCCACGTGGGCACGGCAAGGGCTGCCAGATCGCCGGCGCCCGCCACATTCTCGAGGTCGTCGGCGGTGACGCCGCACTTCTGTTGATCGTCGAGGGTGACGCACGTGGCGTCGGCGACCAGCGAGAAGATGCCCTTCGTGACCGCCGCAGACTTGACGTCGGTGACGTCGTCTAGCTGGCGCCCCTCCGGGATCACCAGGCGGCCGACCCGGTTCTCGGGGTCGGCGAGCCGCGACACCGCGGTGGTCGCCGGTATCTCGGTGCGCACCTTGTAGAACCCGGGCTGAATCTCGGAGATCGCCTTGTTATCCGCCGCCGCGTCGACGAACGCCTGGGACGTGGCCACGACGCCACTGTCCTGCAGGGTCTTGCCGATGGCGGTCGTGGAGTCGCCGTTGCGGACCTGTACGACGACGTCGCTGACCCCGTCACCTTCGTAATCGCTGGGGGTGCTGCCGAACATCCCCTGCCACATCCGCGACCCCAGGAATAGGGCGCCGACGAGGACCACGACCAACGCAAGCACCGAGAAGACCGTGACGTTGCGACGCTTGCGGCGGTTGCGGTTCGCGCGCGCCCGTTCGGTGCGGCTCATCGTCCGGCGTGGCCGTCCGACCGCCTCGGGTTCGGTGCGTCCACGTGCCCAATCGTCAGCCATCGACCGCTCCGTCGTCCTCGGCCAGGGCGACTCGCCGCTGGTCCAGCCAGGTCTGCAGGATGCCGACGGCAGCCGCCTGGTCGATCATCGTCTTCTGTCCCTTCGCCCGGACACCTGCCTCGCGCAGGGACCGTTGAGCGGTCACCGTGGTGAGCCGCTCATCCGACATCCGCACGGGTACCGGTGTGATCTTGGTGGCCAGGGCATCGGCGACGGCGATCGCGTCGAGCGCCGAGGGTCCGGTCCGGTCGGCGAGGGTCCGTGGCAGTCCGACCACTACCTCGACGACTGCGAACTCGGCGGCGAGCTGAGCCAGCCGGCGGATGTGCTTGCCTGCGGCATTGCGCCGATCTCTCGCCACGGTCTCCACGGGGGTGGCCAGGATGCCGTCGGGATCGCTGGTGGCGACACCGATGCGGACGGTGCCGACGTCGACCCCTAGCCGACGACCACGTCCCGGGTCGTCACCGCCCGGCCGGTCCGGTTGACGGTCTACGGTCTCGGCCAATCGGGTCAACTCCGCGCGATCTCGGCGAGCAGCGCCGACAGCGCCGTCTCGATGTTCGACGCCCCGGCGCCCGAGCCCTGCGCGAGATCGGCCTTGCCGCCGCCGCGTCCGTTCACCGCGGCGCCCAGTACCTTGACGAGGTCGTTGGCATTGAAGCCCAGATCCTGCGCGGCGGGGTTGACCGCGACGACGTACGGCACGGCGTCACCCTCACCGTCAGCGATCAGAGCGACCACGCCGGGATCCGATCCGAGCCGGCCCTTGACGTCGCCGACCAGGCTGCGCAGATCGGCGGCCGAGATACCGCCGGCCATGCGCTGTGCCACGACTCGCACCTTACCCACGACCTCCGCGCCTGCGGCGGCGTTGGTGGCCGCAGCCCGCGCGTTGGCCAGCCTGGACCGGTCGAGTTCCTTCTCGGCGGCCTTGAGGCGTTCGACGAGGTTGGCCACCCGCGCGGGCACCTCGTCCGAGCGCACCTTCAGCGACGAGGCCAACCCGGCCATCAGTGCGCGTTCCTTGGCCAGGTACTTGAACGAGTCCAGTCCGACGTAGGCCTCGACGCGGCGCACGCCCGAGCCGACGGAGGACTCGCCCAGGATCGTCACCGGTCCGATCTGCGCCGAGTTGTGCACGTGGGTGCCGCCGCACAGTTCCAGCGAGAACGGCCCGCCGATCTCCACCAGCCGGACGTCCTCGGGGTAGGCCTCGCCGAAGAGTGCCATCGCACCCATGGCCTTCGCCCTCTCGAGTTTGGTGTAGAGGGTGTTCACCGCGTAGTCCGCCTCGACAGCCTCGTTGGTGACCACCTCGATCTGCTCGCGCTGCTCGTCGGTCAGAGCGCCCTGCCAGTTGAAGTCGAACCGGAGATACCCGGGTCGGTTCAACGATCCGGCCTGAACGGCGTTGGGCCCCAACACCTGTCGCAGGGCGGCATGCACCATGTGCGTACCGGAATGCCCCTGGGTCGCGCCGTGACGCCACTTCGGGTCGACGGCCGCGGTGACGGTGTCACCCTCGACGAACTCGCCGGACTCGACGTTGACGCGGTGCACGAACAGCGTCTTGGCGATCTTCTGCACGTCGGTGACGGCCGCCTTGGCGGCACCGCTGGATCCGGTACCCGTGATCTCGCCCACGTCGGCGATCTGACCACCGGATTCGGCGTACAGCGGGGTGCGGTCGAGCACCAGCTCGACGCGTTCCGCGCCCGCCCCGTCGTGTGCCACCACGGGTACTCGACGACCGTCGACGAAGATGCCGAGAATCGTTGCCTCAGAGCTCAATTCGTCGAAACCGGTGAACTCCGTTGGGCCGGTGTCCACCAGCTCCCGGTAGGCCGACAGATCAGCGTGGGCGTGCTTGCGCGCCGCGGCGTCGGCCTTGGCGCGCTGACGCTGCTCGGCCATCAGGCCGCGGAAGCCCTCCTCGTCGACGGTCAGACCGGTCTCGGCCGCCATCTCCAGGGTGAGTTCGATCGGGAAGCCGTAGGTGTCGTGCAGTGCGAACGCGTCGGTCCCCGACAACACCGAGACCCCGGATGCCTTGGTGGAGTTGGCCGCCGTCTCGAACAACCGCGACCCCGACGCCAGCGTACGGTTGAAGGCGGTCTCCTCGGCGACCGCGATGCGATTGATCCTGTCGAAGTCGGTGGCGAGCTCGGGGTACGAGGGCCCCATGGCGTCACGGACGCACGCCATCAGCTCGCCGACGATCGGGGTGTCGATGCCGAGCAGCTTGGCCGACCGGATGACGCGGCGCAGCAGGCGCCGCAGCACGTAACCGCGACCGTCGTTCCCCGGGGTCACTCCGTCGCCGATGATGATCGCCGCAGTGCGGCTGTGGTCGGCGATGATGCGGTAGCGGACGTCGCTGGCGTGGGTTCCGTGCTCCCCGTACGGGATCGGCGCAATGCCGGCGACCAGATCGATCACCGGGCGGACGAGATCCGTCTCGTAGACGTTGTCCACGTCCTGAAGGAGGCAGGCGACGCGCTCGACGCCCATGCCGGTGTCGATGTTCTTGCGGGGCAGCGGGCCCAGGATCTCGAAGTCGGACTTGCCGGTCCCCTCGCCCCGCTCGTTCTGCATGAAGACGAGGTTCCAGATCTCGATGTAGCGGTCCTCGTTGGCCTCGGGCCCGCCGTCGATGCCGTACTGCGGACCGCGGTCGTAGTAGATCTCCGACGACGGCCCGCACGGGCCGGGGATGCCCATCGACCAGTAGTTGTCGGCCATCCCGCGACGCTGAATGCGGTCCAGCGGTAGCCCGGCCACCTCCTGCCACAGCGATATGGCCTCGTCGTCGTCGAGATAGACCGTCGCCCAGATTCTTTCGGGATCGAAGCCGTAACCGCCCTGGTCCTGCGAGTTGGTCAGTAGCGTCCAGGCGAACTCGATGGCGCCCTTCTTGAAGTAGTCGCCGAAGGAGAAGTTGCCGGCCATCTGGAAGAACGTGTTGTGGCGGGTGGTGATGCCCACCTCGTCGATGTCGGGGGTGCGAATGCACTTCTGGACGCTCACCGCCCGGTCCCACGGCGGCCGCTGCTGCCCCAGGAAGTAGGGCACGAACTGCACCATGCCCGCGTTGACGAACAGCAGGTTGGGGTCATCCAGGATGACCGACGCACTGGGCACCTCGGTGTGGCCTGCGTTCACGTAGTGATCGAGGAAGCGCTTCCTGATCTCGTGTGTCTGCACGTGCTGCTGTCCTTAATCACTTGGTGTCTTGCCCGGTGCCGATTCTCGACCGCATCACACTACCGGCCCATCACGATCAACCTGGCAAGGGCGCGGCTCAGCCGGCGATGAAGCTGACCCGCACCGAGCGCCGCGAGTTGTCCCTGTTCAGGTCGACCAGAACGACACTCTGCCAGGTGCCGAGTAGCGGCTCACCCGCCTGCACCGGGATGGTCACCGACGGGGCAACGATCCCGGGCAGGACGTGATCGGCGCCGTGCCCGGGTGATCCGTGCGAGTGGCGGTAACGACCATCGCGCGGCAGGAGTCGCTCCAGCGCCTCGACCAAATCGTCATCCGATCCAGCGCCGGTCTCGAGGATGGCGACACCCGCCGTCGCGTGCGGCACGAAGACGTTGCACAACCCGTCGCCGCGGGAGGCGCAGAAGGTGCGGACCGCGTCGGTGAGATCCACGGTGCGGCGGCGGGAGGTGTCTACGTCGATCAGCTCGCTGTTCACAGGGATGAGGGTACGGCCCAGGGCAATTCACGCCGACGTTTACACCGCCGCCCCGGGGGTACTGCTGTTCCAGCTCAACGGCCGTCCCACCTCACGAAAGAGAACTTCAATGACACCCACTGGCATCATCACCGCGATCCTCATCGGCGTCGTCGTCGGCGTGCTCGGGCGCCTGATCCTCCCCGGCAAGCAGTCGATCGGGTTGCTCGTCACGATTCTCGTCGGCATCGTCTCCGCGCTGATCGGCACCTGGTTGGCGCGCCAACTCGGCATCCCCACCGCCACTAACGGCATCGACTGGATGGAGTTGCTGGTCCAGGTCATCGTCGCGGCCGTAGGCGTGGGGCTGGTCGCCAGTTTGATGGGCCGTCGCCGGACGGGCATCACCCGCCGCTAGTCCGCTCCGCGGAGCTGCCACCGGTCCATCACGGCGTTGCCGTCGGGTATCCCCCGGCGGCAACGTTGCGTTTCGGGGTCGTCCGGCGGCCCCGAACCGCGCCGCCGGGGGGTCAGCGCCTGCGACGCAGGATCGCCCGCAGCTTGTCGAGCCGTCCCGCGATCTCCCGTTCGACCCCGTGCGTCGTCGGCCGGTAGTAGTCGACGCCGACCAGCTCGTCGGGCGCATACTGTTGCGGCACAATGCCATCCGGGTCATCGTGGGGGTAGGAGTAGCCCTGCGCATTGCCCAGCGCCGCCGCCCCCGAATAGTGACCGTCGCGCAGGTGCGGCGGCACCAGCCCCGCCTTGCCCGCCTTGATGTCCGCCATCGCCGCCCCGAGCGCCGTCGTCACCGCGTTGGACTTCGGGGCCGTGGCCAGGTGCACCGTGGCGTGTGCGAGCGTGAGCTGCGCCTCGGGCATGCCGATCAGCTGCACGGTCTGCGCGGCGGCGACGGCAGTCTGCAGGGCCGTCGGGTCGGCCATCCCGACGTCCTCGCTCGCGAGGATGGTGAGCCGCCGCGCGATGAAGCGCGGATCCTCCCCCGCCGTCAGCATCCGCGCGAGGTAGTGCAGCGCCGCATCGACGTCGGACCCCCGCACCGACTTGATGAAGGCACTGACCACGTCGTAGTGCTGATCGCCGTCGCGGTCGTAGCGGACGGCGGCCTTGTCCAGCGACTGCTCGATGACCTCGACCGTCACGTGATCACCGGCCTCGGCGGCGACCTCCAGCGCGGTCAACGCGCGGCGGGCGTCCCCCGCGGCGAGCTGCACCAAGAGTTCGACGGCGTCGGCGTCGACCGAGACCGAGCCGTCGAGCCCGCGAGGATCGGCGATGGCCCGCTCGACGACCGCCCG